>NZ_AODE01000036.1 GCF_000525855.1 Listeria cornellensis FSL F6-0969
TCCTTTTTGATTTTGTTTGGCTCGTACCTAACATTATATCAAAAATGGGGAGGTTCCTCTTTTTTGTTGCTTTAAATCTCTTGAGCCGCAAGGCTTAGGAGTTATGAAATTAGTTCATATATAAGTGTATAAAAAAATCCCAATCTAGTTTTTAGTTAGATTGAGAAGCTTCGTATTATTATTTATACTTTATTTCAAAGCGGAGCGTTGTTTTAAGTTTGTCTGAAGACACCCTTTTGAAATCTGATAAATAAATTTCTTTGTGGTTTTTGCTGATTCTTTCTATATTATTCTCTTCACAGAATGCTTCCATTTTTACAAACGATGCAGCTTCATCATCAAAGCTTCCCACGTGTAGCATTTGCAGGTTTAGTCCTTCTGTTATTTCTTCAAGCTTCAGTTGACAAAGGTATTCTTTGGAAATTTTTTTTGGTTGCTTTTTCTTTGGCTATTTCGAATAGTTCTGGTGTAATAAAGTCTGGTTGGCGCAACATGATTTTATACGTGAGTTTGTCTTTATCAAAAACGAGACTTCCAGGTTCTAAACTCCAAAATCCTTCTAGCGGGAATACGGTATAGTCATAGTATCCTTCAGGGGTTATCCCTTTTTTCGGCATCATTTTAATTGCGTAGGATGTGGCGTATAGTGCCGTGACTAATTCTGAAAATAGTGGATTGTTAGGATTGCCTTTTCCGCGTATCGTGATGTATGTCATTGGTCCGAGATCGATTATTTCTGGATTTACTTTTGGTAAGTTAGATTTTTTTGTCTTGTTTTCGCCATTCATATTTCATGGTTTTCCTCCTTGATTGGGAAACATGCTTCGGTTACCCAGTTTTCTGGATTGGGTTCGGTTGCGATGGATACGTGATAAATATTAAACATCGGCCCGTTTAATTGATAATTATGATTTTCTAGCCAAATCGCGACGGTTTCGGTCACGGCTGTCATTTGTTCGTAGCTCCCATTTATTATAACAGAGGCTACGGTGACCGCGGGGGCTTCTTTGAAAAATATACCGTTTCTTGACTCGTAATCTGCGGTTTTAACGGCAGCTTGGACCTCTACATCGACATCTGCCTCACGATAAGTGTCATCATGAAAAATGGCCATGCTGTAAGGCTCTTTCGTAAATTGGACTTGCTGCGGAATAATTTCAGCGTATAGTCTTTCCCAAAGCAGACCTTCACTCGCAAAAGATGGGATCGTGTTTCGAACACTCGCAACAAAGCGTTCTGGAATCTCTTTTTTGGTAATATGATAGTTCCATTTAGCGCTGTCTTCTTTTAGAACCGCTAGCGAACTTTCTAGAAGTAGACTTTGTTGCTTGATTGTTTCTAACTCTTCTTGTAATTCCAATTCGCGAATCGCAAAATGGGATTGGATTGTTTTCGCGTCAAATCCAGATGATAAAATTTTGTTGATGACGGTGAGGCTGAGCCCGATTTCTTTTAGTTTTTGAATTTTGTTGATAGTTTGCAGTTGCTTTGCCGAATAATGGCGATAATTAGTTTCTGTGTTGATTTTTTCAGGGGTGAGTAAACCTATTTTATCGTAATGGCGCAAAGATCGGATACTTACGTTTGCTAGTTTGGAAAATTCGCCGATTTGGAACATGTTATGCCTCCTTGTTAAGCTTTTATATCTTTATTTTAAACTATGACATAGGTGGAGAGTCAAGCACAGAACTAAATTTAGTCTAGTAATCTTTAGATCAGCTACTTTTTTTATTGGAAATTTTTGTAGTAGGCTTGAGGAAGCACCTTGTTTTTGTAGGTAGAAATGTAAGCGCATTATTATTTTAGAAAGGGAGAGACGTATGGAAAAAACTGAAAATGTTAACTGCTTTACTAAGTATATCACTTTTTACCTCAGTACTTGCTCCATCTCAAGGCGCGTATGCGATGACCGCGGAGGATAAGGAGACGCAAGCGAAGACGGGTCAGCCGTTTGCCTCTTATTGGTTCCCGGATGAATTGCTAAAATGGAGTCCAAAAACAGATCCAGATGCACCGTTTAATAAAGGCACGATTCCTTTGAAAAAACGTGTGACATCAGCTAAATCTAACGCTACGCAAACGAGTAAAGGGGAACTGATGTCGCTTGATATTATTAATCAGCACACAGCGGGAACGCCTTCGCAGGGTTTTAAGAGTATCCAAGTTTACAATCCGACGCAATGGCAATATGTTGATGTGCTGGTTGCTTGGGCTGGTTCTTCTGGTGAAGGGATTATTATTCCACCGAGTGCCGATACGATTGATATGGCGCATAAAAACGGCGTGCCTGTTGTCGGGACTGTCTTTTTCCCGCCGAATGTATATGGTGGCAAAACCGAATGGGTGAAACAGTTTATTACGAAGGATACGAATGGCCGTTATCCTGTGGCTGATAAATTGCTGGAAGTCGCGAATTATTACGGTTTCGATGGCTGGTTTATCAATCAAGAAACGACTGGTTTTACAGCTGCTGATTCCGTTGCGATGCAAAATGTGCTGAAATATATGCAAGCTAAAAAAGGCGCAAATCAGCAAATCATTTGGTACGATTCGATGACGACGACTGGCGAAATTGATTGGCAAGGCGCTTTGAATGAAAAGAACAGTCCTTTCTTAACACAGAATAAAAAAGCAGTTTCGAATGGGATGTTTATTGACTTTCGCTGGAATCCGGACCGTCTTGTAGCGTCTAATAAAAATGCGGCCGCGCTTGGTGTGAATCCACATAAATTATATGCTGGCGTCGATGTCCAATCCAATGGTTACAATAGTAATGTCAATTGGGGCGCGATTATCCCTCCTGCTGGGCAAGCACCTATTGTTTCGCTTGGCCTCTATATTCCTGGCTGGGTTTACTACAATTCGACGAGTGAGGCTGATTTTGTAGCAAAAGAAAATAAGTTTTGGAATGGGAATAAAGTCGATCCACGCTATCCTGAAAATGTAGCTGGTGCAAAAGATTGGCAAGGAATCGCAAAATATTTCCCAGAGAAATCCGGAATTTCGGCGCTTCCACTCAAAACCAATTTCAACACAGGGAAAGGAACATTTTTCAATAAGAATGGCGTTCGTTTGCAGAATGGCGAATGGAATCAGCGCGGGATGCAAGATGTGATGCCGACTTATCGCTTTATTTTAGATAGTAAAGGGGGTAATAAATTAGCGGTGAGCATTGCCTCAGATGACGCTTATACAGGCGCTTCCTCCCTACTTTTATCTGGAAATACGGTGAAGAACGGGACGACAACGACGAAATTATTTGCAACAGATATCAAAGTGAAGCGAGATACGACTTTTTCGATGAAGGGGAAAGGCACTGGAAATACGCATAAACTCGTGTTGCAATTTGCAGGTGAGAAAAATCCTCGTAAAATCGCGTTGAAGGCCTCGGGTACTGGCTGGGTCAACTGGTCCACGACGCTCAGTCCTTACTACGGTAAAACGATTAAAGAAATTTCGCTTGAAACAACAACGACCACAGCACAACTTAATACCAAAATTCGAATCGGTGAAATTGCGCTCCAAGGAAAAACAGATATTGGCTACTTCGGCGCGGTGAAGAATGTCAAAGTCGCTGAGAAAGTAACACCAGAACGCAAAACAAACGCTCGTATCACTTGGGATAAAGCGCTTGGCAACGTTCGCTATTATGAAATTTATCAAAAAAATGCCAAAGGAGCACAAGAATTGATTGGTACAACGCCATCTAGTGCCTTCTTTGCAACGGGTGTCTATACTGTGAAAGGCAAAGCTCAAATTACAGTGAAAGCCGTCGGGTATTAAAAAAAAGTGGTCTGCTAGCAACTCGAGCAGACCACTTTCCTATTTCTGGCGTTTGTCGATAAACCAGCTTCCGAGCGCACCGACCAGAAGAATTCCTAGCGATGGAATCGAGTAATCGACGAAGAAAGTGGTGAACTCGATTCCCGCGAACTGCAATGCAACCGTTACTAATCTGGCTACCAATAAAATAAGGCCAATGATGACTAACGCGTTAAAAAATAATTTCAAAAAATGCATCCCTTCTCCTCCTGTCTCTCTCCCATGTTATAATTTAATAGAAGAAAGTTCAAGTTTGGGAGTGATAATATGACGTATCCACGAGAGTTAATCGATCCAATTATCCTTAAAAATAGAGAATTTGACTTGGAGGGCTTTGTGTTTGGTAATGGCGATTTTTCACCTGATATCATGTTGATTGGTGAGGCTCCTGGTGAAGTCGAGATTAGAACGGGGGTCCCATTTACGGGGCGTTCTGGCAAAGAACTCGACAAGACGCTAGCTATCGCTGGTTTAACGCGCGATCAAGTTTATATTACAAGCATCGTTCGAAGTCGCCCATTTGGCAAGAAAACGATGGTTGATAAAACTGGGCAGAAAATCGAGAAACGCCCAAATCGAATGCCGAAACAAAAAGAAATTATTTTACACGCCCCGCTTCTTGATTATGAAATTGCGCAAGTTAAGCCGAAATTAATCATCGCTTTGGGCGGCTGTTCCTTGAAGCGCCTCATCGATAATAAGATGACGGTTTCTGAATCGCACGGTCACCTATGGCACGGGAAGATCAAACAACTTGGCGCCGATTCTAACTATGTGCCCTCCCAGCAAGCATATGATATTTTTCCGACATTCCACCCTGCCGCCATTTTCTACAATCGTAAAATAGAACCGCAACTCATGGCAGATTGGGAGAAGTTGAAAGAAATTTTAGCGACGAAAGCAATATAAACGACAGATCCGCACGTTTGTTCTATAATGATACTACTACTGAAAAAGGAGGATTGTTTGATGACACTATTATTGATGTTGGCTGGGTTGATGGCGGGGATGACTATTCCTGTTCAAACAGCGGTCAATTCACGACTACGCGGCTATACAAAATCGCCTTTTATCGCCTCTTGGGTGTCTTTTTTGATTGGGAGTATTATTTTGATCGCACTGGCACTCGTTTTTGAGCACGGTTGGACATTTGATGTACATATGCTGGCGGTGAACCCTTGGTGGATTTGGTTCGGCGGTGGCGCGCTTGGTGTGTTCTTTTTGACGTCAAATATTTTATTAATGCCGCGACTTGGGTCAGCCTTGACCGTCGTGATTACGCTTTGTGGGCAGATGGTGATGGCGCTTTTGATTGACCATTTTGGCTGGTTTGGCGTGCCGATTCATGAGCTTAATTTGCCAAGAGTCGCGGGAATCGCGATGATGTTTTTCGGTGTTATTCTGATGCAGCGTTACTAAAGGAGGCTTTTTTATGACAACAAAAAAATCTAAATCGATGATCGCGTTTATGTGCATGGGGCTTGCGGCGGGCATGATGTCGCCGATTCAAACTTCCATTAATAGCCGATTACGGATTGCGGTGGATTCGCCGATTATTGCTTCGATGATTTCGTTTCTAGTCGGGATGACGCTACTCCTGCTCATATCGCTAATTGTCGAACGCAGACTGACATTTCAACTGCGCGGTGTTGGCCGAATTCCGTGGTGGATTTTCACTGGCGGTGCGCTTGGCGTTATTTTCGTTACATCGAATATTTTGCTACTACCACTACTCGGCTCTGCGCTGACTGTTGTTTTGGCACTATGTGGCCAGATGATTATTGCGCTGACAATTGACCATTTCGGCTGGTTCGGCATTATCAGACATCCGATTAATCGTTACCGCGTACTTGGCGTGCTTTCGATGGTTGGCGGTGTTTTATTGATTCAGTGGTTCTAGAAAAAGGATTTCCTGCATCGAGCTGGGAAATCCTTTTTGATTATACATGCTGAGAAATGCCTCTTAAACGGCGATCATCATGCGCAGCCATTTTCAGCATTTTCTTTTCATAAAACGCGGCCGGCTTATGCTTCGTGCGGTCCATGTTATCAAAACTCGTTCGCCGGATGCTAAAAATACCGCTGAGCCACAACGGTTGGCGCATGCCTCGGTACCCGCTCCAGCCGAATAAATAATGATAGAATTCGCTACCGCCCATGGAGTATACGATGCGTGCTTTTTTCCCGCGCCACATCCCTTTCAAAAGATATTGTTTCGTTCTAAAGCTGTACGTTTCGCCGACCCAGAATAAATTTTCGATAAAACCTTTTAGAGCTGATGGGACATTCGCAAACCAGATGGGGTAGAAGAATGCGAGTAGATCGGCTTGTTGGGCGAAAGCATTAATGGCGAGCATTTCAGGTGTGCGCTCGGTTTTGTAACCCTTACTGAGCGTTTTATCGTAGTCTAGTTTGGCCAAGTCGACTACTCGGACCTCATGTTGTAATTCCTGCATTTTAGTAATGTAGATTCCACTGAGACGTTTCATCGTGCCGCGTTCCCTCGAATCCGCTTGTACTACAAGTATCCGCGCCATTATTTCCACCCCTTCTGCTCAAAAAATGAATCTACGAGTGCATCGTTTTTTTCTTGAATTCTAGCTAATGGTGCTTCGCCTAGCATTACTGGCAAGTCTTCCATAATCGTAATAATTGTTTGATACTGCTCGATTTTTTGCTTTAGGTCATGGATTTTGGCATGGAAAAAAATTTGAGCTTCGACCTCGCAATCCACGCCGTGTGGTTCACGGAAATAGCGTTGCATCACCTCACTGATTTCGGCCAATGAAAAACCGGCTTCTTTAAGAATTAAAATGTATTTCATGATTTTGATATCTTGCTCAGAATAATTGCGATACTGATTTTCGCCTCGCTGTGGTTGAATCAATCCTTTTTTCTCGTAATAATGGAGTGTAGAGACTGGTACGCCTAGTAATTCACTTAATTCATGTCCACGCATTATTTTTAGCACCTCGTTTCGGAATAGTTTTATTATAACTCTGAAGTATGGTTTAGGGTCAAGTGATACTTTCATTATTCGGAAATACTGCTATAATAATAAAGGGCTCAGTCAGAAAAAAGGGAGATGAGGCAGTGATTACTAAAATACCTTTTAACAATGGGACATATGATTGGATTAATATCAATATTGAGAACCCTACAGAATTAAAGAAGTTCTACGAGGAATATGAAATTGACGATGAAGTAGTGGCTTATTCGCTGGATAGAAACGAGCGCGCCCACTTGGAATACGATTTAGCTACGAATACGTTTGTCTTGTTTTTCAATGTGCCAAACAATGAGAAAATTGACGATCATTATGAGACGATTCCGATGACGTTTTTGATTAAAGGCTCGCAGTTTATTACGGTGACGAATGCGAAAAATCAATATGTTGCGGATAAAATGAAACGATTTTTGAACAACAACGATGGAAAAACGATTTTTGAGTTCTTATTTAGTTCTTTGTTTATGATTACCGATTCGTATTTTCCGTTCGTCGAGCAAATGGACATCGATAGAAAAACGATCAATGATAAACTGAAGGAGAAAACGACGAAGCAAAACTTACTTTCTCTATCTGATTTAGAGACCGGCATTGTTTACTTTGTCTCTGCATCCAAGCAAAATCTAGTTTTGTTAGAGCAGATTAAGACGCATATTATTTATCGGACGCTCGATGCGAATGAGAAAGAGCAATTTGAAGATGCGGTGATTGAGGCGAAGCAGTTAGTTGAGATGACACAACTATCATCCCAAATTTTGCAGCAATTATCGGGGACGTATAATAATATTTTGAATAATAATCTGAATGATACGATTAAGATTTTGACGGTATTGTCGATTTTGTTGACGATTCCTACGATTATTACCGGATTTTTCGGGATGAACATGCCTTTGCCGCTGGAGCATAATCCGTTTGGGTGGGTCACTACGATTATGATTAGTGTCGTTGTTTGGTTCGTGCTTTCTTATGTATTACGCAGATTGTTGAGACGATGAAAAAGACCGAACGCTGAGCCCAGAAAGCTTATCGTTCGGTCTTTTTTTTCAGTTAAATGGATACGTTTTATTCAGAATAGCGTCGATTGTGCTAAATACGCCCTCTTCGTCGTTCGAATCCGTTATATAATTCGCAGCACTTTTGACTGGATCCGTCGCATTTTCCATTGCAAAACCGTACGCCACATGATGCAGATCTCGATGTCATTACCACTATCTCCAAAAGCGACTGTTTCATGATCTTCAATGTGCCATAACTCCTGAATCCGCTTAACGCCGTGCGCTTTATGTAGACCGGGAATAATCAAATCAATATACACATTTCCACTCGTTACCGGGGTAATAAAATCGCCAACGCTTTCTTGCAGTTTCTCCAGTACTTCTGGCACATCAGATTCATTAAAAGTAAGCGCGAATTTGAAAATTGTGTCGTTGATGGTATAGAGATCATCCACGCGTTTTAGTTTATGATAGTATTTCAAGCTTTGATTGAAGTCTGCCTCACTCGTATCATGAGCAACGTACGCGCTATCTCGACCACAAACAACAAGGCTCACCGGCTGGAAATCATGAAGAATATCGAGAACTTGATGCACCGTTTTCTCGCTCATTTCACCACAAAAAACTTCCTCGTTTGAATGGACGGTGTAGGCACCATTTTCAGCCATGAAGGAAATTTCATGCGCAAAATCTGGAAAGAATGATTTTAATTGATAATACTGGTTCCCGCTTGCGACAACAAAACGGACACCACGTTTTTTCAGTTCGGTATATTGGCGATTGAAGCGCTTGCGATTGTAATCTTGGTCGTTATTCAAGAATGTACCGTCCATGTCGACTGCGATTAGTTTTATTGGCATTTTGGATTGGCTCCTTTTTGGGCTGTGTTTAGCTTTATTATAGCATTTATACAGCACAGAAAAGAATCAAAAATCATAGCATACTCCAAAACTTTTACCCGTGCTTTACTTGTATTTAACTATCTTTAAAAAAAAGAAAAGTTCTTCAAATTTTTTGTCTAAAGCAATACAAAGAACTAAGGCTAGTTTAGCTGTGGGACTAAATTGACCTGTCTCTAGCGAACTAATTGTTGTTCTAGATACCCCTACCATTTTTGCTAGGGCAGATTGCGAGAGTTTTTTCTCAGCTCTGGCTTCTTTTAATTTATTTTTTAGTACTAATTTATCTTCACTCATAATAACTACCACCTAATTTAAAAATTTGCTGCAGATGTAGTAGGATAAATATAATCGTAGCCACCGAATAACCTATACTCAAGAAAAGATACTTATTATTCCTAATATAGATGTATTTCACCAAAAAGTCTGTAGCGCCGTAAGCTACTAATAATGCGAATAAAGCGAAATTAAATCCTCCACCGCATACACTTTGAATAATGAATAAGATAGTAGCTAAAAACACTAAGACAAGACTGCTTATTATTCCTGATTTGTTCTGGATGTCTAATTTGAATAAATCTTTATCCTTATTCTCTTTTCTACTTTGTGCCAAGATATCTTCTTTATCCACGAATACTTCCCCTTTCTTCTATTATCCGTTATTACTTAAAACTGTGTAGCCCTTTTGTCGGCACGTTATCAACAAGGAATACCTCTCCATAATCATCTTTTTTAGATATTAATGATCCATGTCTTTATTTTTCTAACAATGGTTTTCCATCTGAATCGACCAATAACGCCATGCCAGATCCTATATTTGGAACTGCCGCTAATAGATATTGTACACCAGTCTCCTTATCAATAATAACAGTCGTTAAACCCGAACCACTTTGTTCTAATGTTTCCACGTTAAATCTTTTTTCTTTCTTCATTACTAAAATCATCTCCTTTTGATAAGTTTTATTGTCAAACAACATCATATCATTGACAAGAAAACTTGTCAATTTTATTTTGAGGAACTTAAAAGATGTTACATCAACGGGAATCGCCTTTGTTGTTTGTATTTATCCACATGCGCCACAAAGCTTTCCCCGAGGTACAGGCGCTAATTTTAAGCCGATTAACTTTGACATGTTGCGATTTTTCCTTAGGCCTGTAAATACACTTGAAGGGGATTTTTTATGAAAAAAAATATTTTATACACTTTTAACAATTACATTGGCATTCGTTTTCATTTATATTCTTGTCCCATCGAGTATAGTACTGTTATTTATCCGTTTGCTACTCATAGGTTCCTTTTTGATTGCCATGGTAGCGTACTATAAAAATAGTCGCAGCAAATTCTTCTCCGCATTATTCGGTGTAATCGTTGTATTAATATTCTGGATCAAATAATTCCATTTAAAACGTACAACTTGTTTTGACTTCCATAAACACACTAAAAAAAGAGTCAAAAAAAGCCCTTGATGTTAAAGGCTTTTTGACTCTTTTGCATTTATTCCCACTAGATAAAATCATTATAATACAAGCACAGTCATACCAACAACTTCGAAAGCATATATTTTTATTTGTCAGGTTTTTGGCAGGTAACTTATAATAGCAATCACCCTTACCTAATTAGACGTCTTTCCCATCTTCATATAAATTATTTATAAACTCCTCAATATTATTAGCTAGAAAATAAACATTGCTCATTTCATTAGGATTCTCTGTTTCCTCCTCATGATCCCAAAAGTAAATATTATCAGAATTATCTTCATTTATCGAAACACAAATTGCATTCCCACTAGGATCATTCCCGATAGGAATAAAATCATTAGGTAAACGCTCATCATATATATCTATAAAGTCCTGTAAATTATCATATATATCACCTAAACCAAAAAATGAATCCAAAACACTTGCCCCTTGATTTTCCGATATAAAGAAAAGATTCGGCTCTGTTTCACCACCATTAGTATTCAATTAAAAAAGATCTATATACTTGTGGAAGAACAAAACCATTTATTGATTCAAATTTTTGAATATCTTCTTCGCTTACTTTTCCATTTGGGTTTGACAACTTCATCATCAATTCACATCACTTTCACTAGCTAAACTCTGAATGGGCTTTCTTATCGACTAACATCATGGTTTTCCATCCTCCATATGATGCCATTTATAGTCTGATGGCGCTCTATCATTAGTCACTAGCTGTGTGTTTTTTCATTTACTCACAAAACATTTTTGAAAGCAGATTCTAACAACTCATTCAACGATGAAAATCTATTAGTAACATCCCCACTTGGCTTATCTAGCTCCAGAAAAGTGTTTTTCATTTTGCTATAACAATACCAAGAAATATTGGAATCTCCAAAAAACACATAATCGTCTTCCCATTCATTTTCATGCCATATTTCATTTGCTGCAATAAATCCATTATTGTTATCATTGACGTTTGCATTGTAAATAACAAGCCCATCATAATCGAGACCATTCCGTATTTTAAGGAATGTTGCATAGTCAGAGAACCAGATATCTCTGGACTGGTCATTAGTAATTTGCTTTTTTAGTTCCAGAATTTCAGCCTTGGTTGCAGGTAGCTCGGGTTTTTCATCAAAAGATTTTTGTTCCTCTGCAATTTGTTTTAATATATCTAAAAGCATCCTAAAATCTCCTCAATATCCATTAACCAAGCACTTACTCGCTAGTCAATACGCTAGTTTTGCTTCGTTAATGCCAAATAATAATTATCATCTTTAGACATCAATTGGAGAAATTCATATAGTGAATTAGCAATTTTCGTTTCATTATAAAATATAGGACTAATATCTTCCCCAGTCACTTTTATAGACATTAAAACTGTTTCATCTACCTCAAAAAATATGAGTTCGTCCTCTAAATCATCATATAAATCAATATCAGGATAAAATTCATAATCATATTCCTTCATACGAAAATCTCTCACTGAAATCGGGTCCATTAATCGATTTATATTTCCTTTAGAGCCTTTAATAAAACCACAGCCTACTTCATTATAGAACTCGAGCAATTCCTTTGGAAAAGCTAATTCCAACTCTAGTTCTGCCTCTTGAACAGAACTAGACGAAACACTATAAAACTTATGTTCTAAATTCTCTATTATAAAATCATAATTCCTCATTTCAAATAGTACAAATCATCTTCCATAATTTTCTCTAGAAATTCCTTGAGCGAGTCAGCTATCAATGTATCAAATAAATAAATTGGACTTGTTTCCCCTTCTCCTAAACCTATCAGAATTGTTGTACTCTCGTCCCCTTCAAAAAAGACTAGTTTATCTTCTTCTACTTCATCAAAAATTTCAATGTCTGGATAAAACTCGTAATCATCGACACGAAGTCTAAAATCCCTTACTGATTCAGGGTCCATTAATCTATTAATTTGATACTCTGAACCTTTAAAGAAGCCATACCCAATCTCTGAATAAAATTGTCGTAGTTCATTTGGAAAAGTTAAGCTTAATTCTCTTTCTACTTGTTCGATATCCTCTAGTTTCAAAGGATAAAAACTATTTTCTGGATTGTTAGTCACAAATTTAAACGACATTATTTTTTCACTCCCTTAAATAATTCTTTTGCAGGCGAACCTGCTCCGTGTATTCCTGCTTGATGTTCATCTGGAAATTTAGCTGGGTGCATATTCCACCATTCGTGTTCGCCACCAAATGTATTTTCAATCAGATGGTGTGCATCATATGGCTCTCCCGGCTTACGTATAACCCTACCAGATTTTGCAGATAAAATTTCTTCTGAGTAGCGTGGCCAAGATTGGTTAGTCTTCTGCTCCCACTCAATGATAAGTTTATTTTTAACTTGTTTAAAAGCTAACCTGTGCTTATTGGTTTCAACAGGTGTTAGTTTGGCGTATTCTTTAGTTCGCAAAGCATCCTTCAGAGCATCGATTTGAATTTTGGCTAGCTTGCGACTTGTTCGTTGTTCTACATCCTTAATATAACTCCTAACCAAACCAGAGTTGATTGAATTTTTTGATAACAATTGGTTCGCCATATTCTTTTATCTTTAGGTCGGATTCCACTTTATTTATAGTGCTTCTCGGGAAAACTTTTCCACGTCCCCTAACCGCAACCATACTAGTCATAACACCTGCAATAATGGAGAAACTTTGCATTTTAGTCAATGGCTGATCTGGATTCAGTATATTGATTCCCTTAACAGCACCAATCATATAATCCGTCATAAAGTCGCCTGATTCTTCATCCGCAATTTTAATTGTACCATCTTTTATGGCATCGTTGTAGGCAATGGTTGCTTTCGCGCTTTCTTGGTCGGTTATACCATTTTTACTTAGTATCCAATAACTTCCCTCTAATGTTTTCGTGTAGTCATCAAAATTATATTGTTTCGGCTTTTTCTCGGTTACCAAGCCATCTAGCCATCCCATATGTAATGCTTTCGTGTTGAATGTATGACTAACGGTATTAAATGCTTTACTGCTTTGAATTTCTGCTAAGCCTTGTTTCACTTGATACAACTTGGTTAGGACATCCTGCATCACATTTTGGTGGCTCATGTCAAAATCAAGATAGCGTTCTATGATTTGCATTTCGTGTTGTAGTTGCCCCATCGCGGTTTGCATCCCTAATTGCATGCCGATTTGCTGTCCAAGTGAGGAACCGCCAGCCATCGATTTCATTTTCACCAACAAGTCTTCATAGCGATTTTGGCATTTTC
>NZ_AODE01000037.1 GCF_000525855.1 Listeria cornellensis FSL F6-0969
GGGCACTTTGAGCAGAACGAATAATACTGTCTAATTGCGCCTTTGGAATCGTTTTTATCCGTTTGATATTTACGAAAAGAACGATGATTCCGCAGATGGTCTATGATTGGATTCATATGAAATACCTCCATTTCAATACTCTTAACAGACTAAGTATAGCCTTTTTTAGAATTAGATGAAAGCATTTTTAGGCTAAGAGTTGAAAAAAGCATCTGATATCCAGTAAAATAACGATAGAAAGCAGGTGAGCGGGCATGGACAAAAAGAAAGCTATCGTCCTACTGGAAAAATATTTTTTTACGACGGAAGAAGCCGCCATGTTTTTAGGAATTTCCAAACAAGCTTTGTCGTTGCTAGTAAAGCGTGGGAAAATAGGGCGCGTAGAAAAGGGGCAAGTTAGTTTATTCTTTAGAGCTGATCTGGAAGCACGAAAGAATGAGCAAGTGACACTCCGCAAAAAATATCGACCGTATACATAACGAAAGTTCACCGGAAAATCAGATTGTCAGGACTCGAAATAAACGGTAGAATGGATTATATATAGAAGAAATGCAAATCGGGTATGGAGGCGTTTGAAGGAATGAGATTAGATAAATTGCTCGCCAATAGTGGTTTTGGAAGCAGGACAGAAGTGAAACAGCTACTGAAAAATGGTGCCGTTACCGTGAATGATGTGCGTCAAAAGGAAGCGAAATTTCAGATAGATGTTGCGCAAGATTTGGTGGAGGTATACGGAGAATCTGTCTTGTATGAAGAATTTACATACTTGATGATGAATAAACCACCAGGCGTTGTTAGTGCGACAGAAGACAATTGGGATCAGACGGTCATTGATTTATTAGATGAACGAGATCGATTGAAAAAACTTTTCCCAGTCGGACGTTTGGATAAAGATACAGAAGGATTGCTGCTTATTTCGAATAACGGTGTTTTGGCGCATAATTTATTATCTCCTAAAAAGCATGTGGATAAGACATATTTTGCGAAAATCGAAGGCGTTGTAACGGAAGCGGATATCACGATTTTTAGAGACGGCGTTACTATTTCGGATAATTACACGTGTAAGCCGGCGGAATTAGTTATTTTGCAGGTTGAAAATGGGGTTTCTGATGTGGAAGTAACGATTCAAGAAGGGAAGTTCCACCAAGTGAAGCGGATGTTTGAGGCAGTTGAGAAACAGGTTATTTACTTGAAACGCTTGCGGATGGGGGCTCTGCATCTAGATGAAACGCTTGCACTCGGAGAATATCGTCCGTTAACTCCAGCCGAGTTGACCGCATTGACAACATTTGAAAAGTAAACTGTACTAGTCATGAATTTTAATCGGCCGCTACAGTTGGATAAAGTATTTTGAATGGCTGTTCGCTACTGTATTGATACAAAGGCTATTCATTTTAAACTGTAATAGTCGATTTGTATTGCTGTCAAAGTGCCTGGATTCATAGTAGAATGGAGATATCATATTATTATTTAATTGGAGGAAAAAGAAATTATGAGTGATTTATTTACAACGTTAAAAGCGCAAGTAGCAGGAAAAGGTCTACGTATTGTTCTACCAGAAGGCGAAGATGCGCGTATTGTTGGTGCGGCGGCGGAACTTTTGAAAGATGGTATTGTAACTCCGATTCTTTTAGGCGATAAAACGGCGATTGCAGCGACAGCGAAGGAACTAAACGTATCTTTGGAGGGCATCGCGATTCATGAGCCAGCGACAGATCCACTTTTTGACGAGTTGGTTGCAGCATTTGTGGAACGTCGTAAAGGCAAGGCAACAGAAGAGGACGCGCGTAAAATCCTCGTTGACCCGAACTACTTTGGTACGATGCTAGTTTACACAGGCAAAGCGGACGGGCTTGTAAGTGGCGCAGCGCATTCTACAGCGGACACGGTTCGTCCAGCGCTACAAATTATCAAAACAAAACCTGGCATTTCAAAAGTAGCTGGCGCCATGATTATGGTACGCGGCGACGAAAAATATGTGTTCAGTGATGTAGCGATTAATATTGCGCCAGTTGCACAAGATTTGGCGGAAAACGCGATTGTTAGTGCGGAAACGGCTTCGGTATTCGGTATTGATCCACGCGTTGCTATGCTTAGCTTCTCGACAAAAGGTTCCGCTAAGTCGGAGGAAACAGAGAAAGTAGCTGAGGCAACTGCGATTGCGAAAGAAAAAGCGCCTGATTTAGTATTGGATGGCGAGTTCCAATTTGATGCGGCGTTCGTTCCTTCCGTAGCAGCGAGCAAAGCGCCTGATTCTGTTCTTAAAGGTGACGCGAACGTGTTCATTTTCCCAAGTCTAGAAGCAGGAAATATTGGTTACAAAATTGCGCAACGTCTTGGTAATTTTGAAGCTGTAGGTCCGATTTTACAAGGCTTGAACGCGCCAGTGAATGACCTTTCTCGTGGCTGTAATACGAAGGATGTTTACAATTTAACACTGATCACTGCGGCACAAGCTGTAGCAGAATAATACCATGTTTAGGGGTATAACCCAAATAAATCGGCGACAAGCGCTCGCATTCAGGGGATTTGGCGGACTTCCGGTTCTCACATACACTAGTATGCTCCGCTTCCGGTTTCCGCCAAATCCCCTGAATACAAACGCTTTCGCTCGCTTTGTGTGAATCTTGATTTTCGTCTTACCTGAAATAAAATGGGTAAGGCGATTTTTATCTTGATGGAGTTTTACCTTAGGCTCGTTTTTTATTTATAGTGACGCAATGAAAAGCTCAAGTAAGCGTGTGTCTCCTGTTAATTCAGGATGAAATGCGGTGACGAGAATTTTTCCTTGTTGGGCTGCAATGCATTTGTTATCAATCGTTGCGAGGACGCTAACTTGTTCACCAACGGAAGCGATGTAAGGCGCTCGGATGAAAACCGCTGGAAATGGATCGCCTTTCAAACCTTTTATCTCGATCGCTGCTTCAAAACTATCTTTTTGCCGGCCAAAACCATTTCGCATCACAACGGTATCGATTAAACCAAGTGTTTCGTCGTCGCTACCGTCTATTTCGCGTGCCGTCAAAACCAAGCCCGCACATGTCCCAAAAATACCTTTTCCAGATTTCGCGAAAGCTTGAATCGTTTCAAATAAATCGTACTTCTTCATGAGACGGCGCATTGTCGTGCTTTCGCCGCCAGGCAAAATGAGTCCGTCAAGGTCGTGTAACTGATCGGGATGTTTCACAGCAACCGCAGTGGCACCAGTTCGTGAAATCGCGTCCAAATGTTCTGATACAGCACCTTGTAGCGCTAAAACGCCAATTTTTTTCATTTTACCAGCCTCGATCTTGCATACGATCTTCAGGGTTCAAACGAGAAATCTCGATTCCCTTCATGGGTGCACCAAGTTCTTTGGAAAGTTTGCCAATCAGTTCGTAGTCTGTAAAATAAGTCGTTGCTTGCACGATTGCGTTCGCAAATTTAGCTGGGTTATCCGATTTGAAAATACCAGATCCAACGAAAACACCGTCCGCGCCAAGTTCCATCATCAAAGCAGCATCCGCAGGCGTCGCGACACCACCAGCAGCGAAATTCACGACCGGTAATTTGCCAAGTGTTTTAATTTCTTTTAAAAGTTCATACGGAGCGCCTAAAAGTTTAGCCTCGGTCATCAGTTCGTCGTCACTCATCACGCTGACTTTGCGAATTTGGCTGTTCACTTTGCGCATGTGGCGAACGGCTTCCACGATATTTCCAGTTCCGGGTTCTCCTTTTGTACGAAGCATGGAGGCTCCTTCACCGATACGGCGGAGCGCTTCGCCAAGATCTCGACAACCGCATACGAAAGGTACGGTAAAATCGCTTTTTAGAAGGTGGAATTCATCATCAGCAGGAGTCAAAACTTCACTTTCATCGATATAATCGACGCCCATCGCTTCGAGTACGCGAGCTTCAGAAATGTGACCAATACGAGCCTTCGCCATGACTGGAATCGAAACCGCATTCATCACTTCCTCGATAATACGCGGATCAGCCATACGTGCGACGCCACCAGCTGCACGAATATCAGAAGGCACCCGTTCTAGCGCCATGACAGCGACAGCCCCAGCGTCCTCCGCGATTTTTGCTTGTTCTGCATTAATGACGTCCATGATAACGCCGCCCTTTTGCATTTGCGCCATACCTCTTTTTACCAACTCACTACCAGTTTGTTTTTCCATTTGATCCATTCCTCCTTTATATATGTAGAACTTCTGCCTTGGAAACCTGTACCTCTATATGGTAAGCTAAAACCAAAATTAAAGGAACAGCCAATTGGTGGAGGTTTAGGTGGTCCAATAGAGAATTTTTGAAGAAGCCCGTGCCACTATATTCCACTGAAAAGGAGGCGAATCAAACCCATGTGGAAAATTACAAAAACAAAATCATTCCCGATCTACCAACAAATCGTAACGCTTATCGAGGCTTACATTGAAACAGGAAAACTACTCCCCGGCGACAAAATCCCAGCCGAACGTGAGCTCGCCACCATGCTTCATGTTAATCGCTCCACACTCGTCAAAGCGCTCGACGAACTCAGTGCGCGCGGTATCATCACTCGTAAACAAGGCAGTGGCACGCGTATCAGCGAAGATAAGTGGGGCGTTTTTACCGGTCAAAAAACAAACTGGCGTCATTATGTGACTCAGGGCTCCTTTTTGCAAGCAACGCCCTACATGGATAAAATGAAACAGCTTCTGCACGAATCTCCTGATGATGTAATCGATCTTGCTTCGGGAGAGCTTCCAGTTCATCTCATTCCAAAAATATCGACGCCGGCGCTATCGTGGCAAAGTTTTCTAGCGGAAGAAGATAGTGAAGATACAGCAGGATATCAGCCGTTAAAAGAAACGATTCGCGACATGATTGCACGAGACCATGATGTCAAAACCAACCTTGATCAAATTTTTATCACATCAGGCGCGCAACAAGCTCTATTCTTAATTACACAATGCCTGCTAACAAGCGGTGACGCAATTGCGATTGAATCACCATCTTATTTCTATGCGCTCTCGATATTCCAGTCAGCTGGTCTGCGAATCTATGCATTACCAATGGACGAAAACGGCGTGAAATTGGACGAGCTGGAGCAACTTTACCGCAAGCATCGCATTAAAATGGTATTTGTCAATCCAACTTTTCAAAATCCGACAAGCTTAACAATGAGCGTAAAACGCCGGGAAGCGCTTGTGAAATTATGTGCCAAAATTCAAGTTCCAATTGTAGAGGATGATCCATACAGTATGCTAGCTTTTACCGACCAGGCGATGCCGCCACTTCTAAAAAAAATAGACCCTGATAATGTTCTATACATCGGTTCTTTATCAAAAGTAATGGGCTCTACGACGCGTATCGGTTGGCTTCTGGGCCCCGCAGCTGTCGTGACAAGGCTTGCCGAAGCACGTCAAGAAATGGACTTTGGACTTAGTATTTTCCCACAAGTTTTGGCGAATCACGTTTTGAATGATCCTGGTTTCGATAAACATATCGTTTGGTTACAAGAAACACTAAGAACGCAAAGGGACACACTTATCGCTCATTTGCCGAATGGAGTTACGTACCACATCCCAGAAGGCGGATTTCATCTATGGTGCCATTTACCTGAAAATAAAATGTGGATGAATCGGGATTTTGATATTTTCTTAGAACATAAATTACTTGTGATGCCAGCTTTTTTATTTGGTATTAAAGAGCCCTCGATTAGACTGACTTTTGCGCGATTAAATGAAACGGAATTAATAGATATTCAGAAAAAATTAGCTGACATTATTACTAGATAGGATTTATTCGTTTTCATTGTTCTAAAAAACATGATTAGGAGCACATCAAAATAAAATGGTGTTACATGAAAGGCGATTATCCTCAAATGTAACACCATTTTTTATTGTTCTGCATAATATTGAACTGTGGATGGTAATTTTTTAACTTGTTTGTAATTTGCTACAAACTGATTATTTGTGACATGAATCTTGAATTTCTTGTTTTTCGCTAGTTTGTCAGGTGAGTAAAATGTGATGTTTTCCGAACTTCCGTCTTTTTTATACGCTTTTAACGTATATTTATAGCCGGAAAATTGGTTTTTCTGAATCGGTTTACCATTCGTATGCACATCGACAAAATAGGCTTTGGCAGCAGCGTCTGAGGGCATGCCATATTCAAATACGACACATAATGCAATCAACAGTCCTGCTAATGAGAGTAACAATCCTTTTTTGTTTTTCATTTTTCTCAACCTTCCTTCACTAGTTTAATTGATCAGCGGCTTTTTTTTGGAATGTCAGCTTGTTTGACCTCTTCGTAGGATGTTACGCCTTTATCCTCTTTTACGAATACTTCGAGATACGCGCCTTTGCGTAAGTTCTTTTGGGCGATAAGCTCTAATTGCTTCTTCTTACCATCTTCATTGTAACCTGTGAAATCGTAGTTATAGTCTGTGTAAGTGGAACCATCGCTCGCTTGACCGCTCGTTTTTTTACCATCTGTTGTTATTTTGACGTAGTATGTGTCAGCACCCATTCGATTGAAATTCACAAAACGCATGGCTAGCAATCCGCCACCGATGATAATAACGATAACGATGAGTGTGATCATTAGTTTTTTCATAGGATGTCAGCTCCTTTACTTGATACGTTTATTATATCGTGCCTAAAGATTTGTTTCCCGCTTCTTAACTAACAAAAGGGATGCCGAACCTTACAATTTTGCAATGTTGGCTGTCATGTTGCATTTTTTTCGATAATGTGATTAAATGGTATAGTTGACTAATTAACGTTAGGTTAGGAAGTGAAAAATTATGAAAGAAATGGATACAAGAATGGAAACGGACTCGGTTTTGAGGGTTTTTCTAAGGTATTTAATTCCTTCGCTCGTTGGGATGTTGCTGATGTCGGTGAATATTGTGACGGATGGGATTTTTGTAGGACATAGACTCGGTGGGGTAGCGCTTGCTGGGATTAATATTGCGGTGCCGGTGTTCTCTATTTTTACGGCGATCTCGCTTTGGATTGGGATTGGTGGGGCGACGCAATACTCGTTCGCACTGGGTGAAAAGAACATTCCGGAGGCGCAACGCATTTTTTCTCGTTCTATTATAATGGTGTTTTTAATTACGATTACATTGGCCGCGATTGCGTTTATGTTTCGGGTGCCACTGGCGAACGTGTTGGGTGCGAATTCTGAGACATTGCCGTACGTGATGGATTATATGACGATTTTGCTGATGTTCGGTTTTGCGTTTACGATTGAAAATATTTTGAGTATTTTCGTACGTAATGATGGCGATCCGAATCTCTCGATGGTCGCGTTAATTGTGACGGCTGTCGTGAATGTGATGTTGAATTATTACTTCCTATTCATTTTGGACTGGGGCGTTAGCGGTTCGGCAGGTGCGACGATCATTGCGGTTACAATCGGCATCGGCGTACTATCCACCCATTTTTTTCAAAAAAATCTTCGCGCTTAAAATTCGTGAAGTTCCGCTTTTCAAAAAGTTCGCTTACAAAAACATTCTCTATCGGATTACCGAGTTTCTTGTCGGAGCTTGGTTTGTCTGTGTTCACGATGGGTTACAATATCGCGATTGCAGCAGTTGCGGGCACAGCAGGCGTCGCGGCGTTTTCTGTATTGAACTATACGCATAGTGTTATTTTGATGTTGTTCCTGGGTATGAGTTCGGCAATTCAGCCACTGATTAGTTACTATCGTGGCGCGAAACAACAAGATCGGGAGCAACAAACAATGAGGCTTGCGATTATTACGGCGATTGGAACAGGTTTTGTTTTCTTCGTTGGTGGATTTTTCGGAGCAGGCCATATTGTAGCGATGTTCGGCACGTTTAGCCAGGAGATTGTTGATTTGGCGACGGTCGCTGTGCGAGTTTTTTTTTGCGGGGTATCTATTTATGGGCTTCAACTTCGTGATGATGACGTATTTCCAAACGAGTGGCCGAGTTGGTATGGCGATTTGGATTACAGTTGCACGTGAAATGCTGTTCATGGTGGCATTCCTACTCATCTTACCGCCATTTTTCGGGGCAGAAGGTGTTTGGGCATCGATTCCACTTTCCGAAGCTGTGGTGGCCTTGTCCATCGTGATATACGCGAGACGCAAGCATATTTTTGGTAAAATACAATAAAGTTAGAAAATCCGTGTCCAAATCGGCATGGATTTTCTAATGTTTGTGAAATAAAAAAACCATAAAAATCCTGCCACTAAATATGGTATAGGATAGTGCTTTAATCACAACTTGTAGTGGTTGACAAATACGATTTTTGTAGTCTGGTTCACAAAGAATTTGGCTTGAAAATAAATTTAAAATCCGAAAACCTTTGAGATGAAACGCTTCGTATCGATTATTGGAAAAATGATCAGACACAATATCTTGCATTCACATTCTAAACGAGGTACTATATATAGTATCGGAAGCCGTTAAAACATGAAATGCTATTTTAACTTTTACAAAGGATCAGACTTTTGCAAAAGTTAATTTTTTTGTTCGGATGAGGCTCGTTTCGATAGGTGAATGAGACCAGGTTTAACTTGAAATATTGGGAAGAAATGGGGACTACAAATGACGACTTACATAGTGAAAGACGGAGGGAATCGCAAACTACCTTTCGACAAGGAACGACTAAACAGATATCTGGACACGATTCATGCAGAATTTCCAGCCTTAGAGATGGAAGATTACAAGCGTAAAGTGTTTACGTTTATTGAGAAGAAAGAGGACTACGCGGCGGACGAGCTTGTGGATTACTTGATTCGTGAAGCAGAGGCGCGTACGGATATTCATCTTCCAGCATGGGAATTATTCGCAGCACGACTTTATTTGAACAAGTTATATAAGAAAGCGAGCAAAAGCCGTTTTTACAATGACGATGATAAATATGGTTCGTATGTTGGTTTACAAGAAAGCCTTGGCGAACGTGGTATTTATTCTGGTAGCATTTTGAAAAACTATTCGAAAGATGAGTTAATCGAAGCTGGTGACATGATTGATCCAGAGAAAGATAAACTTTTCACATATAATGGTTTGTATTTATTGGCAACGCGTTACCTGGCAACGGATCAAGCGCGTAATGTGTATGAGTTGCCACAAGAACGTTGGCTTACAATTGCGCTTTATTTGATGCAAGATGAGCCGAAAGACAAGCGGATGGATTTAGTTCGCGAAGCTTATTGGGCGCTTAGCAATTTGTACATGACAGTAGCGACACCAACACTTGCCAATGCTGGTAAAGTCGGTGGACAATTATCGAGTTGCTTCATTGATACAGTGGACGATAGTTTGCAAGGGATTTACGATAGCAATACCGATGTGGCGCGCGTAAGTAAACATGGCGGTGGTGTTGGTGCTTATCTTGGTTATGTGCGTTCTTCGGGTTCTGCGATTCGTGGCGTGCGCGGTGCTAGTGGTGGCGTTGTTCCGTGGATTAAACAACTGAACAATACGGCGGTTAGTGTCGATCAATTAGGCCAACGTAAAGGCGCGATTGCGGTTTACTTGGACGTTTTCCATAAAGATATCGAAGCGTTCCTAGACCTTCGCCTAAACAACGGAGACCAACGTTTACGGGCACATGACGTATTTACAGCTGTTTGTATGCCAGACTTATTTATGGAAGCTGTCGAGCGTCGTGGTGACTGGTACCTATTCGATCCACATGAAGTCAAAGAGAAAAAAGGCTGGTACCTACAAGATTTCTACGATGAGCAAAAAGGTGACGGCTCGTTCCGCGAGAAATATGAAGAGTTAGTGATGGATGAAACGGTGAGCAGAAAAATCGTGAAGGCGATTGATATTATGAAACGCATTATGGTGAGCCAACTGGAAACGGGTAATCCGTTCATGTTCTATCGTGATGAAGTCAACCGGATGAATCCTAACAAACATGCGGGAATGGTTTACTCTAGTAATCTGTGTACTGAAATTATGCAAAATATGAGTCCGACGAGGATGATTCAAGAAATCATTAGTGGGGACCAAATCGTGATTACAAAACAAGCCGGCGATTTCGTTGTTTGCAACTTGTCTTCTGTGAACTTAGGTCGCGCTGTTACGGCGGAAGATCCAAATACGTTGGAACGTTTGATTGCGATTGAAGTCAGGATGCTGGATAATGTGATCGATTTGAACGAGCTTCCAGTACCGCAAGCAACGATTACGAACAAAAAATATCGCTCGATTGGCCTTGGAACGTTTGGTTGGCATCACTTGCTTGCCCTTAAAAATATCGCTTGGGATAGCGCAGAAGCTGAAACTTTTGCCGATGAGCTATACGAGCAAATCAATTTCCTAACCATCAAAGCGAGCGCGGCTTTAGGTAAAGAAAAAGGCACGTACTCCGTCTTTAAAGGTAGTGATTGGAATACTGGCGAATATTTCGAACGTCGCGGTTATACATCGGATGCATGGCAAGAACTTGCAGCAGATGTTGCTAAAAATGGTATCCGGAATGCGTACCTGCTAGCTGTTGCTCCGAACATGAGTACAGCGCAAATCGCAGGCTCAACGGCATCCATCGATCCAATTTTCAGTCCGTTTTATTATGAAGAGAAGAAAGATTATCGTCGCCCAGTCATTGCGCCAGATCTTTCGCTTAAAACATACCCATACTATGGCAAAGGCGCGTACCAGGTGGATCAATTCGCAAGTGTCCGCCAAAACGGTCGCCGTCAACGCCATGTCGATCAATCACAAAGCTTCAACTTCTATGTACCAAGTGGAATTAAAGCAAGTAAATTGTTAGAACTTCACATGTTGGCTTGGAGTGAAGGTTTGAAAACGACGTATTATGTCCGTTCGAATGATATCGATGTAGAAGAGTGCGAATGGTGCTCAAGCTGATAACTTAAAATAGTTCATATACGATGTAAATCGGCGGCAAGCGCTCGCCTCGCCTCAATTTGATGGACTTCCGGTTCTGCTACACAAGAGTAGTTACGCTTAACTTCTCGCATGGTCGGGGATACGACTCCCTCCCTGCTTTCAGTCATCACATACACTAGTATGCTCCGCTTTGTTGGGACTGTTCGATATGTAATGAGTTACAGTCCCAATATAAGCGTGAATACATGAACGGTTAATCCGATCAAATTGAGGCGAGGCAAACGCTTTCGCTCGATTTGTTTTATGCAGAATGTAGATGTTACACAAACATCAAGAAAAAAGTACATAAAGATTAAGAGGAGGTTATTATATGACGGATCAAAAAGAAGAATTGCACCGTATTAAAATTTTAGAACCGCTGAGCCCGAATCGCTCAACTGCAATTATAAATGGTGACACGAGTGGTATTTTGAATTGGAATGATATTCCGTATCCATCGTTTTATCGTGCGTATAAAGAGTTATCGACGAACTATTGGATTCCTGATGAGGTCGATATGAAGAGTGATGCTAAGCAATATCCGCTACTTTCAGAAGAAGAGAAGTATGCTTTTGATGCGATTATTGGTTTGCTGGCGACGCTTGATTCTCCGCAGACAAGGTTTATTTATAATGTCGCAGAATATATTACAGATCCAGCGGTGCATGCGAATACCGCGATTATCGGACAACAAGAAGTAATTCATAATGAGAGTTATTCTTACGTGCTTGCTTCGATTACGAATTTGCAAGAGCAGAAGCGTATTTTTGAATTGGCGCGGACGCATCCGACGATTATTAAGCGGAATGAGCCGATCATGGAATCGTATGATGATTTTATGAATAACAAAACAGGTGAGAATTTAGTCAAAGCGTTGATTCAATCTTCTATTTTGGAAGGTATTAATTTTTATAGTGGTTTTGCTTATTTTTATAACTTGGTTCGTCAAAATAAAATGACGGGAACTGGGAAAATTATTAGTTTTATTAATCGTGATGAATTGGCACACTCTAAGTTTATCTCAGAAGTTATTCGCGCGATTCTTGGTGAAAATCCGGAATTGCAGACAGATGAACTTGTGGAATATACGCATGAGGCTTTCCGCCACGCCGTGGAATTGGAGACGATTTGGTCGGAGGAAGTATTGGATGGGATTGAAGGCATCGATGTATCGGAAATGGTGGATTACGTAAAATATCGTGCCAATAAGATGCTTGGTATGCTTGGTATTCCTGAACTTTATCCAGGTCACAGCGAGAATAAGATGTCGTGGATTAAGGCGTATGCAGATAATTTTACCGAAACGAAAACGGACTTTTTCGAAATGCGCAATAGTAGTTACAAAAAAAACAAATGTCGACAACGGTTTTGACGATCTATGAAAATCCTCTTGGCGTATGATTCTTTGAGTGGGAATACGAAGATGGTTGCGGAGGAAGTCGAGGCGGAACTTGTACGAGCACAGCATGATGTGACAAGTTTCCGCGTTCATCCCGGTGCCCAGTATCCACTCGAGACGGACTACGATTTGTTCATTTTAGGGGCATGGACAGCTGATTTAGGTAGGACACCGCCAGACATGAAGGATTTCATTGCAGAATTAGGAACGAAACCACCGCACGTCGCGATTTTTGGGACAGGCGAAACGCAATGGAGCATGGCTTATTATTGCGGGGCAGTCGATCGGATAGCGACGTATTTTGCATCGGATTATCCGAGGTTGAAGATTGAGCAGATGCCGAATAATGAAAGGGACCATGTGGCGATTCAGGAATGGGTCGCGGAAGTATTGTCCATGAGAGAAGGGGTAGTAAAATGACAAGTATCGAAATTAAATCAATGGAAGAATTCGAACAACATATAGCAGCTGGAGAACTAGTATACGTGGATTACTGGAAAGACAACTGCCCAAATTGCAAGATGTTAGATCTCTCATTCCAAGAGTTCAAAAATTCATCGATGGCAGATAAGGTGAAGGTATTGAAAGTGAAATTAGAAGAAGTAGGGGAAAATTTCTTTTTCGATCGCAATATCCGCCAAACACCGACATTGGTGCTTTATAAAGGTGGGGAAGAAGTTTCGCGGTTGAATGGTTTTATTCCGCCAGAGCATATTGAGGAAGCGGTAGTGGCGCAGGAAGCATAATGGGATAGATGCATATTTCAAGTAAATTGGCGACAAGCGCTCGCATTCAGCGAATTTGGCAGACTTCCGGTTCTCACATACACAAGTATGCTCCGCTTCCGGCTTCTACCAAATTCGCTGAATACAAACGCTTTCGCTCAATTTGTGTGAAGCAGGATTTTACATCTTATTCAAAAAAATAAAAAAAGTATATTGTATTGTGGTGCTGCAAAACTATACAAGGGGATTAGAGAATGGAAATAACGTTTTTAGTAGGTAACGGCTTTGATAAAATGCATGGTTTAAATACATCATATTCTCAATTTTATAGTTGGATAAATAATAGTGGACTTGGCAAAAGCAATTTTTTATACAACCAAATAAAAACGGATACGGAGAAATGGTCCGATTTCGAACTTCAGATGGGACAAGCAACGTATGAAATAGTAGAGGGATCGCTAACCAGTGAAGAATTTTTATTATGTCTAGAAGAATTTAGTGGAGATTTTAAGGGATACATAGAAAAAGAAATCGGTAAATTCGAAATTCCTTCAATTGAAAGAACACTTAGTGATTTTCATTCTGAGTTAGATGAAAAGGCACAAAATAAAATAAAGCAAATCTTGCAACCAAAAGGTTATAGTATGGGACACGGTGGGGGTAAGATTGCTACGACGCCAATTACTTATAATTTTATAAACTTTAACTATACGGATACATTAGCAAAAAGTCTAGAGAAAATTGATTGGGATTGTGTGGGGAAAGATATATCCAATGCCGTCACAGGGAATCAAGGAATTAAGATCAATGCTGAGATGGGAAAGCATATTCACATACATGAGACGCTTGCTGGGGGGATGTTTCTGGGAGTTAATGATGTGAGTCAATTAGATGAAACAAAGTTTAATGAAGTACAATTAGATATTTTGATAAAGCCTAGGAGCATAGAAGAATACGACGATGAACGAATTACTGAAATTGAAAAAATAATTATGGATAGCTCTATAATTATTGTGTTTGGAATGTCTTTTGGAGCGACTGATAAGAAGTGGTGGGAAAGCATTATTAGAAAAGCAGAAGAGACAACAACATATGTAATCTTGCATTACTATGATGCAGAAGGTAAATTTGAATTAAATAGAGGAAACCATAATAGGTACCTTCAAAATAAACGAGTGGTGCAGGATGAATTACTTTGTCATAAAAGTGATATTAGCAAAGAAAATAGAAGGAAATTCTCCCCTATCGTGAATAGCAAGATTTTGTTTACAAATAGTAAATAAATCATTTGAGATAATCCATATTAAAGGGTGTCTTAGATTGCATACAAGCCATTTCAGCTGAGCTTTACTTGCTGGAATGGTTTTTAAGTTTTATTGTGCCATTATTTTTATCTTCTCCAATCTTGTCCATGCCTAAAGGACAAATTCCAATTTTGATTGTATTGCTAACTTGGTACCGCTGTCATACAATATAAATAAGAGCTAGGCCAACAAGTGAGGCTAAGGTGTGGAATTGCGCAATTTCATTAGTGGATCTGGCAATAGCTTTTACTTCGAAGTAACAGAAATACAATTGACAAAAGGGCATTCTTTTCGAGTTTGGAGAGAATGAAGGAGGACATAAAAATGGAGCAACAACAAGAAAAGTCTGGCTTCCGTGTGAAGATTCAGCATTTTGGTAGTTTTTTAAGTGGTATGATTATGCCTAATATTGGGGCGTTTATTGCATGGGGACTTATTACGGCGTTATTTATTCCGACTGGCTGGTGGCCAAATGAAGAGATCGCGCAACTTGTCGATCCGATGATTAAATATTTATTGCCGCTTTTGATTGGTTATACGGGTGGTAAACTAGTTTATGATACGCGTGGTGGTGTCGTTGGTGCAGCCGTTACGATGGGTGCGGTTGTTGGGACGTCGATGCCGATGTTCTTGGGTGCGATGATTTTAGGACCACTTGCTGCTTGGTTAATTAAGAAATTCGATAAGATGATTGAAGGGAAAATTCGCGCTGGCTTTGAAATGCTAGTGAACAACTTCTCGGCTGGTATTTTAGCAGGGATTTTGGCGATTGTGTCTTTGAAAACGATTGGACCGGCGCTTCAGGCGGTAAATACAGGAATGGCCTCGGGTGTGCAATTTTTAATTGATAATCATTTGTTGCCGCTAGTTAGTTTGCTAGTTGAGCCAGGTAAAGTATTGTTCTTGAATAACGCGATTAATCAGGGAGTTCTGGCGCCGCTAGGTATTGATCAGGCAGTAAGTACTGGGAAATCGATTCTGTTCTTAGTAGAGACGAATCCTGGACCTGGTCTTGGAATATTGCTTGCGTATACAATATTTGGAAGTGGTACGGCGAAACAAACGGCTCCTGGTGCGATTATTATTCAATTCTTGGGCGGGATTCATGAGATTTATTTCCCGTATGTGTTGATGAAACCGGCGCTGATTATCGGTGCGATTGCTGGTGGTATGACTGGTATTATCACATTTAATTTGTTCAATGTAGGGCTTGTTGCGACGGCTTCTCCGGGTAGTATTTTTGCGATATTGGCTTTGACGCCGCGTGGGGATTATCTTGGTATTATTTGTGGGGTATTATTTGCAACGATTGTTTCGTTTGTCGTATCTGCAGTGGTGCTGAAAACGTCGAAACAAACGGATGATGTGGGACTCGCGACAGCGGAACAAAAAATGGCTAGAATGAAAGGTAAGAAGGCGATGGTAGCTAGTGCGGTTGTAGGGACGACAGATGCGGAATTGGCTGCGGATGGAATTCCTGTTGGAACGAGAAAAATTATTTTTGCGTGTGATGCGGGAATGGGATCAAGTGCGATGGGCGCGTCCGTGTTGCGGAATAAGGTGAAGAAGGCGGGACTGGATATCGAGGTTGTCAATTTTGCGATTTCGCAGTTGCCTCCGGACGCTGATATTGTTGTGACGCATCAAGATTTGACGGCTCGTGCGACGGAAAAACTACCAAAGGCCTATCATATTTCGGTTGACAATTTCTTGAATAGCCATAAATACGATGAGCTAGTGCAGAATTTGGCTGACCAGAAATAACTGGGGGAATTTAGATGTATATTTCGGCAAGGACGAGACTTATTTTGGAGCAGCTTTTAATGAGCCATGAACCTGTAGCAACGACGGATTTGGCGGAATATATGGATGTGAGTGAGCGAACAATTAGGCGTGATTTGAAGGAAGTGGAGGCTGTTCTTGGTTCATATCAGTTGGCTTTGGAACGCAAGGATGCGAAGCTTTCGGTGTTTGGATCGGAGTCTAGTCGCCAAGCCTTCAAGTGGCAATTGCTCGATCTTTCTTACAATGAATTCACACCGATGGAACGGCAGCAGTTTATTTTAAAAACGTTATTAAAGGAAAATGAACCGGTAAAATTAATCGCGCTAGCCAATGATCTCAATGTGACGATATCAACGGTCAGCAGTGATTTAACAAAGCTTGAGGACGAGCTAACTGGGCGTGCGGAGATTGAGCGTAAACGTGGTTATGGCGTGAAGTTGATCGCCGAGGAAGCGATGAAACGGGCGTTGCTTAGTGATTTAATTGCGACGACGGGTTCGAAAAATTCGCTGTTCCAATTGTTTCAGCAACAAAAGCAAGATGAAATCGAGATGTTAGCGGACGATCGTTTGCTACATGTGATTGATAATGTGCTGATTCAAAAAGTAGAGGAAAATGTGCGGACGTGGCGCAAGGATTTGGCGTACGAGATTACGGATGAAGCGTATTTGACGCTCGTTGTGCATATTTCAATTTCGGTGGAACGGATGGTCAGCGGGAACTATTTGCAGGAGATGAAACCTGAACAGGAGTATTTTCGGAATTTTCCAGAATTCACAGTGGCGAAAGAATTGTTGGCTGCTTGCTTGGATATGGAGCCGTTTGTCGTGCCAGATGGCGAAGCGCTTTATGTGACGATGCATATTCGCGGAGCCAAGGCGCAGGATGAGTCGGGGATTTTCTCGGGAAATGAGAATGTGCAGGCGGTGACGATTGCGAAACGTTTGATCTCAAAAGTGGAGGCCGAGCTTGGTAGTTCTTTTCAGGAGGCGGCGTTACTTAGTGGATTGACAGCGCATTTACGACCGGCGTTACGCAGACTGGATCAGAATATGCGCATTCACAACCCGTTGATTAAAACGATTAAGCACGATTATCCGTCACTTTTCCAAATTGTGCGGGTAGCGTTTCGTGAAATTTATCAGCAAACGGAAGTGCCAGACGAGGAAATTGGTTACTTGGTTTTGCATTTTGGTGCCGCGTTATTACAGAAAAATGAGAGTCGGGTGTTTTCGGGTCTGGTCGTTTGTTCGAGTGGGATTGGGACATCGAAAATGTTGGCAACACGCTTGAAACAGGCGTTACCGCAGCTCAAAGATTTGCAGAATGTGTCGTTGTTTGAGGTGTTGAATCATCGGAATACGCGACATTTTGACGTGATTGTGTCGACGATTGATTTAGGAAAAGTGGATTTTGAGTATTTCTTGGTGAGTCCAATGTTGACGGAGCGGGAAATTTCGCAAGTGGAGGTTTTTCTGAAGCAGAAGGAAATGTTTGTGCCGCAAAAGGCGCCGCGGGAACAAGAGGAGCAGATGACGTTGCTTGAGGCGGTGCATCGTTTGGAAAATCAGCAGGAGTATATGAACACGGTTTTAGCGATTTTAAAAGGGTTTCAGGTCGCGAAGATGGAGGAGACGCAGCATAATTTGGAAGATACGTTGCGCGCAGTTTGTATGGCGATGTTTGAGCAGGAGCGGGATATCCAAGTGGAGATATTGCTCCGGTCATTACTAGAACGGGAAAAGTGGAGTGGTTTTGGCATTCCTGAGACGAGGCTTGCGTTGTTTCATGTCCGAAACGAGTTTGTGCATCAGCCGGTTTTTCAGATTTTCTCATTACAGGACGCGGTCGATGTACCGGCGATGGGTGGGGGAAACGTGGCAGCGACAACCTTACTCGTTTTGTTAGCACCGGAAAAATTGGCGCCACAGGGACTCGAAGTCATGAGTTTTATAAGTGGGATGGCGATTGAAAATGAAGAAACGACGCGGCTGTTGGAATCGGGGAATGGCGCGGAAATCACGACTTTTGTGATTAGTAGGTTGAACCAATTTTTAGATGATATGAGGAGGAAATAGGGATGGTAGCATTAAATAGTCAAGATATCGCTTTAAAACAAGCGTTTAGCACGAAGGAAGAGGCGATTACGGCCGCGGGACAGTTGTTGGTGGATCAAGGCTACGTGGAGGCGTCTTATATTGAGAAGATGAAAGAGCGTGACGCGATGACGACGACGTTTATCGGGAATATGGTGGCGATTCCGCATGGTACGGATGATTCGCGGGATATGATTAAAAACTCGGGAATCGTTATTTTACAAGTACCAGACGGTGTTTCGTTTGATGGCAATGAAGTGAAAGTTTTAATCGGTATTGCTGGTGCTGGCGGGGAACACATGGATTTACTTAGCAGTATTGCGATTGTTTGCTCGGAAGAAGAAAATGTGGCGCAAATCGTCGCTGCGGAGTCTAAACAAGCGATTATGGACTTTTTTGAAGGGAGCGAAAGCGCATGATCGCCGTACATTTTGGTGCTGGGAATATTGGACGCGGTTTTATTGGACAGTTGCTACATGAGGCAAAGTACCATGTCACGTTTGTGGATGTGAACAAGACGGTTGTGGATGCATTAAACGAGAAGCAGCAGTATCATGTCATTTTAGCGGATGATTCGCAGCAAGTGGACTTGATTACAGATGTAAGCGCGATTAATAGTCAGGAAAATCCAGAGCAGGTTATCGCGACCATTTTGGAGACGGAGCTTGTAACGACTGCTGTTGGGCCAACGATTTTACCGTTTATTGCGAAAACGTTGGTGGTCGCGATTAAAGCAAGAACGGCGATCCAAAAACCACTGATTATTATGGCGTGTGAAAATATGATTGGTGCTTCTGCATCGCTTCAAGAGAGTGTTTACGCGGAATTGACGGATGCTGAGAAAAAATACGCGGACGAATTCGTGTCATTCCCGAACGCTGCGGTGGATCGTATTGTACCAAATCAAACACACGATGACCCGTTAACGGTTCTAGTAGAGCCATTTTATGAGTGGGTTGTTGAGGAAAGTGCCATTAAAGGTGCCTCACCGAGCGTTCCAGGGATTACTTACGTGGCAGACTTGACGCCATATATTGAGCGCAAATTGTTCACCGTAAACACGGGGCATGCGGTAACGGCCTATATCGGTCATATGAAAAATATTGATTCTATTGAGGCCGCAATCCAGAATGACAAAGTTCTATTCGCTGTCCGTAGCGCGCTCGAAGAAACTGGTGCACTGCTAGAAAAGAAATTCGACTTTGCTCATAAAGAACATCAAGCTTATATTGACAAAATTATTGAAAGATTCAAAAATCCTCATATTTCAGATTACGTGTCGCGTGTTGGTCGATCGCCAATGCGTAAATTAGGGCCAAATGATCGTTTTGTCCAGCCCGCGCGTCAATTTGTGGAGGCTTTTAATGAAACGCCAAAAGCGCTTGCTGATGCTATTGCTGCTGCTTTGCGTTTCAATGATCCAGATGACATAGAAGCTGTAGAATTACAAGCTCTCGTTGCCGCGGTTGGGCTTGAAAAAGCGATTGCGGATGTAACAGGAATCGAGAGTTACTCCAAACTGTTTGAGAAAGTGAAGGATTCTTATTTAAAATTAGCCTGATGTCATACAATATGTTACACTCTCTTTAAAAAGAGGAGGTAGCAACAATGGAGCAATTAAAGCAAACAGTACGTCAATTTGTCGAGGCGCGCGGCTGGGAAGGGCAATATGCCTTGAAAAAAGATTTAGCTTTGTCCCTCACGCTTGAAGCAAGCGAACTACTCGAATGTTTCCAATGGAAAACAAGTGAGGAGGCCGTGACGGCGAACCGCGCGGGAATTTTAGATGAATTGGCAGATGTTTTTATTTACGCGATTCAAATGGCTGATTCGATGGATGTGAGTATTGAGACAATTGTAAAAGAAAAGCTGATTAAAAACGCAAGGAAATATCCGGCAAAGAGTATCTGACACAAAAGGATACTCTTTATTGTCTTTTTTTTACTTTTTTTTTTTAAATGTTCACTGCTTCGTCATGGATTATATTTTTTAGACCTGATATACTAGAAGAGGATAGCTATAAACGATGAGGCGAATCTGAAAATCAACATTTAGGAAAGTGGGAAGAGAAATATGGGGAAAGTAACAATTGGTATTGATATTGGCACCGCTAATATTAGTATCTACTCAGACATGGAGAAAATGATTTTTCATGAGCCTACAGTTTTAGCATATGATACGAAAAAAAAATAAAGTTTTAGAAATTGGCCATGAAGCAAAAGAATTGGCAGAGAAGACACCGGGCTCGATTGTTGTCCTTAGTCCACTACAGGGCGGTATTATTGCCGATTTTGATATGACATTACGGTTGATGAAGAAAGTAGAAGGCCGTGTTAGCGCGATTACTGGTAAGCGTTTTAAGCAGATGGATTTGATTGTTTCGCTGCTTCCAGGAGCTACTAATATTGAACGTCAAGCGATTGGAGACATCTTGTTTTCACTGGGAGTCAAGTCGCTTTATTTTATAGAAGGATCGCTCGCCGCAACGATGGGTGCGGGTTTACCGTTCGAGAAGCCTATTGCAAACGTGATTGTGGACATCGGCGCTGGCAAAATTTCAACATCGCTTGTTTCCTATGGTGGCATCGTTACGAGTGCAACATTGCGCAAATCGGGTGACGAACTCGATCGTGATATCGCCCAGCTTGTTCGCAATAAGTATAACGTTCTAATTGGCTTGGAAACGGCAGAACAAGTGAAATGGCAACTGCATTGTGATACGTCTGTGGAAGAGAAGTCTATTGAGATTGAGGGACGCGATTTAGTCACAGGTTTCCCTATTACGATTAAAGTCCCAGCTACTGAATTTCAAGAAGAGATTGATGAATTTTTGAAACGTATTTTGAGCGTGGTGCAGTCGACATTAGAAACGAGTCCGCCGGAACTGAGCGGAAACATCCGTGCAAGTGGCTTAACACTAACTGGCGGTGGCGCATTACTGGAAGGTTTGCCAGAGTGGTTGCATAGCCAAATTATGGTACCTATTCATATGGCGCCAGCACCGTTCGAGTCCGTAGCGCTTGGAACGAGTATGGCAGCGGAACATTTAGATCGACTGATAAATATTGAAAAAGTAACAGCACGATAAAAAAGTAGCGATCCACATCACCATGGATCGCTACTTCTTTGTATTTTACAAATCATCTATATGAATAAGAACGATTATTTTTCCTTTTGGAACGAACCATGAATAGGATGCCCAGTACGAAGAGAACAATGGATACGAGACAAACGATAAAGCCAATAATCCCAACGATACTAAACGATATACCAACACCAACGATGCCTAAAATAAGCAGAATTAAACCGATAAATTTCATTAAAAAACTCCTTTCTATATGAATATGTAATCTATTATACAGAAAAAAGCAAGAAATATTAAGTGACTTTTGGCATGGAATGAAAAATTTAATGCACTAAACAATATATTAAACATTAGCTGTTTTTCGAGTTGGAATAGCGATTATCGTGTTAGTTCAAGCGATTCTCCTTCATTTTTGTTTAGTAAGTAAAACATTCTTTGCTTTCACTCTGTATTCTCGGTAAGATGGAAAGGATTAAACGAGAAAAGGGGATAAGGCATGAAGGATTATATTGTGGACCGCTCTTATAAGGCGTCGATGGGGATAGCAAACGCGGTTTTAGTAACGCTGGGCATGGGTTTATTATTACAAACGATAGGACAGATGGTCGGTTTTACATGGTTAACGGAAATTGGAGCTGTCGGAAAATTATTATTGATTCCTGGGCTTGGCGTGGGAATTGCGATATGTCTTGGTGCGAATACGCTTGTTGTGATTAGCGCTGCGGCTGCATCTGTTATTGGTGGAGGCGCGATATTAGCGCTTGAAAATGGTGGGTTTTCGATTATTGGCGGTGAGCCGATTGGTGCGATTTTAGCCGTTATTGTGGCGGTGTGGGTCGGGAAACGTGTGACTGGCAAAACAAATTTCGATATGATTTTAATTCCTGCGGCGGCTTTGCTTGCTGGTGGGATTAGCGGACTGCTGTTTTCGAAGATTATGGCGCCTGTTTTGACGTCGGTGAGTGGTGGGATAACGTCGCTTGTAGACGGATCGCCAATTCTTTCGTCGATGGTGATTGCGCTAGTGTTCGCTATTTTGATTCTGAGCCCGGCTTCATCGGCAGCGCTGGCGATTGCCTTACAACTGGATCCGACGGCGAGTGCAGCGGCATTGATAGGCTGTTCGGTACAGTTTGTTTCCTTTGCGGTGCTAGGATTCCGGGATAATAATTGGGGCGCGTTTTTTGCGCAATTGATTTGCACGCCAAAATTGCAGACGCCAAACATTATTAAGCGGCCGGTAGTCATGATTGTGCCACTTATTTCAGCGGTTATCGCAAGCCCAATCGGTGTCCTTGTTTTTCATTTGCAAGCATCAGCAGAGGTCGCAGGACTTGGTTTATGCGCCTTTGTTGCCCCGCTGTTCTTGATTGCGAATTACGGTTGGTTATCCTTCGGTGCTTTCTTGATCGTCGCGGTTGTGATACCAGCAGTGATTGCTCTCGTAGCTCGGCCGTTCTTGTTGCGATCGTCTTGGCTGCGGAGTGGGGATTTACGAGTCGAATTAGAATAACAAAAAGAGGATGAAGTAGGAAGTGACCTGTTAAAGGGTCATAACCTATTCATCCTCTTCTCTCGTGATGTGCCGGAATTTGCCTGAGTAATTGGTTTAAATAAATCGGAATACGATAGAATATCTAAAAATAGTTGGTAGATAGAATTGGAAAATCTAGATATTTACTAGACAACTTTGGACTAGTAAATAGGACTACCGTGTAACTAAGTTTAGAATTCAATGGTTGAATACGAAACTTTTTCGCGAGCTATATTAAAAAGTGAGGTAAAACAATATTTTAATATAGTTGGAGCGACGTATCGAGATTCCGTATTCCTTGCCTTACGAGTGGATAAAACTCTTGACGCGACCTTTTCATTTACCGTGGTCTTCCTCAAGCTCCCGTCAGACTGACCAATCACTTGAAAACTTCCTTCACCAGACGATATCCGACTATAGCAAAGTTAAGGTATCTCTATCCATACACCTATATGCACTAAAAGTGAGACAAAACATATAGATTACTCGCACGATATTCATTAAAAACAAATATCGCTTTCGTTAACGAGAATTGGGAAAAGTGAGATACGAATAACTTGTGCAAACAATAATCAGTGGATAATCGAATTTTTAACTACACATTTCAAACGTTCATCTTAAATACGGGCTGCTCCGACAATGTCATTGGTTAACTTACTAAACTGACCTTTGGCTCGTGTGGCTAATTTGTCCTTTTCACCTATAAGCTTGTTCTTCAGTCTGTGCGATTCTGTCATCCAATCACCCTCTATCGCTTTGATACTATACATTAGCCTCTTTTCGCAAAGTTGAAACATAATTAGTAAAAAATGATACATTAGGAATATGCTAAAGTGATTACGTGTGGTAAAACGAGCCAATTTTAATGGTCGAAAGTAATTGAATTTAGAGGGAAAGCGCCATAAAAATATCATCTACATACTCGCCATTGATAATAAATTCGTTGCGAAGATGGCCTTCTTTTTGGAAACCATGTTTCGTATAAAATTGGATGGCTTTTTCATTTGTTGATAGAACGCGTAAAGAGATTTTTTTTCTTGTTTTCGGCTTTAGCGATACGGTATAATTCCTCCATAAGTGCGGAGCCGACGCCGTGTTTTTGGAAATCGGGATGTACGGCGATATCTAGTGTCCAAACGTGTTCGTTACTTTTTAGTGGAATCGGTGAGTGGTAGCCTAGAATACCAGCGATTTGTCCGTCGATTTCGGCAATTACTTTAGCGCCAGGTGGGTTTTTTAGCAGGTATTCGGCATCCGTGTTGTAATGAATTTCGCCTGGTGTTGTTCCAGCGGTCCAAACGAGATGCTCGAGTTCAATCATTCCCGTAGCATCTTGTTTTGTTGATTTTCTGATTAACATGATAAAACCTCTTTTCTAGTCGCGTTTCGCATATTTTAAGGATGTTTTCCAAGTTTTAAATAGACCGTCGTTCGTATAAAGAAGTACGTTGCCGCGGTAAAGTCGGATGGCTAGCCAGAACGCGAGGGCGTTGGTCAGGACAAGGATACCGAGTGAGATGAAGATACCGGTGGCGTCGACGGCGAGCAGGTCCATTCGGGCAAGCATCATCATCGGTGAGAATGTCGGCACGTAAGAACCGATCACGACAAGCATGTTATTTGGTGCATTAGCTGCTGCAATTGAGCCCCAGTAGCCAATGATGGCAAACATCGTCATCGGATACATGAATTGTGATACGGTCTCGACATTTGGTGCCATGGAGCCGATAATGGCTGAAAGCAGGATATAGAGTAGTAAGCCAAGCACGACGAACAGGATATTTAGAATGAGATAATACGTCGGGAATTGAGCTAGTTGGTCTAGTATGCCTTGAATCATCTCGGTGTTTTTACCGCCAATCATGACGACTGCAATACAGAGCCCGTAAAAAGCAATCTGGGTGAGCAACATGAGTAAAATCGCGGTCAGTTTAGCCATTAAGTGAGTCGTGGACGAGACGCTGGATAAAATGATTTCCATAATCCGTGTGCCTTTTTCGTTTGCGATTTCTGATGCTACAATGCTGGCATAGCTCATCACGAAGATGAAAATAACGAGTGTCAACATCAAAATCGCTGCGCTCATTGCTTCTTTTTGACTGTTGGTTAATTGATCATTGGATAGCAACTCATTTTTGATGGGAACTGGTGTGGTGAGGCTCGCGAGTTGTTTTTCTGTGATATTGTATTCTTTGATTTTCTGTTGCAGTGTCACGCTTGTAATGTCGTTTTGTAGGGCGGTGATGAGGGCGTTTCCTGCTGTTTCTTGAGATGTATAGACGGCTTTGACTTCGTTGCCAAGTGGTGTAATCGTTACGAAACCTTCGATGTCACCAGTTGTCAGTGCTTTTTTTGCTTTCTTCTGGGTTTCGATTTTTTTTGTCGACTTTGAAATTGGCTTTATCTGCGGAAATGGCCATTGAAAAAGCTGGATTTTCAGAGATTATGGCGATTTTTGTTGGTTCGTCACCGCCGCCGAAGTAGTCGACAATTTTTGGCAGGGCAAAGATAACCGCGCCGATAAGTAGTGGAAGAAGTAGTGAGATTAGGAATGATTTCGTTTTGACGCGGCGTTTGTAGACTTGTGATGTTATGACCCAGAATTTACTCATTCTTCTCACCTGCTTTCCATTTGAAAATTTCTTCGAGCGTTGGTGGCTCTAAGCTAAACATCGGAATGAAGCCGTCTTTGGTGACAAAATCGAATACGGTATTGGCATCGGACTCTTCTGCTAAGTGAACGATGCGAATGCCTTTGTGGTTCTCGATTTGTGTGACGCCGGGTAGGGCTGCCAGGGCTTCTGTTGGATGCGGCGAGTCGAGCATGATGCGTTTGCGGCCAAAACTATTTTTGACGTCTTCGGATTTACCGCGTAACACTGTTTTTCCTTGTTTTAGCATCACGAGGGAGTCGCATAGTTCATCAACGTTTTCCATGCGATGACTTGAGAAAATAATCGTTGCGCCGTCTGCTTTTAGGTCGAAAACGAATTTCTTCAGGATTTCGGCGTTGACTGGATCAAGGCCGCTGAATGGTTCGTCGAGAATAACCAGTTTGGGACGGTGAATAATCGTGCTAATCAGTTGAATTTTTTGCTGATTTCCTTTGGATAGCGTTTTGACAAGATCGGTCTTTTTGCCGACAATTTCCGCGCGATCCATCCAAAGGTCGATTTCTGGCTTGATTTTAGCGCGAGAATAGCCTTTTAACTCCGCGAAAAAGGTGATTTGGTCCTCAATCGTGACGTTGGGATAAAGGCCGCGTTCTTCTGGAAGGTAGCCGATGATGTCCGTGTTTATTTTGGTGATGTCTTGGTTGTCCCAGAGAATTTCGCCGCTATTTGGATGTAAGAAATTAAGAATAAGGCGGAATGTTGTTGTTTTTCCAGCTCCGTTTTGGCCGATTAAGCCAAGAATTTCGCCTTCGTTAATCTGGAAATGTAAATCATCGACGGCTGTTTTTGCGCCGAATTGTTTGGACACGTTATTGACTTGTAACATGTGGATATCAGCTCCTTTTTTGTTTTTTTTTACAGTAGCTCTTCTTTTTGATGCGTTCTTTCGTTGATGTAGGCATCGAGCATTTGCCAGTCGCGCAATGTCGGGTTGGTATTCCAGACGAGTTGCGGAACGGTGCTACGGGGCAATGGCAAGTCGGTAATGATGAAATCGGCTTGTGGATGGCCACTACCAACGATAATAAGCTGTTGCGCGGAATAGCGCGAGCGAATCGTTTTCTTCACAAGATCCTCCCATAAAAAGCCGTTTTGTGAGAAAATTTTAGCGGTTAATACAGCAGGACGTGTCGTTCGTTCCATCGCGGTTTGGATGCTTATTCCAATACGATACATCAGGACATCGTGATTCTCGCGCAAGTAGGCATAAATGGGTTGTTGTGCGAAGGTTTGAAAAATAGTCGCAATCTGTTGTTCTAAATCAGGGGATAAAACGTGCTCTTCCTTGATCAAAAAACGCTCTTGTGCCAGGAATAGTGGACTTTCAACGGCATGAAACATGGAAAAGGTGTCGATGAGGCTGACCATTAAATCGTCTGCGTCCCAGCCAATTTTCGGCAACATATTAAAAATGGTTTCGACAAGCCGATAGGTCACTGGGTTTGCGTTTTTACATGTTTCGATTCGTATCGTTTTAGATTTTTCGGAATTGTAGGATTTAGAACAAAAGAAAATACAGGATAAGATGAAAATCGATTCGGATTCAGAAATCTCGATATGCGTTGCATCAGCTAGTATTTGAAAAGATTCAGCGAGATTGCTGCGCTCATTATATATTTCCCATGTGTTAGTCGTTCTTTCACCGCGCGAATCGATAGGATAACCGCGTTTGATACGAGTGAGGGAAAGACCGACCCAAGCCGCGTATTGAATTTTGGCTGCTGGCGAGAAGTATATATCTAATTTTCGCATAATATCTTCAATAAAGCCATCGATAATTTCCCAGCTGATATCGATGAAAAACAGGTCTTGGGCGGGATAGGCGTTGAAGAATAAGTCATAAAATAGGAATCGGATTTGCGATTCTTTGCCAAGGAGATGGAGCGGTTTATTTTCGAGTTGCAGGTGGATTGATTTTAAATAGCGATGAACGGGTGTTAGTTTACGGTAGATGGTTGCTGGGCTGACGAAATTTTCTTGACACCAGACAGCGAGCGAGATCTCTTTTTCATCGTAAATATCATAGCAAAGTCGGAACAAATAGGTTTCTGAAAAGAAGGAGGAGAACAGATGGATAAAATTCTCATCGAATGGTTTTTCTAGAAGAAAGCCTTCGTTTGTGTTGATAAGTCGCCATTTTTCGGGTAGGGAGTTTTCTAGATTTTTAATTTCACGGGCGAGCGTTTTTTTGGAACAGCGCACAAGTTTGCAAATTTCTTGGCGATCCCAGGTTTTGTGGTCGGATAAAAGGACTTTGATGATAAGCAGTTGGCGTTCTTTGTCTTTTTCTAAAATACCGTTCATGGTGATATCATCCTTTCTCGGTTTATCAAACTTCTTATTTTTGCTGTTCTTCAAAGACAACTTTGAGAGAGCCAGCTCTTTTTTAGTTGTTGTATATGGTTTACAATGAATAGAGATAGTAATAAGCGAAAAAGCAAGGTAATGACTATGATTCTAAACAATGATTGCGTAGCGGATGAGATTTATGCGTCTATAAAAAGGGCGGTTCTTTGCCAAAAATACAAAATTGGTGACACGATTGAGGTGCAAAATTTGGCAGCTGAATTTGGTGTGTCGAGTCATATTGCGGGGCAGGCACTCCAATTGTTATGTCAAAGAGGTCTGTTGAATCAGCTTACGGACGATATGTATGACGTGAAAGAAACGCATAGCAAAGAGTTTTATTACTCTGGTCGGTTTCAAATCATGTTTTTGAATATGGAATACATTATCCAGCGATTAAAAGAAACGCACATCCCTATTGTGAAGAGTCCACTGATTATACATGTAGAAGCGATGAAGGTCGGAGTTCAGAATCGGGATTATGCAACTTATATTGATGCATGTGAGGGGTTCTATTTGGAACTCTGTAAACAAGCGAATATGAGCATTTTAGGCAAGAGTTTGAGAACCATTAATGAGCAACTAACGGCATTTGATGACATATTTGGTAAGAAATTTTTGTTGACGTCATCTATATGCACGGTTGAAGCGGTGGAACTTATCATGGCTGCATTAGAAGAACGTGATTATGATGAGGCAATCCATGTTGTGCAGCAATTGTATCATTATTATATTTCATTGTTGGTAGATTAGGCTAACTCCTCTTAATAGTAGCGCTTTCGGCGAGATAATGCTATTAAAAAATGCGATTTGCGGGGAATATTTTTATTTGGAGATAAAACGACTTTTTGATGTGGGAGGGTTGCATCGGAAAGTTGGTTTTTTATGTTGGGAAATCGGGAGCAGGGATGTGTTGTGGAATGACAGCGCACATCGAAAAAATCGCTACCAATTACGGTAACGAGTTGGTGCTTATTGCGATGATTCGTGGAATTGGGATGACAGAATTTAGCGGACAATTGCGCGGTTTTCATTTGGATAGTAACAGATAAATAGGTCGAATAAAAAGTCATGTTTAGTTAAGCGTTAAGCATGATTTTTTATTCGACTTATTTTTTAGGCCTCGTTCTCTTCACCGATAAGAAGTACGCGGGCATTAAAGATAACACGGCCTTCTTCCATCAATTGTTGTAAGTGAGCTGTCAGTGTACTAAGACTAACACCAGCATAATTCGCAATCATTTTTCTTGAAAAATATCTTGGTAATTCAATCATACCTTGATCATCGGCTTTCGGATTGTAACGCGTCGCTAATGTGTGGATGAACGCTGCAACCCTTATTTTTCGTGTCTAAAGTTGCTTGGATTTGCTTCTTCTCTAAACGGCGCTGAATCGTTTGTAGCATGTGGTAATGCTGTAATTGAATCTCTGAGCTCTCTGCAATTTTGTTAAATACATCACTTTGTGCAAATCTCCAAACCGTCACTTCGTCTGTCAAAGCTTTTCCAAATAGTTGGCTAGAGTAGATGTTGTAATCTAGTAAATCACCTTCGCCAGCAAAGTCAATCGCTACATTTGTGTTGGAGAAGATACCGGCAACACCAGCTACAATAACAAAGATATAAGGCGTGTTGTTCGTTGCTGTCAATTCGATTTTGTCGTTCTTCTTTAATTCTAATCTTTCCTTGGCGATATCTGACTCGAGTAAAGAAGTAAGGAACTTCCCAGCTTGTATCTTTGTATCTAATGCTTCGCTTTTTGCTAATGTATTTGTTTTCATATTATCTCCTCCTACGATTTTTTATGGCGCTTCGTTCGCTGCTCTATAACCATTAAACCATGAATACTAGTTTTGCGACATTCATAATTGTCATCGGAATGGACAGAAATGAAAAAAAATGATTTTTATGGAATCTAAGGACGAAAAAAAGGGTAGTATTATAATATGTGATAAAAGTCAGAGAAAGTATGAAAAATGGTGCAAATCTCATTGTATTTTTATTTTTCTCTGATATAATCTGGACATGAATAGAAGATATAGAGTTATGGCAGTGCCATTCTAAAGCGAAAAGGATCTGGTGAGATGGAAAATAAAACGAAAACACCAGCAGGTTTAACTTCTAATGAGGTTGCCGAGCGAGTAAAACATGGACAGGTCAATCATGCACTCAAGCCGTTAACGCGCAGTGTGCTTGGAATTATACGGGATAATACATTTACGCTGTTTAATATGATAAATGTGGTTATCGCGAGCTTTATTATTCTCGTGGGAAGCTATCAAAATCTGCTGTTCCTTGGTGTCGCGCTCTGCAATACAGCAATGGGGATTTTTCAGGAGATCCGGGCGAAGCGGAATATCGATAAGCTAACGATTCTGACGCAGGCGAAGGTGAAGGTCATGCGCGATGGCGAACTTTGTGAAATGGAGCAGGACGAGCTTGTGCTTGGTGATGTGATGGTTTTGAATCGCGAAGACCAAATTTGTGCGGATGGGATGATTTTTCAAACGGATGGCTTGGAAGTCGATGAATCGCAGCTAACGGGTGAAGCCGAGCCTGTTGTGAAAGGCGCGGATGATTACGTGATGTCTGGGAGCTACATCGTCAGTGGGCAAGCGTATGTGAAGGTTTCTGCTGTCGGAGAACATAGTTTTGTGTCGAAAATTTCGATGGAAGTCAAGCAGGAGAAGCGGCCAGATAGTGAGTTAATCCGCTCGATTAAGAAAATTATCAAAGTATTGACGTTTATCATTATTCCGATTGGTCTAGCGCTGTTTTTCTCGAAGTATTTTCAAGGATTGCCACTGAAGGAATCGGTGCTCGGGACTGCAGCCGCGATGATTGGGATGATTCCAGAAGGGCTCGTACTGTTGACGAGTATCGCGCTTGCGGTCGGGGTTATCAACTTGGCGAAGCAGAAAGTACTCGTGAAATCGATGCCGTGTATTGAGACATTGGCGCGTGTGGACGTGCTCTGTTTGGATAAAACGGGGACGATTACAGATGGGAAACTAGATGTGACGGATATCGTGTTGAAGCATCCGCGCGTGACGTCTTCGCAGATTGATGCTAGTGTTGGCGCCATTGTTGGCTCGCTTTCGGATAATAATGCGACCAGTATTGCGCTCGGGAAACATTTCACAGAGAATCCAGAATGGGAAATTGAGAAGCGAATCCCGTTTTCCTCCGCGCGTAAATGGAGCGGTTGTAGTTTTACGGAAAAAGGAACGTTTTTGATTGGTGCTCCAGAGTTTATTTTCAGAGATTTATCTGTGGAAAATCGGCAGGAATTAGATGACTACGCGAATCAAGGTTTTCGAGTTTTGGCCGTAGCGCATTCTTTGAAAACATTGACAGAAAGCGTTTTGCCGGAACAATGTGAGTTGTTAGCCTTCATTTTGATTGCGGATAATATTCGTGCGGAGGCGCCAGATACGTTCGCCTTTTTCGCCGCGGAAGGTGTGTCGATTAAGGTTATTTCAGGAGACAATCCGGTGACAGTTTCCAATGTCGCGGTTCGTGCGGGGATTGCGAATGGTGATAAATATATTGATATGAGCGAAGTCGCTGAGGATGCTGATTTGTTGCCGATTATCGAAGCTTATACGGTTTTTGGCCGCGTAACGCCGCATCAAAAGAAAGATTTGATTAACGCGTATAAAAATCAGGGACATACGGTTGCCATGACGGGTGATGGTGTCAATGATGTGCTTGCTTTAAAAGAAGCCAATTGTAGCATCGCGATGGCAGAAGGTAGTGACGCCGCACGTAGCGTTTCCGATTTTGTCTTGCTATCGAATAATTTTGACTCGATGATTGGCGTGATGCGCGAAGGTCGACGTGTTGTCAACAATATTGAGCGTGTGGCATCGCTGTACCTCATCAAAACGATGTATTCGACGGTACTGGCACTCGCGTTTATTTTCCTGGCAGGCGCGTACCCATTCCAACCGATTCAGTTAAGCCCAATCTCGGCGCTAACCGTTGGGATTCCGTCATTTTTCTTGGCGTTAAAACCGAACTACGACCGCATCAAAGGGCAATTTTTACACAAAGTATTACAAACATCCGTGCCGGCAGCGACATGCGTCATCACGTATATCATGCTTATTCTCGGTTTCGGCAACATGCTTGGCCTAAGCTTCGCGCAAACATCGACCATGAACGTGATGTTAACAGGCGCAACATGCTTCGTCGCATTAATCAGCGTTGGACACCCGTTCGGACGCAAAACAAAAGTACTTGTAGTAACAATGATGGCCGCATTTGTCTGTCTGTTCTTATTCGGTGGCAAGCTCTTCTCGCTCGTATCCATTTTCGATTGGCAAATGATGCTCATCTATGTACCACTACTCGTTTCCTGTGGTCCGCTATATTGGTTTATTCGCCACATGATTATGCGATTCAGCTGGGCGGGTGCGAAAGATTAAGTGTGGACCATAGCCTAAATAAATCGGCGACAAGCGCCCGCATTCAGGGGATTTGGCAGACTTCCGGTACTGCTACGCAATACTTGCTACGCTTAACTTCTTGCATGGTCGAGGAAACTACCCTCTCCCGGCTTTCAGTCATCACATACACAAGTATGCGCAGCTCTCCGGCTTCCACCAAATTCCCTGAATACAAGCGCTTTCGCTCGATTTGTATAAAGCAGGATTCACGTCCTACCCGAAAAAAATGGGCTTGTGATTCTCTGCTTATTTTGCGTCAAAAAATTCATTATATAACGCATGTACTGCTTTTTTCTCTTGGTCTTCCTTCACGCCAAACATGATGCTGACCTCGGATGACCCTTGGTTAATCATCTCGATATTGACGTGCGCCTCAGACAAAGCTTTCGAAGCACGCGCTGTAGTCCCAACATTGTGCTTCATCGCCTCACCAACGACCATCACAAGCGCGATACCGTGCTCAATAATGACTTCATCAGACGCCAGCTCATTTTTCAAGCGATCTAACACGGTTATTTCTGTTTGGCGATCCATCTGATTTTCCCGCAAAATAATCGTCAAATCATCAATCCCGGAAGGCATATGCTCATACGTCAAGCCCACGTCCTCTAAAATCTCCAACACTTTGCGACCAAATCCAATTTCACGGTTCATCAAATATTTTGTGATATAAATACTGCAAAAACCGCCATCACTCGCAATCCCGACAACAGGCCCATTCGTATTTTCTCGATGATGAATCACACGCGTACCAGGCAATTCCGGGCGATTCGTATTTTTAATTTGCACAGGAATCCCAGCTTGGAATGCCGGAACGAGCGCCTCATCGTGGAATACCGAAAACCCCGCGTAAGACAGCTCGCGCATTTCCCGATATGTCAGCTCTACAATCGCCCTCGGGTTTTGCACAATGGAAGGATTTACCGCATAAACCGCGTCGACATCCGTGAAATTCTCATAAACCTCCGCTTTCACACCATTCGCCACAATCGCCCCTGTAATATCCGAACCACTACGTGAAAATGTACTGATTTCGCCATCCTTCGTATAACCAAAGAAACCTGGGAAAACAACAATCCCGTCGCGTTCCAACAACTTGTACAGGTTATCATAACTCTCCGGCAAAACCTGCGCATTTCCCGGCTCATCCGTCACAAACAGCCCAGCATCTTTCGGGTTTACATAGTGCGCCTCCGTACCTTGACTGCGGAAAAACGCGGCAATCAATTTTGCATTATTATCCTCGCCACTCGCCTTAATCCGGTCCATGTAGCGATCGGGATTCGTCTTATCCGAGTTCAGAAGCTCCTTGAAATCTCGCGTAATGCGCGCCATGACTTCTTCGCCAAGGCCAAGTTCCTCCGCAATCGAGGCGTAGCGAGACAAGACTTCTTGCTCCAAATCTACTGCTGTTTCCCCTAATAGTTGTTTCGCCCCACAATCAATTAATAAATCCGTCACCTTCACATCATCTGCAAAACGCTTACCAGGAGCTGATACAACAACGAACTTTCGCTTCGAATCTCCTACCACGATTTTGTATACTTTTTGTAGTTGCGCAGCCGAAGCCAGCGAACTTCCGCCGAATTTAATAACTTTCATTTTTCACACTCCCGATTTCATTCATTTAAAAAACGACTAGCCCATATTATCTATCCATTATGAACGTTTTTGCAAGAAAAAACAATATGTTTTTAGAATTATTAAAATTTATTTAATAGGAAGTTACATCAAACTGGTAGCTCGCTTTTTCACGATCAGCTATTCCAGCAACAAAACGCTCCCAATCTCTTAATAAAAACAACATAAATTCGTCACAAATCTACAACATGAAGCAGAAATCCTGTATTTTTTATAAACTCCCCCCATGATACACTCCTCTTGTAGCGAAGAAATAATTCCTTCAGACCTACACTAACACAAGAGGAGGGCAGCGACGTATCAAAAAAAATAAAACCATAAAAAGGAGAATATAAATAATGAAACAGAATGTGAAAAAAATCGCAATCGCCTTGGTTGCGACAAACGTATTAGCAAGCACCATTATCACAACATTACCAGCAGTAGAAACACAGGCAGCAGAGCAAAAATTAACAGCCAACTTGAAATCTAGCACAGGAGCGCTATTGGATGATGTCGTATATACCACTCCTGGTGATGTACAAGTAACGGGTCGCGTACCGAGTGGCGCTGGAAAACAAGTAACAATCGAATACTTTAGCAGGATGGATGGTCACATTATTAATACCTATTCAACTACCGCAGATACTCTTGGAAATTATGCCCAAAAAGTTAGCGGACCAACTGGTGAAGTGAATACGGCGGGCGTACGTGTAACCTTTGATAACGGGGCAATAACTACTTCAAGTGTATATTATGGTAAAAGCATGTCTAGCATTCAATTGGACCCAGTCAAGGCTGGGGATACTCAAATATCAGGAACCTATGTAGGACACCCTAATACTTCAATCATGTTAAATATGGCATGGAGTAGTAGTGCTGGTCTGAATGGAACAACAAACGCCCTTGGTAAATTTTCTTTTAATCTGAATAGTCCCTATTATACACCGGTGCCAGCGCTAGATAATGGAAACGCTGCATTCGCGATTATCGATACATCGTTAAATGCTTCTATTTGGTTTCCATTATTTGAAAAAAGCCTCACTGGAACACCTCCCGTATCCTTTAACGTAACCGGCTTAAATACAGCACCCATGATTGGCGCTACTGGCACCATGACAACCAGCGTTTTACCAGTAGCAGCGAATCAAGGAGTGACATATTCCTCTAGTAACCCCGCTGTTATGAAAGTCAACGTAGATGGCTCTTGGTCTGCTTTAGCAAATGGAACAGCGAACGTCATTGTGACTTCTATTTCCAATGCAGCGATTTCAAGAACCATCCCAGTAACAGTTGAAGACAATTCACCCGCTGCACGTGCTGCTGTCAATAATCTATTCAGCGATGCACCAACCAACACGAAATTAAAAGACACGACAACACAAGCGATGATTGATGCCGCAAGCGCGCTCGTAGAAGCCCTACCAGCCGGTGCAACGAAAACCGAACTACAAGGCGATATAACAACAGCGAACACCCTCTTCAACGCGATTGTTCAAACAACGATTGGCGCTTTGACAACCGATTCCACAACCGTTTCTGGTAAAGGCGAACCTAACAGCGACATCGTCATCAAAAACGGCACAACAACGATTACTTCGGGTAAAACAGACAGCGCTGGAAACTACAGCTTCATTATCACCAAACAAGCAGCTGGTTCTACCATCACAGCTACCGTAACAAAAGCATCCAACAACAAAACATCTACAGCGAGCACTAAGATCGCAGATGATACAATCGTTCAAACAACGATTGGTGATTTGACCATTGACTCCACCACTGTTTCTGGTAAAGGCGAAGCTAACAGCGACATTGTCATCAAAAACGGGTCAACAACGATTACTTCTGGTAAAACAGACAGCGCTGGGAATTACAGCTTTATTATCGCCAAACAAGCAGGCGGTTCTACGATTACAGCGACAGTAACGAAAGCATCGAACGGTAAAACCTCCACAGCGAGTACACTCATCCCAGATGATGCGATCGTTCAAACAACGATTGGCGATTTGACGACCGATTCCACAAGCGTTTCCGGTAAAGGCGAACCTAACAGCGACATCGTCATCAAAAACGGTATAACAACCATCGTTTCTGGTAAAACAGATAGCGCTGGGAATTACAGCTTTATTATCGCCAAACAAGCAGGCGGTTCTACGATTACAGCGACAGTCACCAAAGCATCGAACGGTAAGACATCCACGGCGAGCACTAAAATCGCCGATGACGCGATCGTGCAAACAACGATTGGCGCCCTAACAACCAGTTCTACTTCCGTTTCCGGTAAAGGAGAACCTAACAGCACCATCGTGATCAAAAACGGCACGACAACGATTGCATCTGGTCAAACAGACAGCGCTGGTAACTACAGCTTTATCATCGCCAAACAAGCCGGCGGCTCTACGATTACAGCGACAGTAACCAAAGCATCGAACGGTAAAACATCGACGGCAAGCACCACCATCCCAGACGTGAAAGATTACGCCCTGACAGCCAACAGCTATAAAATTGGTACGGCGAATCTAACAGGAACGTACGGCAAGGATATCGCGAAAGTACGTCTTTTCGTGAATGATCAACTGATCGTCCAAGCCACCACCAGCAATGGTACCTTCACGTTCGCGAACATCGCTAGCTTTATCACCAAACCAACCGACAAAGTCGAAGTCGTAGGTGTTGATAGTGCTTATGTCGAACGCGCACGCAAAACCGTTACGGTGACAGGTACTGCTGT
>NZ_AODE01000038.1 GCF_000525855.1 Listeria cornellensis FSL F6-0969
TCCATCCCGAACACGGAAGTTAAGCTTTTCAGGCGCCGATGGTAGTAGGGGGGCTTCCCCCTGTGAGAGTAGGTCGTCGCCGGGCAATGTATTATTCCACAGTAGCTCAGTTGGTAGAGCAATCGGCTGTTAACCGATCGGTCGCAAGTTCGAGTCTTGCCTGTGGAGCCATTATGGAGAGCTGTCCGAGTGGCCGAAGGAGCACGATTGGAAATCGTGTAGGCGGCGAAAGTTGTCTCAAGGGTTCAAATCCCTTGCTCTCCGTTCTCTATAACATTTTCTTATTTTGGCCCGTTGGTCAAGCGGTTAAGACACTGCCCTTTCACGGCGGTAACACGGGTTCGAATCCCGTACGGGTCATTTTCATTATTTTTTGGGGGGCTTAGCTCAGCTGGGAGAGCATCTGCCTTACAAGCAGAGGGTCAGCGGTTCGATCCCGTTAGCCCCCACCATTTATTTGTTTTATATCGTCGCGGGGTGGAGCAGTCTGGTAGCTCGTCGGGCTCATAACCCGAAGGTCGCAGGTTCAAATCCTGTCCCCGCAATTTAATTTTTAATTTCTTAGTTAGTGGTTCCGTGGTGTAGGGGTTAACATGCCTGCCTGTCACGCAGGAGATCGCGGGTTCAAATCCCGTCGGGACCGCCATTATGGCTTGGTAGCTCAGTTGGTAGAGCACTTGATTGAAGCTCAAGGTGTCGGCAGTTCGATTCTGTCCCAAGCCACCTTAATATTTTGGAGGGGTAGCGAAGTGGCTAAACGCGGCGGACTGTAAATCCGCTCCTTCGGGTTCGGCAGTTCGAATCTGCCCCCTCCACCATTTTTATATTAGGGGCATAGTTTAAAGGTAGAACTAAGGTCTCCAAAACCTTCAGTGTGGGTTCGATTCCTACTGCCCCTGCCAAAATAATAATTTAATAGTGGCGGGTGTGGCGAAGTGGTTAACGCACCTGATTGTGGTTCAGGCATTCGTGGGTTCGATTCCCATCATCCGCCCCATTTTTGAGCGGTGGGCTATAGCCAAGCGGTAAGGCAACGGATTTTGATTCCGTCATGCGCTGGTTCGAATCCAGCTAGCCCAGTTTTTATTCTTTTGCGGAAGTAGTTCAGCGGTAGAACATCACCTTGCCAAGGTGGGGGTCGCGAGTTCGAACCTCGTCTTCCGCTTATTTTACTTGCGAAGTGAAGTGGCGCCATAGCCAAGTGGTAAGGCAGAGGTCTGCAAAACCTTTATCACCGGTTCAAATCCGGTTGGCGCCTCCATTGATGTTTATTTAAGACTACAGTATAATTATATTATGCCGGCGTGGCGGAATTGGCAGACGCGCTGGACTCAAAATCCAGTGATCTCACGATCGTGCCGGTTCGACCCCGGCCGCCGGTATCAAAGCAACCCCAACACTTTACAGCGTTGGGTTTTTTGCTTTTCTGATATAAAATAGGCTCTATGTCAATTGTTGGGGTGAAATATCGAGGTACAAGCTAGGGAAACAATGGCTTGTACCTCTTTTTAGCCTACAGAAATGTCAAAATCTTTGATAAAGTGCTGGGCAAGTATTTTGGCGCGGAATCGTGAAAAGTTTTGATAGCCATAAGAAGTACGCTTGATAACCTTGGTTCGGTTGTTAATTCCTTCTACGAAGCCATTGGACAGATGTGGGTAAATGAAGGCATTGATGATTTCTGTTTCCCAGCGTCGGAAAGTGCCGATAGCTTTTATGAATTCTGGAAGCTGTTTGTCTTGTACGAGTTGATAGAAATCGTGTAAGGATTGACGAACGTCGTGGCGTTCTTGTGCTTTATTGGTATCAAACCAAGCCTGATAGGCTTCTTTGATAGTGTAGGCGGTTTGTAGATCAGGATGCAAGCTTAAGTAATGGCGAACGATGGCTTTTTGCGCTGTGTTCAATTTATGAGATCGCTTGAAAAGGAGTTTTTGTATCCGTTTCCCGTGTTTTCGATCTTTTTCTGAAAAATGTTTTTGGACGCGAACGCGGACTTTATTCAGCGCCCAATAGATGTAGCGAGAGAAGTGGAAAGAATCGGCAATAATAACTGGTTTGTCGAGGGCTTGTTGCACAGCGTTTTTGAAGGTCGAACTCAAATCCATGATAACCATCTCTACCTGTTGCCCGCGTTCTCTTAAATAACGTTGAATGGTTTTGGCGCGACGGTTTTCTAAGATATCAATGGGGCGACGAGTAATGGGATCAGCGATAATGAGTTGGAATTTGCCTTTGTCTGTATCTCCCTTGAACTCATCGATAGCGATGACTTTAGGAAGGGCGACAGGAGGCGTGGAAAAGGCTTGTGTACGCGCATCGAATAGACGCATAATTTTAGGTGCGGTTGTTCCAAACGTTCTGGCAGTATAGGTAAAGGACGGGGCAGAGATACTATGGAAAAGGGCTGCTTGATGCCAAGATGTCGAAAAACGCTGATAGCGTGCCACAAGTCCTTGATTTTTTTCATCAAACGATTTTCCGCAAGAACAAATATATCTGCGTTTGCGATAGTGTACGTAGACACGTTTTTCTGCGACTTTTAGATGTTGGAAAGTGTGCATACGATAGTCTTTGATGCGATCCGTTTTTTGTTTTTACAAGAGGGGCAGGCATGTTTTTTTCGCTTTAGTTGGATATGAATGTGGCAACTATGATTTTCAATAGAATAATCAAGAAGTCGGATGTTTTTATTTTCTAAACCGATGAGTTGTATGATAAAATGGTCTGGCATGGTAATATCGCTCCTTTGGATTGGGTTTCGTCACTTTTATCTTAAAGGATTTTGATATTACTGTGTATTTTTTTGTCTTGAAACGGGAACAAAAAATGTTGAGGCAGATTATTTTCTACCCCAACATTTATTATAGAACCCAAAAATCGAGGTACGAGCTAGAGATTCAATAGCTCGTGCCTCTTTTTAGCCTACGGAGATGTCGAAATATTTGATAAAGTGTTGTGCGAATATTTTGGCTCGGAATCTTTCGAAGCATTGAAAGCCATAAGCGCCTCATTTTAAAACTTTGGTTCGATTATTAATTCCTTCTACGAAGCCGTTGGATAAATACCATATGCCAATATTTTAATGGTTGATTTGGACTTAACACGCTATTTTCTTGAATATGTCCATCATGAAGAAAAAACGTATGTTTCGCAGGCATATGAGAATCGATTTTCTTATTAAAGAAGATATACGCTTCAAGGAGACTATTTTGAATTAGCACTAATGATTTGCGAGAGAATGTCGTTCGAAGCGATTAGACAGGTATAAAGAAGCGCATTATAAATCATGAGGGCTGGGTTGCTGGTTTCAGTAGCCTATTTTTTATGGAAAGAAAGAGGTGGGGTATTTGAGTGCTATTCCAATGCAATATCCAAATTTAGAACAATATTACATGGATGTCAAAGAGATTGCTAACGCTTCTTACATTCTGAATGAAGGTCTGGACAGGAAAAATAAGGTCTGTACAATAAAAGAAAAGCACACTGGAGGAATGTCAGATGATAAAAAGAGCGAAACGAACATGTACACCTGAATTTAAAAAGCAAATGGTGGCATTATATGAATCAGGGAAGCCTCGTAAAACTATCATGGAAGAATATGATTTAACGCCTTCGGCATTCGATAAATGGATACGTTAGAGTCGAACAAGAGATTCTTTTCAAGCGAAGGATAACCTAACATTGGAGCAAAAAGAACTTCAAAAATTACGCAAAAGAAACACGCAGTTAGAGATGGAAAATGATATTTTAAAGCAAGCAGTGCTGATATTCGGATGAAAATCCAAGTAATCCAACAAAATAAACACAAATATCCAATAGCAGCGATGTGCCGTATCTTAGGTGTTTCGGGGAGCACGTATTATTATCAAGCAAGACCTAAAAATTCAGAGGCAGCCCTAGAGCAGGCTGTTGTAAAAAGAATTTCATAAAAGCCGTCAAAACTATGAGACGCGGAAATTAAAAGTAGCGCTAGCCCTTCTAGGCTTACCGTTTCTAGACGCAAAATCGCCTGGATTATGCTGAAATTCGGCTTGATTTCGAACTATACCAAGCGAGTTACAAGCGGGCATAAAACGGTTGTCAACGAAGCACCTATTAGGAACCACTTAGAGCGTCAATTTAAGCAAGAACAAGCACTAAAAGTAGAATGTCACTTAACCTATGTTCGAGTAGCAAACAAGTGGCACTATGTTTATTTCATTCTAGACCTGTTTAATCGTGAAATTATCGGGCATAGTGCTGGACCACATAAAACAGCCGCCCTGGTAAAAGAAGCGATTTATCGCATTCCCTTTCCACTTGCAGATGTTCAGATGTTTCACACAGACCGCGGAAGTGAATTTAATAATCGAGAAATCAACGAGATACTGGCTAGTTTTGAGATCCAACGTTTGCTTAGCAAGAAGGGTTGTCCTTATGATAACGCAGTTGCCGAGAGTATCTATAAGTCATTCAAAAAGGAGTTTGTGTATCCGAACCAATTTCAAACATTAGGGCAACTACAAGTACAGCTCTTTGATTACGTAAATTGGTGGAATTATATCCGGCTTCACGGGACATTGAATTACCAGAGTCCGGTTAGTTTTCGCATCGCGAAATCTATCGAAAATAAAGATATCACAGGCTAAATCCTGTAACAAGAATTTAGCTGCTTGACACCTTGTAAATTTTGCTCGAAAAAGGGTTGCCATTCCAAGCTTGATGTAAAAACAGAAAAATATTGATAAGGTTGTAGAGTGCCTGGATTCTTCTCAGCAAAAGGTCTCCCTCAGAGAGATACCTATTTTTCGATGTTTAGATGTTTAATTGAAAATTGATATCCCGTTTTTATAAGTTATAAATATAAAAAAGACGGAATAATAGTTTTTTTTATATGTTTAGTTTTTAAAAGGAAATTTCACTGTGATTTCTTTAAAAACTTCTCTTAATATAAGTTTATATAGTGTCTGCTTTTGAAGTAACTTCGCCATATTTTTGTCAAATTTAAGAGGAATAGGCAATAATATACGGAGTTTTTGGTGTTATTTTTTGGATAAACTACACAGCATGACGTTTTCTATCGTTAATGTAATATAAAGTGTTAATATATTAGTTAAAAAGTAGTCTATCAAATTCATTCACCCTTAGAATAATGTGAAATATAATACTAAATATTTAATATATATGAAGAGTAATACTAAAATTACAACCAATATAGAAAAAATGAGTAAATAGTAGTGTGTATAAACTACTTATAAAGATCCTAGTATTCTTGAATAAGAGTCCAAAGATACAGCTGTATCAGGAGGTTTTTTTGTTTTGACTGATTTAGATTGACTTTGAATGAATGTGGTGTTATTCTTTTAAAGAACGGAGGGATTATATGTTGAATGCAGAGAGGCATAAAATCATAATGGATCTTTTGAAGCGGAAGGGCGCTGTTAAATTAAAGGATTTGATTGAAATATCGGATTCTTCAGATTCAACAATACGGCGTGATTTGGCTGAGTTAGAGGATTTAGGGCTGTTAAAGAGAGTGCATGGCGGGGCAATACTTAGTCAAGCAAGGACTATTGAGATGAGTATGTTAGAGAAATCAGTCAGAAACGTTCATTTGAAAAAGGATATTGCTAAATTGGCTGCTTCAACTGTTGTCGATGGTGATTGTATATACTTAGATGCTGGTTCCACTACATTTGAGATTATTGAGTGCTTAGTTGGCCGTGATATTACAGTGGTCACTAATGGTTTGATGCATGTGGAAGAGCTTGTTAATTTGGATTTGAATGCTTATATTTTAGGTGGGGAAATGAAAGCGAAAACAAAGGCTATTATTGGTGCAATTGCTTTAGATAATATCATGAATTATCGATTTGATAAGGCTTTTATTGGGGCTAATGGTATTCATATGTTAGATGGATATACGACACCTGATATAGAGGAGGCTTTATTAAAACGTAAGGCCATGGAGCTCTCTGATGAAACTTTTATCGTTGCTGACAGTTCTAAATTGCATCATAGTCATTTTGCTAAGATGTTTGATTTAGAAGAAGCTGTGTTGATTACTAATGCTATGAACGAAGAAGAAAAATCCGGAATAATGAAAAAGACTAATGTTATGGAGGTGCCAAATTGATATATACAGTGACGTTGAATCCGTCGATTGATTATATTGTGGAGATTGATGACCTTCATTTAGGTCACTTAAACCGAATGAAGGCGAGTATAAAGTTACCTGGGGGAAAGGGAGTCAATGTTTCTCGGATACTTAATCAATTGAAAGTTGCCAATTGTGCTCTAGGTTTTTTAGGTGGTTTTACTGGTGATTTTATTCAGCGGTGGTTAGAGAAAGAGGGAAGTACAAATCGGTTTACGCATATTATAGATGACACACGCATCAATGTTAAGTTGAAGCATGGGGAGGAAACTGAAATAAATGGAGCAGGACCAACTATTGATTTAACGGAAGTAGCGGCATTTTTTGAGGAATTTGATAGGATGGAAAAAGGGGATATTGTTATCTTGTCTGGAAGTATCCCACCTTCTTTAGGGTCTGATTTTTATAACCGAATCATTGCAAAATGTGAAGCAAAAGCTATAGAGTTTATGATTGATACGACTGGGCCAAGTTTATTGGATACACTGGGTAGAGAACCATTCCTTATTAAGCCAAACCATCATGAGTTAGCTGAACTATTTGGAGTTGAATTCAATGGTATAGAGGATATTATCACTTATGGTAAAAAATGTTTAGAACTAGGTGCCAAGCATGTTATTGTATCACTTGCTGGTGATGGTGCTTTACTGTTTGTGAAGGATAAGGTGTATCGGTCCAATACACCAATGGGCAACGTGAAGAATTCTGTTGGCGCGGGGGATTCAATGATTGGTGGCTTTATTGGTACTTATATGGAAAATAAGGATGTACTAGAGTCATTTCGAATCGCGGTAGCTACTGGTAGTGCAACCGCTTTTTCTACGGATTTGGCAACCCACGATGCTATTCAAAAATTAATTCCAGAAGTGAAGATTTCAGAGATATAATAATTGGGAGGCTTACATTATGAAGATAACTGATATTTTGAGTCAAGATACGATGATTCTTTCCTTGAAAGCAACGACAAAAGAGGGCGCAATTGATGAAATGATTGCAAAACTCGATGAAAAAGGGAAAATTAACGATGTGTCGCTTTTTAAAAAAGGAAATTATGAAGCGCGAACATGAAAGCTCCACTGGTATAGGTGATGGTATTGCGATGCCCCATGCTAAAACGAAAGCTGTCAATAAACCAACCGTAGTATTTGCTAAAAGTGAGGCAGGATTGAATTATGAGTCGTTGGATGGACAACCCGCATTCCTATTCTTTATGATTGCTGCGACAGATGGAGCGAACCAGACACATTTGGAAACACTAGCTGCTTTATCGCGTTTACTTATTCACCCAGATTTTGTTGGTAAATTACGTGGTGCGACATCTACTAAGGAGGTAATTAACTTATTTGATGAGGCACAGGGGAAATCAGACTCTGCCGAAGCGGATGATAATGCTATATCTCAAGATAAGCCCTTCGTGGTTGCGGTTACGGCTTGCCCTACAGGTATTGCTCACACTTATATGGCTGAAGATGCGCTGAAAAACAAGGCAAAAGAAATGGGTGTGGATATTCGGGTAGAGACGAATGGCTCGGATGGGGCAAAAAATAAATTGACAACAGACGAAATTGAACGTGCTAATGGTGTTATTATTGCTGCCGATAAAAAAGTAGAAATGGCTCGATTTGATGGGAAACATGTTCTTGAAACACCTGTGAGTGATGGGATTAGAAAGCCGGAAGAATTGATTAATAAGGCGATTGCAAAAGAAGCACCTGTATACTATAGTAGTGGCGAAAAAGATAGCTCTAATGGGAGTAGTCAGAAAGTTTCGATTGGAAGTCGTATTTATAAAGATTTGATGAATGGTATTTCTCATATGCTACCATTCGTTGTTGGTGGCGGTATTCTTTTAGCATTTTCGTTCCTATTAGAACAATATTTCCCTAGTGCTAAAACTTTTACAGATATGTTGGGTGCGATTAGTGGTGGAGAGACAGGGGCCTTCCTGTTCTTGATCCCAATACTGGCTGGTTTCATTGCGATGAGTATTGCTGATCGCCCAGGGTTAATGCCTGGTATGGTTGGTGGTCTGTTGGCTGCGACATCGGGTGCTGGATTTTTAGGGGGCTTACTTGCTGGTTTCTTAGCGGGTTATGTTGTACTTGGCTTGAAAATTGTCTTTTCGAAGATGCCTAAGACTTTAGAAGGTTTAAAACCTATTTTAATTTATCCAGTACTAGGATTGCTTATTACAGGTGGTTTAATGTACTTTATCTTTGATCCAATTTTCGCGACAATTAATGAGTTCTTAGTGGATCAATTGCAGTCTTTAGGAACAACGAATGCTGTAATTCTAGGAACTGTATTGGGTGGGATGATGGCGATTGATATGGGTGGGCCGTTCAATAAGGCTGCCTACACATTTGCGATTGGTGTATTTACGACGACTGGTAATACTGATGGGGCGTTTATGGCGGCTGTAATGGCTGGCGGGATGGTCCCGCCACTCGCGATTGCGATTGCGACGACGATATTTAAAAAATAAATTCACATCTGATGAACGACAAGCAGGTTTGACTAATTATGTGCTGGGGTTAGCGTTCATAACGGAAGGGGCTATTCCATTTGCGGCTGCAGATCCCTTACGCGTGATTACATCATGTGTTCTTGGTTCGGCGATTGCTGGTGGATTAACGCAGTTTTGGCAAATTAATGTCCCTGCACCGCATGGTGGAATTTTTGTTGTAGGTTTAGCAAACCACCCTGTATTGTTCTTATTATCAATTCTTATAGGAACGGTAGTCTCAGGATTGATATACGGTTTTTGGAAGAAAGCCAAATAATAGAAATAACTGCTCTAGTGATAGGGCGGTTTTTCTTTGCTATACACTAATAGTCGAAATAACTATCATTCATTGCTATAATGAGAATGTAGGAAGGGGTGAGGGGATGGACTTTGGAGAAAAATTAATATCGCTTCGAAAGAAACATCGATTGACACAGAAACAATTAGCAAAGAAGATAGGTGTAACATCTTCTACAATTAGTAAATATGAGAATGATAATCATCGACCTCCTATATTTATACTTGCTAAGTTGGCAGATGAGTTAGGCACAACAACAGATTTTTTATTGGATGATGTAGCTGGACTTCGGGAGAAAAATTCGGTGAATGCATTTCCGTTGATTGGAAATCCTGAACTAGAAAAGTGGTACTTGGAGCTACCCTACTCCTATTCGGAAGAAGAATTACTGCTCTTGAAAAAAATTTCTGAGGTTTTGGGAAATCGAAATAATTAATTTTAAGGCAGTCACAAACCGGAAAAAGGTGACTGCCTTCTTTTATTAATTGTCTTCTTTATTTTTTTTTGTTCTTTTTTTGATGTGGAATATCTGGGTAACTAAAATCGATAAAATGTTCGTTGACTTCACTTACCTCTTCTATATTATAAGGTTCTCTATTCTCCGCCGCTAAAGACATTGGTGGGAAAAGAAGGTTGGAATAAGGGTACTCAGTTTCTATACTACGCATTTTTTGAGAAAATTTCATGTGTAGCATGGAAACTCTAGCCATCTGGTTATTGAATGTGGCAAAAGATACAGATATTTTTTATTTTTTTGTTTATTATTAAATCGGATTGTTGTGCAATTATAATTAGAATCATAATATTCCGAGATGTGTTGTGGGAATATCCAAATACAATCATCTCTCCCTGCTGATGTTGTTGGAAATGCATAGGTAAAGCTAACAGGATCAATCATAATAGGTGGTTTATGTGTAACGCCGGTCAAGAAGCGTGTACCCTCTCTTCGTCCTTCATAGCTGGAGCCGAAATATTGGCAGCTTGTTTTAATTAGAAATAATGGGGTAAAACTAGATATACGATGATCGTTTAATTCAAAGACTTCTGATTGGACCCCTGATTTTGTTTTTAGAGGCAGAATTATCATGGTATGGGGATTGACCTCATACACTGGCTTTTTCATTTTCTTCGACATAATGTCACTCCTTTGGATGTATATAAGTAGTGTAAATGCACCGAGTTAAGTTTATGGAATATCCGGTTTATTTTCGAAAAAATCTTTAGGTACACCTACTTTGAAGCTATCTGTCTATGGTTCATCTCATTTGCTAGCTTGAGTATAGCACAGCTAATTCTCGAAGTCACTATTTTTTCTAAAAATTCTATTTTTATAAAGGATATGACTTTTTAACCCCTTATTTATACTTTTTCATCGTAGTAATAAAAAATTAAGAAGGAGTGATTCGTCATGGAAATGCGAGATTTTTCAAGTTCATTAGTTAATCAAGTAGGAATTCTAAAAGGAGAAAAAGAGTTAGTGAATACATTTATTGAGTGCTACATGACAATGCTCCTTGACGAACATCGGATGCAACAAGTGAAAGATGAAATTGATAGTGCTTTAGATAATAATGACAAAGAGGAATTTTATCTTTTGACAGAGAAATTAAACGGAATGCAGCAGGAAATGCTGACTTTTTAAATAAATGAAGTGGGAACTAGGGTCAATATGGCTCTAGTTTTTTCATGTTCTATTTGTTGAAATTCGATTATAGTGATAGACTGAAATTAGGATTTTAAAATAAGTATGGTCTAGTTGAATAATATGTGTTATGATATAAAAACAAACATACGTTCGGTGGTGAGGAAATGAGTTTACAATTTATTATAGGACGAGCGGGTACGGGGAAAACGACGCTAATCATGGATAGGCTAGAGGAGAAAATTAATAGTAGAGAAGAGAAGCGTAACTGTGTTTTCTTAGTTCCAGATCAGATGACATTACAAACGGAGACGGTATTTTTTGAACGGGAGGGGATTTCTGGTTTATTAAATGCGCAAATTTTTAGCTTCAGTCGTTTAGCTTGGCGGATTTTGCAAGAAAGTGGGGGGCTGGCTAGAACTTTTTTTGACGGATTCTGGATTAGAAATGGTGATTCGCAAAATAATGATTGAGAAAGAAGAGGAGCTACAATTGTTTGGGCGAAATGCTTCGAAAAAAGGTTTTATTAAAGAGTTGGAGCAGATTTTTAAAGAGATGAAACAATTTTGCGTTGATCAAGAACAGTTGCAGGGGTTTGATAGTCAGGATAGCGCGGATCTGAAGGATAAGATGGCGGATATAGCTGTGCTTTATGAGGCTTATGAGAGTGTATTAGCTGGAAAATATTTAGAGAATGAGGATTATTTGAAACTGCTTGCTAGTGCGATTTCGGATAGCCATTTTTTAGCGAATAGTGAGATTTTCATTGATGGATTTCATGAGTTTTCACCACAAGAGTACTTGATTTTAGGTGAATTGTTGGGTGTTTGTAAACATGTGACGATTGCGTTGACATTGGATAAGGCGTATAGTATGAATAATTTGCAAGCGTATCATCTATTTCAATTGACAGGGACGACATATGCTAATTTAAAAGAAATTGCGAAAAATAAAGCTTGTGATGTGTTGCCGGATGTTGTTCTAAAAGAGAATAAACGCTTTCAAAATAGTGAGTTAGTTTATTTACAAGAGAATTGGGGCGATTTTTCTGTGGAGGTATTTGAGGGTGCTGCGCCAAGTCTTGCTGTTGATGAAGCGAATAATCGGCGTGCGGAAATTGATGGGGTTGCAAGGCGTGTTAGGGAGCTGGTAGCAGAGGGATATCGTTATCGAGACATGGCTATTTTGCTTCGGAATGCAGAGGCTTATGATACGATTCTGAAGGCTTCTTTGAGTGCGAATGATATTCCTTATTTTATCGATAAGAAACGGACGATGGCTAATCACCCTATGGTCGAGTTTCTTCGTTCTAGTTTAGATGTGGTTCGTACTAATTGGCAGTATGAGGCTGTGTTTCAGGCTGTTAGAACCGAATTTTTCTTTCCCTTAGATGTGAGCAGTAGTGCTTATCGGGGGAAGGTGGATATTTTTGAGAATTATATATTGGAGAATGGGATTTATAATAAGCGCAGATGGATGGATAAGCGGCCTTGGAGCTATCGGAAAATTCGTGGTTTGGATTTGAATCAAGGTGTGCAGACAGATGATGAGAAGGCGAAAGAGGTCACAATCAATGAAGTCAGGGAGCAGATAAAAGCACCATTAATGAGTCTGGAGAAACGACTGAAAGCTGCTAACAATGGTGTAGAACAGGCGAGTGCCCTTTTTGAATTTATGTTGGATGTACAGGTCGATGGTCGGCTAGATATGTGGCGGAAACGTGCGGAGGAGGTGAATGAGCTTGAGTTAGCGAAAGAACATGAACAGGCATGGAAGTCTGTTGTTGCCTTGTTAGACGAATTTGTGGAGGTTATGGGGGACGAGGAGCTTTCGCTTGATATTTTCTTTGATATTATAAATACAGGGTTAGATGCTCTGGATTTCGCCTTGTTACCTCCGTCTTTGGACCAACTAATTATCACGGATATGGATAGTTCGAGATTGTTGAATATGAAAATTATTTTTGCTGTGGGTATTAATGACGGTCTTTTGCCGATGAAGAAAATGGAGAGTGGCATTTTTTCGGATGAAGATCGGGAGTATTTAAATCAATCGGGAATTGCTGTTAGACCTAGTAGTAAGAGCATGCTTTCGAGTGAAGATTTTCTTGCATACAGACTGTTTACGTTAGCTTCAGAGCGGTTGTTTATTAGTTTTCCTAATGCAGATGAGAATGGAAAGGAATTAGCTGAATCAAACTATATTAGGCGTATTGAAGCTATTTTTCCAGAGGTTGAGAGAGGGCTTTATTTGAGTGATCCTTCTCTATTGAATGATTCGGAACAGGCATCTTATATCTCGACACCTAAATCTGCGATAGCGCTTTTAACTGCGCAAATGCAGTATAAGAAAAAAGGATATCCCATGTCTCCTGTTTGGTGGGACGCTTATACGTTTTTTCAATCAGATGAAGAATGGAGATACCCTTCTTTACAAATTTTGGAAAGTTTATTTTATCAAAATAAGGCTAAAAATATTTCAGAGGAGGCTGCAACCTCTTTATTCGGTGAGAATATTCATGCAAGTGTTTCGCGAATGGAACGTTTTTATAGTTGCCACTTCCAGCATTTTGCGCAACATGGTTTGAAACTGGAGGAGCGGGCGCATTTTAAACTGCAGTCTGTGGATATTGGTGAGATATTTCATGGAGCAATGGAGTGGATATCGGCAAAACTTCGAGAAAATAATCTTGAGTGGGGACAATTATCTGTGGAGCAATGTATGGAGCTCGCGACTCTTGCTATGGCATATTTAGCGCCTAAGTTACAACATGAAATTTTACTTAGTACGAAGCGATTGGAATATATTCAATATAAGCTTTTGAATATTATTATTAGGGCAACGCGTGTGCTGAATGAGCAGGCTAAGATTAGTCGGTTTAAGCCTGTTGGATTAGAGGTCGATTTTGGAGTGAAAGGTGAAATACCGCCTTTGAAATTGCCGCTTCATGGTGGGCGCGAACTTATTTTGCAGGGGCGGATTGATAGAATTGATGAGGCAGAACAGGATGAACGAACTTTTTTGAGAATTATTGATTATAAGTCAAGTTCGCATGATCTGCCGATGACAGAGGTTTATTATGGGTTGGCTTTGCAAATGTTGACGTATTTAGATATTGTTGTGGAGAATTCAGCTAAACTTATTGGAAAAGTGGCGGAACCAGCGGGAGTGTTATATTTTCATATGCATAATCCGCTTGTTAGTGCGGACAAGGAATTAACGGAAACGGAGCTTGAGAAGGAATTATTGAAGAGTTTTAGGATGAAAGGGTTAGTGCTGGATGATGCTTTGGCGGTGTCGCTTATGGACACGGAACTGGAGGCTGGGAAAACATCTTCTGTCATACCTACAGGGTTAAAAAAGGATGGGCAATTTAATGCGCATTCAGCTACAGCAACAAAGGCGGAGTTTGATACGATGTGTCAGTACGTTCGCCATCAGTACACGAAGGCTGGTAATAAGATTATTGATGGGGAAGTAACGATTAATCCTTATAAATTGAGGGAACGAACGCCTTGTCAACTATGTGCTTTTCGATCGGTTTGTCAGTTTGATGCGTCGCTTGAGAATAATCAGTACCGTAAATTAGAAAATCAAAGTAGGGAAGATGTTTTGAGGAAGATGCGTGAGGAGGGGCAAGAATGAAGAGGGAAGTTCCGATAAAGCCAGAGAATGTTACTTGGACGGATGATCAGTGGAAGGCGATTTATGCGAGTGGTCAGAATGTACTTGTTGCCGCGGCTGCTGGATCAGGGAAAACAGCATGTTTTAGTAAATCGGGTCATTGAGAAGATTGTAGATCCTAATGCGCCGATAGATGTGGATCAGCTGCTTATTGTAACGTTTACAAATGCTTCTGCTGCTGAGATGAAGGCTAGAATTGGGAAGGCTATAGAGCAGGCCTTATTAGTTGATGAATCTTCCGCGCATTTAAAACGACAAATAGCCTTACTTAATTATGCTTCTATTTCTACTTTGCATTCGTTTTGTTTAGATGTGATAAAAAAATATTATTATTTGGCTGATATTGATCCGGAATTTCGCTTGATTGAGCCGATTGAAAGCGCGATGGTGCGTGACGAAGTGATGGATAAATTGTTAGAGGAGCACTATGGGAATGCCGAGAATACTGCATTCTTTGAGTTGGTGGATACTTTTTCTGGCGATCGATCAGATGATGATATTGGGAGAGTTGTTGGAGAACTTTATGATTTTTCAAGGGCGCATCCTGAACCTGAGGCTTGGTTGGACTCGATTGTGACTAACTATGACGTAGCTGAAATAACGGATGTAGCTTCATTGCCATTTTACGCGATTATTGAAAAACAATTGGTGATGACGTTACGGCAGGCGGAGCATTTTTTGAAACATGCCATTTTTTTTATGTGGTGAGTCGGCTGGTCCGGAGCCTTATTTAGCGACGCTTGAGAATGATTTGGAACAGATTCGGTTTTTGATGCAAGAACTTCATCATGATTGGGAGAGTCTGACGGATGTTTGGAAGTCTGTTAAATTTCAGAGGATTACTACTTTGAAAGATAAAGAATTGTACGATGAAGCATTAGTGAATCAAGTGAAGAAGCTTCGTGATCAGGCGAAGAAGGCAGTGACAGATGCAGGGAGTGAGTGGTTTTCGCGAGATGGTGCTCATTATATTTCAGATTTGCTAAAAATGAAACCTACGATTGTGACGTTGATTGAGCTTACAAAAGAGTTTGCTATTCGTTTTTATAAGGAGAAGGTTTCGCGAGGAATGCTTGATTTTAATGATTTGGAGCATTTGGCGTTACGTGTTCTAAGTGATCCTGAGCGAGATGGAGGGCCGTCTAATGCTGCACTAGGATATCAAGAGAAGTTTAAAGAGGTTTTGATTGATGAATATCAGGATACGAATATGGTGCAGGAACGGATATTGTCTATGGTGACGGCGGATACGGAGGTAAATGGTAATTTATTCATGGTTGGGGATGTGAAGCAATCTATTTATCGTTTTCGTTTAGCGGAGCCTGGTTTGTTTTTGGCGAAGTATAAGCGTTATTCGGGGGATGGTGATGGGACTGGATTGAAAATTGATTTATCACAGAATTTTAGAAGTCGTTCGGATGTGCTAGACGCAACGAATTTTATTTTTAACCAGTTGATGGATACGGAAGTTGCTGAAATTGAGTATGATGAACAGGCAGAGCTGATTCTAGGTACTTATTTTCCAGAGTCGGATATGACGCAGACAGAGCTTGTTTTGATTGATATGGAACAGGATGAAAAATCGAATGAGGTAGATGAGCTGGCTCCCGAACAACTGCAGAAACGACAGGTGGAGGCGCGCTATATTGCGAAAAGAATTGCTAGATTGATTGATGAAAAAACACCTGTCTATGATAAGGGATTGAAGCAATATCGGCCGATGGAGTATCGCGATATCGTTGTTTTATCGCGGGCGCTGACGAGTGCGCCTGATATGGAGGATGCGATGAAGGAATTGGATATTCCTTTCTATGCTAATAATAATTCTGGATATTTTGAGGCCACAGAGGTTGCAATTATGGTATCTCTTCTTAAAATTATTGATAATCCATATCAAGATATTCCACTTGCTTCCGTATTGCGTTCACCCATTGTTAATTTAGATGAGGATGCATTAGCTCGAATCCGCGCTGTTGGAAAGAATAAACCGTATTTTGAAGCGTTAGAGAAATATGCGCTTTCTGAACCGGGGAAATTGGCCTCGCAATTGCAGGCTTTTTTACGACAATTAAGTAAGTGGCGGGAACTATCTATGCGTGAAGATTTGGCTGATTTGATAGCACAAATTTTTCAGGAGACGCATTTTTATGATTTTGTTGGTGGGTTGCCAGGTGGGAAACAGAGGCAGGCGAATTTACGAGCGTTGTTGGACCGTGCTAATCAGTATGAGAAGACTGCATTTCGTGGATTGTTCCGGTTTATTCGGTTTGTGGAAAGATTGCAAGTAAAAGGACAGGATTTGGGAACTGCCAAGACATTGGGTGAGAAGGAAGATGTTGTCCGAATGATGACGATTCATGCGAGTAAGGGCTTGGAGTTTCCTGTCGTATTTTTATCTGGACTGGATCGTAAATTTAATATGCGGGATATCTATAATAAATATTTATTTGATAAGGATTTTGGCTTTGCTACGAGATATAATGATCCTGTGAGACGCTTAGTTTATCCATCTATTATGCAACAGGCGATAAAGTATAAAAAGGTAGCGGAGATGATAGCGGAAGAAATGCGGGTATTATATGTAGCATTAACTCGTGCAGAGGAGAAGTTAATCTTGGTTGGAACGGTTCCAAGCCTTGAAAAATCTGTTTCGGAATGGGAGCGTAACTTGATGGAGACGGATTGGATGTTACCAGCAAGTGTTAGGTACCAGGCTAAAAATTACTTGCAGTGGATTGGTAGTGCTTTTGTGAGGCATCCGAGTTATATAGAGCAAATGGAAGGGAAAAATATTGCGGGTGCGGTTAAATTGCCTACAAATATGCGTCTTTTGATTAAGAAACATAACTATCAGGAATTTTTGACGGTAGATGCAGATGCTAAGTGGGACTCAAGTTGGTTGGATATAGTGAAAAATGGGAAGGATGCGGTAGAGCAATCGCCATATTTTGAACAGATTCAAGAGCGCCTTTCTTTTCAATATAGCTATATGGAGGAGACGGGTATTCGGTCTAAGCAATCAGTGACGGAGATGAAACGACAATTCTCGGTTGCGGATAGCTTTAGTGACACGCGATTTACGAGAAGTGCGCAACCGGTGTCTTTTGATAGGCCTAAGTTTTTGCAAGAGAAACAATTGACAGCAACGGAGCGGGGGACGGCGATGCATACGGTGATGCAGGCCCTTTCTCTGGAAGTGGCGCCAACTGCTGCAAGGATAGAGGTTTTGCTTGATGAGCTTGTGTCCAAGGAGATTTTGAATGAAGAGCAGGTGGCATCGATACAAGTAGATCTTATATTGAACTTTTTTGATACGGAATTGGGGCAATTAATGCTTGTAAATCCAGATTGTACGTTACGGGAAATACCGTTTAGTTACAAGATTCCTGCAAATCGTATACATCCAGATGTGGATACAACGGAGCAGATTATTGTTCAAGGGATGATAGATGTTATGATAGAGCTTGATGATCAGCTTATTATTATCGATTACAAGACGGACCAGATCACTGGGAAATTCGAAAATGGTTGGCTTGGGGGAGAGGCTATTTTGAAGAAACGGTATCAGGTGCAGATGGATATGTATAAAGAAGCAATTGAAAAAATTAATGGTAGACAAGTGGATCATGTTTATTTATACTTTTTTGATGGGGATCATGTTTGTGAGCTGACAGGGGGAGAATAGAAATGAAGTGGATTAGCTTTAGAATTAGTGGTAGGGAGTCATTTGGTATCGTTAAGGGAGATAGGATTATTGATATTAGCGCGTTCTTTGCAGAGTCTGAGTGTCCGCGTACATTGGTGGAGCTTATTTCGCGACCAGAGAAATTGGCTCATATCGAAAAGCAACAAGATGCGATGCATGGTGCGATTCCGTGTAAGGATGTGCAGTTTTTGCCGGCAATAAGACCATCGAATAATGTGATGGCAGTCGGGAAGAATTATCGAAAACATGTGATTGAGATGGGGAGTGTCGCGGATATTCCAGAGGCAATTATGATTTTTACGAAGAGTAGCAATACGCTAGTTGGACATAAAGGGACGATTCCTTTACATGAGGATGTGACAAATGAGCTTGATTATGAGGGGGAGCTGGCCGTTGTAATCGGAAAAGAAGTGACAAATATTTCGGAGGCTGAGGCTTTGGACGCGATTTTTGGTTTCACGATCTTGAATGATGTGACGGCACGCGATTTGCAGGTGAAGCATAAGCAATTTTACTTAGCGAAAAGTTTGGACGGTAGCTGTCCGGTTGGTCCTTATGTGGTTACGAAGGATGAAATTGGTGACCCGAGCTCGTTGCGGATTCAGACATGTGTGAATGGAGAGAAGCGGCAGGATGGTACGTTGAATCAGCTTATTTTTCCTATTGCAACGATTATTTCGGAGTTGTCTAAAGGCCATACGCTTATGCCAGGGGATGTCATTGCAACGGGGACGCCTGATGGGGTTGGTAAGGCAATGAAACCACCGCGCTTTCTAAAGGAAGGGGATATTGTTACGGTTACGATTGAAGGTATAGGAACGTTAGAAAATCAAGTTATGTAAATAGAATAGAAATGGGGAATTTTTATGTGGTTATATATTCATTTGATTTCATGGATCGGTATTGTTATTGTCACATTGGTTGCGCTTGTTATTTATAAGAAATCGGCAAAAGCTTTTACGATTATGCAAATGTGTGATCGGGTGCTTTACATTACGGTTATTTTGAGCGGTATAATGATGGTACAGTATAGTTTTAGTGAGCATGTTGTCGTATCGATTTTTAAAATATTGCTTGGCTTGGCAACAATTGGTGTTGTGGAGATGTTACTTATCTATCGAAAAAAAGGGAAACCCACGAATCTCTTTTTCATCTTGTTTATTGTGTGCGTGATTGTGACGGTTAGTATTGGATTTTATTTATCTGGAGGAAGGCCGCTATTTTAAGCGTGCTTAATTTTTTTGAAAGTGGGAAATTGCGTTGAATCAACAGCAAATTTATATTGATGGTACGAAGAAATTTTTTATTGCGGTACTTGCTGCATTGCTTAATGCGATTGGGATGAATTTTTTCTTAATTCCAGCGCATGTTTATGCAAGCGGTTTGACGGGGGTTGCACAGCTGACATCAGATTTATTGCAAGACGGTGTGGGTATTAGTTTGTCGACGGGGTTGCTCGTTTTACTGCTAAATATCCCGGTGGCGGTTTTAGGCTGGTTTAAGGTTGGCCGAGCGTTTACGGTGTTTAGTTTTGTGACGGTTGCTTTTATGTCGTTGTTTTTGATTGTGATACCGGTGCAAGAGGTTTCTTCGGATATTTTGTTGAATGCGATTTTTGGTGGGGTTATTTCTTCTGTGGGTATTGGTCTTGCACTTAAGTTTGGGATATCTTCGGGAGGGCTTGATATTATCGCGATGTATATTACGATTAAGACGGGACGCTCTTTTGGGAAGTATTTTTTGCTAATGAATGGGATTATTATTCTGATTACTGGCTTTACATATGAGTGGACGTTTGCTCTTTATACATTGATTTCATTGTACGTTTCGAGCCGGGTGATTGACACGATTCATACGAGACACCAGAAATTGACAGCAATGATTATGACGCAGAATCCAGAAGATGTGATTAAAGGTATTCAGGATAATATGTTTCGTGGGATTACAGTTGTTGAGGCGATTGGGGCGTATTCGAGGGAAAGTGTGACGATGCTTGTGATTGTAATTACGAGATATGAGCTGTATGATTTGACGCATGTTGTTCAGGCAGTGGACCCGCGCTGTTTTATTAATGTCGTGGAGACGTCTAGTGTTTTCGGTGATTTCCGTTCTGAGGCTGATCAGAAAATGGCGATGGAGATGTACAAAACGAGAATGCATTAATGATGAAAAAGCCAAAATAAGCATGCACCGAGTGAATGGTGGACTTATTTTGGCTTTTTTGTGGATGCTTTTATGATTGCCCATACGGCCATGAAAGCGATGAACCAGCAGAGTATAATGATAATGGCTAACATTGTTTAACACGTCCTTTGGAAAAGGTCTATACTTTGAGTATACCATTTTTCAACTATCTAATAAAAGTTATACAAATCAAGAAGAGTATTATAAAATGAAATTACAGTGCTTGGCAAATCGTAGCTTATAGTATGACTGATATTATACAGAATAAGAAATAAAGTTATCTGTGTTCACTAACTAGTTAGTTGGAATTTGGAAATAGCATAAAATTACAAAATGCTAATAATACATCAGATGATTAGAGAGGGGAAAATAAAGTGCGTGAAAATTTGGTAGAAAATACAGCTGATAAATTACTTGAATATATACGTTTAAAGGAATTTAATATGGGAGACAAATTACCTAATGAATATGCCCTTGCTGAGGAATTGCATGTTGGACGGAGCACCATTAGAGAGGTAGTCAAAGTATTAGTTGCGCGCAATATACTACAAGTTAGACAAGGTTCTGGAACATATATAAGTGAGGGGAAGGGTATTGTCAAAGACCCCTTAGGATTTTCTTTAATTAAAAATAAAAACAAAATGATTAAAGATTTGTTTGTCTTAAGATATATATTAGAGCCGCCAATGGCAGCTTTAGCAGCAAAAAATGCTACAGCAAATCAAATAAGCCATATGATTCACTTAAAAGATGCTATAGAAATTTCCTTCAAAAATAATACGGATGAGCATATAGAATTAGATATAGAGTTGCATAAAACTATTGCAGAAGCCAGTGGGAATATCGCACTCTCTCATATTGTACCCATTATTAATGAATCTATTGCTTTGTTTAATGAAAATTATAATGTAAGTAATTTAAAAACTGAAACAATAGAGCTGCATAATGACTTGGTAAATGCTATTGCCAAACACGATGAACTAAACGCATTGGATGCCATGACAGTACATATGGCGAATAATAGAAAAGAATTTAGCAAAGTTAGCCAATCAAACTAATAAAAACTATTGACAAGTCATCTGATGTATTTTATTATAAATACATCAGATGACTTATTGGGAGTGATGAACAGAGAATTAAGTTATGAATGTTTGACCGAATGGATTTAGTAAATTTAAATCGCATGAAGCAGAGCTATCATATACAACAAGGAATTAGTGCCACGCATGATGCGAACGTTGGAGACGTGTGGGTGGAGCTGCCTATAGAGTCTTTCAAGCATAATATTGAATCAGATTTTTTTTTGAAAACGATTGAAAGCGTAATCATGCATGAGGAAATAGAGATAAGTGATTAGAAATTACATAAAGACTCTGAAAAATTTATCTAAATTTGGCATGTAAACTAGTTGTTGTACTTTTATGTCTAGGGAGGATTCGAGTTCTTTATACTTTTAAAATTTATCCCAAATAAACTAAATAGTTAGAAATAATACTTTTTTATAGTGTGATAATTAACTTGGATAGACAGTAATAATAGGAAATGCTTGAAAATGCCCTCAAAATAGATAGAATTCATTTCGCATATGTACCAAACAAAACGATGACTCTATGAGCATGGTTCGAGTGATGAGATTGCTTCAAAAAAAATTTGCAGGATGTGTTCGCCCATACGGTGAAAGAATAATTTTTAGAGAAGAAGGAAGTTTAGGCTATACGATGGGCACTTGGCAGTTTTATCTAAATGTTAGAGAGAAAATACTAAATAAATAGGGGGTAAAGGAAATATGGGAAGTGGATTTATGGGGAGATTATCAGATGTCTTAGGAAGATTTGCAACAAAAGTGAATAGTTTACGCTATATTATGGTGATTAAAAATGCCTTTTCTGCACTTATCCCGGTTATTATCACAGGGGCATTTGGTACATTATTTTCAGCAATGGTTTTCGATGCAGAAAACGGATTAGCAAAAATTCAATTCTTGCGTTTTCTAGCCGAACTAAAACCTATTGCTTCATCGATTAGTTATGTTACTTTAAGCTTTCTAACAATTTATGCTGTTTTCCTTATTGGGATTGAATTGGCCAAGCTGAATAATTTGAAAGGAGTTTTTCCTGGAATAATTGCGGTGATGTCGTATCTAGCGGTTACCCCAACAATTTATGGATTCTTATCTGATGATAAAAATATACTTGTAGAAAATGTTTTAGCTAAGCAGTACACAGACACAAAAGGCTTATTTTTAGGAATGATCGTTGCTATAGTATCTGTAGAATTATATAGCTGGCTAGGTCGTCAAAAAAGATTACAAATCAAAATGCCTGATACAGTACCAGCCAATGTATCAGCTAGTTTTTCCGCATTAGTTCCTACAATAATTACAATTGCAGTCATGGCTACCGCAGGATTCGCTGTTAAAGCAATGACAGGTATGTATGCCTACGATATTATCTATCATCTTGTGCAACGGCCTTTAGAAGGAGTCGTTCAAGGTTTGCCTGGAATATTACTTCTAATGCTAATAGCGCAAATTTTCTGGGTAATAGGGATTCACGGTAACCAAATGATTAAACCGATAAGAGAACCATTGCTACTTGCATCAATCGCAGTAAACACGGAAGCATTTGAATCTGGTAAAGAAATTCCTAATATTATTACGATGCCTTTTTGGGATATGTATATGAGTATAGGTGGTTCTGGAGTGACGATTGGGCTGCTTGTTGCCGTTTTCATGGTCGGTAAAAGAGAAGATATGCGTGAAATAACAAAACTATCTTCAGCACCAGGCATTTTTAACATTAATGAACCCGTCATTTTTGGTATGCCAATCATGTTGAATCCAATTTTGGCTATCCCGTTTATCATTACGCCGCTAATAACAGGTACAATAGGCTATTTCGCAACAGCAACAGGTATAGCAGCTAAAGCAGTAGTGATGGTTCCATGGCCAATGCCGCCTATTGTGAATGCGTATCTAGCAACTGCCGGAGATTTGGGGGCAGTAGCTACGCAAATTGTCTGTATTATAGTTGCCATTCTTATCTATTTACCATTTGTTAAAATATCTAATACAGCACAGCAAAAAAAATTAGTAGAAAAGAGGAATATTATGAAACTATCTATACCGGAAAATTTTATTCTTGGCGCGGCCTCATCAGCATGGCAAACGGAAGGCTGGAAGGGTAAGAAAGAAGGCCAAGACTCCTACCCTGATTCGTGGTATAAAAATGAAAAATTTGTTTGGCATAATGGGTATGGCCCTGCAGTAGCAACTAATTTTATGGAGCAATATCAAGAAGATGTTAATCTAATGAAAGAGATTGGCCTTACACATTATAGAACTTCTATTAATTGGTCCCGCTTTTTTACTGATTATGAGAACTTAATTGTTGATGAGGACTATGCAGGGCACATTGATGATGTTATAAACGCACTGTTAGAAGCGAATGTGGAGCCTATGCTGTGCTTGGAACATTACGAATTGCCTGTGTATTTATCTGAAAAATATGATGGTTGGTCCTCAAGAAAAGTAGTAGATTTATATGCTGGCTATGCAAAGATAGCTTTTGAGCGTTATGGAGACAGAGTGAAGCAATGGTTTACTTTCAATGAACCAATAGTTCCTCAAACACGTATCTATCTAGACGCTATCAGATGGCCTCACGAGCAGAATACTAAAAAATGGATGTTATGGAATTACCACAAAGCATTGGCAAGTGCTCAAGCTGTTAAGGCATATCGTTCTCTAGGACTAAAGGGAAGAGTAGGTTGTGTATTAAATCCTGAAATGGTATACGCTAGGTCAGATTCAAAAGAAGATAAAAAAGCTGCTGAAATGTATGATTTGTTTTATAATCGAGTCTTTTTTGATCCTATGGTTAAAGGGGAGTATTCATCGGAACTTATTGCGTTATGTACTACATTTGATATCTATTTTAATCCTGATGATAACGACTTATCAACAATTAGAGAAAATACGCTTGATTTTTTAGGAATTAATCAATATTATCCAAAAAGAGTCAAAGCTCCAAGGTATGAGTGGAATAAGACGACGCCATTCCATCCTGAAATGTTCTTTGAAAATTTTGATTTACCGGGCAAAAAAATGAATGATTCGCGCGGGTGGGAAATATATCCGAAAATTGTATATGATATGGCTCACTATTTAAAAGAAAATTATGGAGATATTCCATGGCTTATCACTGAAAATGGAATGGGCAGAGAAAATGAAGAAGCGTATATGGATGATTTGGGCACTGTAAATGATAGCTATAGAATTGATTTTATTAAGCAGCACATCAAATGGTTACTTAAAGCCGTTGAAGAAGGGTCCTCTTGTGAAGGATACATGTTATGGGCGTTTACAGATTGCGTTTCTCCGATGAATGCTTTTAAAAAATCGATATGGCCTCATAAGAATTGAACTAGAACGAAAAAAAGAACGCGTGCGAAAAAAAAAATCAGCGGAATGGTATGGATCAATTATTCAAGACCGAGTATTAGAAATAGCCGACGAATGTGAATGGAAATAGCATTGCGTGGACTATTTAAGTTCATGATTGACTAGGTATGTAGATTAAAGAATACAATTTGAGTCCTCACGATAACGTATTTGAATCATGAGGACTCATGAATAGATACAGGAACCCCTTCCATATTACCTACTCAATTGTTGTTGCATTAAGAAATCAATTTGGAGGAGGCGAAATTTTAAAAAATGAGCAATAGCATAAAAAAATTTATTATTAGCAATTGATGTTGGGACGACCTCCATTAAATTTATTATTTTCAATGAAGAAAAAGCAATATATACGAAGTCAGCGAGAATTGAGACATTTAAAGAAGTTGATAAATCGACCCAAAATCCAATAGACATTTTATCAAGCATCAAACGAAATATTAAAGAAATAACGGCTCTTTATTCAGATATAAATACCATCAGCTTTAGTACAGCTATGCATACATTAATCCCTGTATCTCCCGAAATGGAAAGCAATACTATGTTCTTGTGGTCTGATAATAGAGCCGCTAATACAATTTTAGAATTCAAACGAAATAGACAGCGAACTTTTTTGTTTTATGGCAAAACGGGAACGCCTATTCATGGCATGAGTCCTTTTGCTAAATTATTATATTTTAAAGAAAAACATAATAGTTGGTTCAACAATGTTTCCGGATGGCATGACATGAAATCTTTTTTAATGAGCTATTTTGTAAACGAATTTGTTACGGATTTTTCGATAGCTTCGGCGACTGGATTATTCAATAGTATTGATTTTAAATGGGATGAAGAAATACTATCATTCCTCCAATTATCACCCAGCAAACTACCACGGCTTGTTCATCCAAAAACTGTTTTTAACATGTCGGAAAAAGTGGTACTAGAGCTGAATTTGAAACGAAATACAAAAATTATGATAGGTGCTAGCGATGGCTGTTTGGCTTCTCTAGCTAGCTCTCAACAAAATAGTGCCACAGAAAGTCTAACTCTGGGAACTAGTGGGTCAATTAGACAGCTTTCTACAGGACGATATCTAGGACCCGATATGGAAAGTTTTTGTTATTATGTAGATAAAGATCAATGGGTGGTTGGCGGACCTACTAATAATGGAGGAATAGTACTAGAGTGGCTCAGTGATTTATTTTATGAAGACAAAGCTAAAATATTCGATCATCTACATAAAGCGCCTGACTTATTTTTTTCCCCGTATATTCAAGGAGAACGGGCCCCAATTTGGAATGAAAAACAAACCGGGAGTTTTAAAGGATTAAATATTACTCATGGACGTCCGGAAATTATTCAATCCGTTTTGGAGGGCATCATTTTCAATCTTAAATATATCCTTTCTTTATTATCTGCTACTTATGATGAAAATCCTTTAGTTTTGAATGGTGGGGCAGTAAAAAATAAAGACATTGCGCAAATGATTTCTTCCGTTTTTAATAGAGAATGCCTTTTTTCTAGTAGAACAGAGCCAACGCAAGCCTTATTTTATTGGTGGAAAAATGGCAAAAAAGTTGAAACTGAAAGTACGCTTATTGATTTTTATGTTCCTATTGAATCTGAACAAGATTATTACAATGAAAAATTTAGAAAGTTTGTTGAAATGCTGAATAATGAAATGCATTTGGAGAAGCTTAATTTATGAAAATGGAAAAAACATAGAGGATAAGAATGGGACAAAAGTTGATCTAAGAATCAATTTTTGTCCCATTCTTTTTATTTTGCATGAATAGCGGTATACGAGTAGTTGTCTCAGTAATGTCGGATTTCTGGAAAAGGAAGATTATCCTTATTTGGAGAAAAGAGAGGTTAAACTTAAAAACAAAGGAAGATAGTAGCTCTAAGATTGTTTATATGGTGGAGAGTGGGGTTGCAGCAATTATGTATGATGCTGATATTATAGATTTTGTGAGTGAGGGGGATTTTATTGGTTTGCAATATCGATGGGAAAAAGCGTGCGCTGAGGCCCTGACTGAAAAATTAGTAGTTTGGCAGTTTGAAAGAGATGACATATTTTTCGAAATGGAGCAAATACAAGAAGGTTACTTGTACTTTTATAATTTTATGAGAACGTCATTTGAGCGATATATTCAAAAAATAGTGGCGAGTACAAAGCCTAATTCAGAGAGAGTTACGTTATTACTATCCTGCATTTCTCGTTGGTTTGGTGAGGAGACAGAAGATGGATACTACAAAATCCCAAAATACTTTACAAGAAGAATATTAGCTAATTATACAGGGATTAGCTATATTAGAGAAGTCTGGCATATTATTTGTTACTAGAGGCAGACAACTTGTTATCCTAGCCTCCATGAATTAGTCTGATTGTAAATACAGACGAAGTAATCGTATAAAGTTCGAAAATTAGACACATATTTCAAATAAAGTATAAAATTCCACAACCATTTTATTGTTATCTGCTGTTATTATAGTTTGTAGGAGGTGAATAAAATGAGCTTAGAGGAGCTTTACACTAGTGAATCTATTCAAAGGGATTTCGAGTCAGAGAAATTATTGCAGATATTATTAGATGATCAAGTATACCCTATTCATAAAAAGCGCCTTATTTTACAAAAAAACAGAAAAAAATCACATTTGCTGCCGATTGTGTATACGATTCTCCTTATGTTTACGCTATAGAGGAAGGGATTGTTGCCCTAGTACTTGATTCTAACATTATTGATTTTGCGGGTGAGCATGGCTTTCTAGGACTACACCATAGTAAACAGAATACAGGATCAAAGCTGTATGGCACCATACTAACAGGAGAAGCCATTGTTTGGCGTTTTGAGTTACAGGAAGTATTAGCTAAAATTATGACAATTCAAGAAGGCTACCTGTATCATTACAATTATATGCGTATGCTATATGAACGCTACACAAAAAAAAATAGTTGCGATGAGAGAGGGAAACGTTGGGAAAGTAGAGATTCTACTAAAAGCGATTGCTACTTGGTTCGGAGAGACAACAAACTATGAAGGATTTACTAGAATACCAAGAGGCTTCACAAGAAAAGTATTAGCTAATTATATGGGAATTAGTCATACAACGCTGAGCACAACATTGAACGAATTAGTGCATGCTGACTTAATTTTCATCCAAAATCAGCGGCTACACATCTTGATGAATTAATAATTTTAATATTCGTAATAAAACACTATTTTTAAAATTTATTAATCGAGAGTAAAACGCAAGATAAATACAAATTGAGAAATGAAAGAGGGAGTCAGAAAAACATGAATAACAAAAAGGCTAAAAAAATTATTAGTACATTAACCATCGCATCGGTAGTTGGAGCAAGCGTGGTTACACCTTTAAATGGATTAACGCTACCGACAAAAGCAGCAGAGAGAGTACAAAATGCAGCGTCAGTCACTGCACCAAAATACGTAGCACCAGCATATAAAACATTAGTAATGCAAGATATGAACGTGTATCTTCCGTATTTATCACTAGACGGCAACTATCTAATCATTTCTATGACGAAAATAATAAAAAATTATGGAGTAAGTGTTACCCTTCCTAATGGACAAATTATTACGAAATTTAAAAACCCTTGCTGTAAATATTCCAGAAGATTTCGTGATTTATGTTGCGATATGGATCTTCGTAGCCAACCATATG
>NZ_AODE01000039.1 GCF_000525855.1 Listeria cornellensis FSL F6-0969
AAAGAAGTCAACACGAAAACAGTCACAGTGATTCCGAACGGCTCCATCTATGATTACAAACTAGACGTTAATGCGTATACCTTTGGCGATGCGACCATCACAGGAACATACGGAAAAGACGTTACCGCTGTTCGCCTATGGGTCAATGGAGCTCCGGTTAAAAATGCAACATTGAGCAACGGAAACTTCACAATCAATGGTCTGGCAACCATCACGAAAGCGACTGATAAAGTAGAAGTCGTAGCCGTCAACGCAAGCTTTAAAGAAGTCAACCGTAAAACAGTACAAGCTGGCGAATAAGCAAGTAATAGTCAGTCACACATGAAAAGAAGCACACTGTCCAAAAATGGATGGTGTGCTTCTTTTGGTTGCTCTCTGGTTAGCATTATTATTCATCAAGCGGCATTTCATCTGGAAAACATTTCATTTTTATGTGCAACCATTCAGAAAAAAGAAGGACTTTCGCGAAATCCGTTTTTTCATAGATCCCAAGCGCTTCAAAATTAGTTTTTATCCTTGATTTAGTAACTAATCGCGCGTTTTTTCAAAGCAGCCCACGTACTATTGAACGAAGTCTTCGAAATTCGGACGTTCTTTTTCACTGTCCACGGATCATTGTAATAATAATAACTGCCATCGTAGCCCGTAAGCGTCACAGCGTGGACACTAAATCCATGCATCCGCGTCCAAGCAACGACCGGCCGACCCGATTTCAACTTTTTCTCCAGAGTCGTGTTCGCAGCCCCTGTCAAATTCACCGCTGAACCCGTATACTTCTTCGTTAATTTCATCAAAGCAGGCGGATAAATCGTGTAGCCCGAACGATTAAACGGACTTCCGACATAGCCCAAATTCGGATTGCTCGCATGTTTTGGCATCTCGCGCGCCAACCTCACCTTGTCCACGTTCGCGCCCTTATACTTCAACATCATTGTCACCGCCACAATCTCACACCCCGTTGGCAATTGTGGTCGCTGCGCAATGAGCGGCACATTAAGCAACACTTTTGCAGTAGGTTTCGGGGCCACCACAGGCTTCACAACCCGCGTCGTCAAATAATTCCCCGACACATATGCCTTCTTCCCTTTAAAAATAATCTGGTGCCATTTCCCTGTTTTCGCTAAACTGCTCACTTTTGCGCCCTTTGCCAGCCAACCAACCGCCTTGTAATTCGTTCCAGCCCCAGCGCGCACCGTCAAACTCCCCGTTGTATAATACGTCGTTGCAGCCGAAACCGCAGAAACGCTCACAATACTCAACAACATAACCAAAACCATTCCCAGTAGCCACTTTCGATAATTCCCCACTTTGCAGTCCCCCTAATCATTTCCACAAAAAAAAGACCAACATTCCCCTGCTAGTCTCTCACGTTGCGCTAGTTCTATATACCACCGTACGCATTTCTAAAACAAACATAGGGCGCACGTTCGATTATTCTAGCTAAAAGAAACAAGTTTTTAATAAAACGAATTAATTCCATTTATATCAAAAAATTCACATTTTAGACATAACACACTTCACCTAAGTAGTAAGACACGCACATCCTAGTAGAACTCACGCAAAAATAGACTTTTTTAGTAAGACCCATCACACAAATAAAGCGCATCACGGTTATCTTTTTTACAATTAATAAACCTATTTACATAAAGTCATGACCTCCTGTTTAGACATCCTTTACACGCTTACTTGTCTATGCTAATATTTTACTTTGTAGGTGAGTAATAAAGAATTTTATAGCATTTATTTCAAATCAATAACTAAAAGGAGGTCATATTAAACGAATTTATATAAAAATCGCACTTATTGAATTATACTGCTTTTTCACAGACCCTATCTGGCACACACTCTCTACGTTTAGATAAGTTAGACTTTTCAAAAAATGATTACCATAAAGGAGAAACATAATGAAAAACAAACAAAAATACCTAATAACCTTGATATGCTTTATCCTATTCTTACAATCGTTTAGCTTGGTCGCAGTAGCCGCTCAAACTACATCCTCCACAGATAGCATCAAAACAGCGATTACTGTCCCATCTGGCTCCATTACTAACCGAGAAGAAGTCACCCTTAAAATCGACCTTTCTGGTAGCGCTGGTTCCTTCACACCAGCGAACGGCGATCTCACTGTCACTGTACCAAAAGATATCGTTTACAGCGTCACAGATTTTACATCCAAACTGGATTTGCCTGTACCATTCAAGTTGAAGAGCGTCACCTCGGATGGCGCGAATTACAAAATACTAATATCCATAGACACCTCCTTGATTGCCTCGAATGAAGCCTTTCACGGTATTTTTCAGATTCAATTTGGCGCACCGATACTGACAATTGGCGATGCACATAATGATGCACAGACTTTTTCAGTCGATTATGCGACCACGCACGATGAAATAACAGTTGATGTCTCAAAGAAAAATCCGATTGTACCAACGATTTTTGATAAGTGGTATAAAGGGGATTTAGACGAAAACAATGTTGCGGTTTTAAATACAACGGCACCTGAAAATAATAAATTCCAGCTTGTCGTGAACTACAAACAAGTGGCTCTAGATGACGTCATCATAACCGATACACTTCCCATTGGTACCTCTTTAGTCGCTACCAACAAAAATTCCAGTATACCGGGAGATAGTACGACAGTTGATAACATCAGGATTTTAAAGGCTACCACATTTGATGCACAAGGCGCCGCTGTCGGTTTTAAATATGCAACGGCGGATTTCCAAGATAAGATTAGCTACGACACAACAGCTCGCACTTTTAAAGTAGATTTAGGTGATGTAGCAGCGGAAGATACTTACTTTATTGAATACGCTTTAAAAGTAGATGACCCCGACCTTGGCGCGCAAGTAAATACCGCTAATTTCACAGCGTCAAATACGAACGCTATTCAGAAAGTCTTTCCAGTTAAAGCGATTCAGCATTTTGGAACAAGCTACGTTCTAAGCAAAAGCGTGGATAAACAAATTCTGAACTACGATGAAAACACGCTTACCTACACGCTAAAACTGATGTCACTAGATGGCGCGAGCATTCCTGCGGGCACGATTATTACTGATCCGCTAGATTCCCGTATCCATGTCACATCGATACTTGACTATGATAAAAGCAAATTTGACATTCAATATGATGCAGATTCCGTAACGATAACAACGCTCGTCGACACACCGAAAAACGGGAGTAACAGTTGGGCTTTTGAAGCCAACGTCTCCACTTTAAAAATTGGCGACTCGCTCCTGAACTCGGCCTATATGAACCTATCCAATAACATTATCCAGTCAAATACCGTCGCAACGAAGAAATACGATGGCCGAATCCAAATAATGAAAACGGATAACTTCAATCAACCGGTCGCTGGCGCCGAATATACCATCACAGACACGAACGGTACGGTGGTGTTCCAAGGGGAGACGGATAAAGCCGGGATTCTGCTATCGGCGGCATTGCAAACTGGCACGTATACAATAGTAGAGACAGCTGCGCCGGCCGGTTACGTTCTTGATAACACACCTCAATCCGTGACGATTACCGAGCAAGATACTGACCCGATTATCTTACAGACCAAGAACATCGTTAAAACTGGTTCAGTGGAACTGACAAAAGTCGATTCGGCAGACCACTCAGTGAAGCTTGCTGGGGCCACTTTTGATTTACTAGACGAACAAGGTACAACTTTGAAAGCTGGCCTGAGCACTGCTGCAAATGGTGTTTTGAAAATTTCTAGTTTGAATCCAGGAAAATACAGCCTTGTCGAGACCTCGGCACCTATCGGCTACACGCTGGATAAAGCGCCCATCGCGTTCGAAATTCTTTTTGGCGATAATCAGACTCCTGTTACTGTAGTCAAAGAAAACACGATGAAGAATGGTTCTGCGGAACTGACGAAGGTCGATTCAGCAAACAAGCAAGCCCTGCTACCCGGTGCTGTTTTTAGCTTACTAGATGAGCAAGGTACCGTTTTAAGGCAGAACCTAACTACCGATATAAACGGATACTTGAAAATTGCGAATTTGAAACCTGGGAAGTACAGCCTTGTCGAAACTGCGGCTCCTTCTGGTTACACACTAGATAGTACACCGGTCGCGTTCGAAATTGCTTTTGGCGATGACCAAAATCCGGTTACTGTAAGCAAAGAAAACACGATGAAGAACGGTTCTGTGGAACTGACGAAAGTTGATTCGGACGACCATGCAATGATGCTTGCCGGAGCTACTTTTGACTTGTTAGATGAGCAAGGTACGATTTTGAAAACTGGCCTGACTACCGATGGCAACGGATTTTTGGAAGTTTCTAATTTGAAGCCTGGAAAATACAGCTTTGTTGAAACGGCGGCTCCAGCTGGCTATACATTGGATAGCACACCAATCGCGTTCGACATTGCTTTTGGTGATGACCAGACTCCTGTTACTTTAGTCAAAGAAAACACGATGAAAAATGGGTCTGTGGAGCTAACAAAAGTCAGCGCATCTGACCATGCGATTTTATTAGCTGGCGCTGTTTTTGACCTACTAGACGCGCAAGGTGCGGTTTTACAAGAAGGGCTTACAACAGATGAGAATGGACTTTTGGCAGTGGATGGGTTGAAACCCGGGAAGTATAGCTTCGTCGAGACCACGGCTCCTGCTGGCTACACATTGGACAGCGCGCCGCTCCTATTTGAAATTCCGTTTGGCGACGATCAGACTCCGGTGAAAGTCGTGATGGATAATGTGATTACGTTCCAACCCGCACCACCATCAATGGATGACCCTACACCGCTTGATCCAACGCCAGTCAGCCCAGATCCGGAGAAACCGAGCACAGAAAAACCGGATCCGGAGAAACCTGGCACAGAAACATCGAACGTAGAAAAACCAAGCATCCAAGACCCAGCAAAAAAAGCACCAGTTCTCGAAGAAACGAGCACACCGACAAAAACAACAGATTCAAAAATACCAAAAACTGGTGACAGCTCCGAGCGCAATTTAATCCTAGTTGGCTTACTTTTATGCCTGCTTGCTTCCATGCTATTCGTAGCACAAGCGAGAACGCGGAAAAACTAGACCACACAAAAAAGCGTACTAGATTTGATGAGATTTGCGAGTCTCATCAAGCCTAGTACGCTTTATTTTTATTTAGGAAATACTATAGTTTGGCGCTTCTTTTGTAATTTGGATATCGTGTGGATGCGACTCACGCAAGCCCGCACCAGTCATCCGGATGAATTGCGACTCTTCACGTAAGTGGCGCAAATCGGCCGAACCGCAATAACCCATACCAGAACGAATACCGCCAATCAGTTGGAACAGCACGTCCGCAAGAGAGCCCTTGTAAGGCACGCGCCCTTCAATACCCTCCGGAACTAGCTTCTTCGCATCCGCTTGGAAATAACGGTCCTTAGAGCCCTTCTCCATCGCAGCAAGACTACCCATACCACGATACGTTTTAAAACGACGACCTTGGAAAATTTCCGTTTCGCCAGGACTTTCGTCGGTTCCAGCAAACATACTACCGATCATAACCGCATGTCCGCCAGACGCAAGAGCCTTCACGATATCGCCGGAATACTTAATCCCGCCATCCGCAATAATCGTTTTGCCATACTCACGCGCAACCGTCGCACAATCATAAATCGCCGTAATCTGAGGCACACCAACACCTGCCACTACACGCGTTGTACAAATCGAACCAGGCCCGATACCCACCTTCACGATATCCACCCCCACATCAAAAAGTTCACGCGTTGCTTCGGCCGTAGCCACGTTACCAGCAACAATATTCACATCTGGGAACGCCGCACGAATCTCAGCAATTTTATTCAAAACGCCTTGCGAGTGACCGTGCGCCGTATCAATAATGATAGCATCCGCGCCAGCTTTGACTAGTTTTTCCGCACGGCTCAGCGTATCATGCGTCACGCCAACTGCTGCGGCAACGAGCAAACGACCATGAGAATCCTTTGCCGAATTCGGGAACTCGATCACTTTTTCAATATCTTTTATCGTAATAAGACCTTTCAAAACACCATTGTCATCCACGAGTGGAAGTTTCTCAATCCGGTGCTTCTGTAGGATGTTCTCAGCTTGCTTCAACGTCGTGCCAACTGGTGCTGTAACTAGGTTTTCCTTCGTCATCACATCAGAAATCACGATCGAATAGTCTGTAATGAAACGCAAATCACGGTTGGTCAAAATCCCAACAAGAATGCGATCTTCTTCATTATTAACAATCGGTACACCAGAAATGCGATATTTCGCCATCAAATGCTCCGCGTCAAATACTTTATGATCTGGCGTCAAGTAGAATGGGTCAATAATAACACCACTCTCCGAACGTTTCACCTTCTCAATTTCCCCAGCTTGCTCATCGGCTGTCATGTTCTTATGAATAACCCCGATGCCACCTTGACGTGCAATTGCAATCGCCATTTTAGCCTCCGTAATCGTATCCATACCCGCACTAAAAACCGGTACATTGAGCTTCAGTGTCGGCGTCATTTCGACTTTCAAATCCACTTCATTCGGCAGTACATCCGACTTCGCCGGTACCAACAATACATCATCAAAAGTAAGACCTTCTTTTGCAAACTTAGTCTCCCACATGGGTCGCAACACTCCTTCAAATTTGGTTGACGTCACCGCTCCAAAATTACAAGCCATTCTATAGTAGAAAAAATCGCTCGCAACTCCTCTTCGTTTCCGCCGATAGATTTTGCTAATTAGATAAATGCTACAAGAAATAGCGTCATATGTCAAGAGGCTTGCAATTATCAGTTTTTTCTGAACTAGTTTGACTTTTAGACCATCAGCCAACTATTTTGATATGAAAGGAGTTACAGCCGTTTTTCACGTTCTTTCAACATGGGTATATAGTCTCTATGTTTCACGTGAAACAATTGCTATTTTGGTGTACACAAAAAAGCTTAAGCAAATCCTCGATAATCCGGCAAACAACGCGTCAGAAAACGCACTATTTCAAAATTCGAGACAAATGCCAAGCTTCTTCTCTATCTTATTTCAACGTGGGAATCCATGCTTCTCTTATTTTTTCGATATTCAGTTACGCAAGTTGGACAGACTTGTGTCCTGTAACTGAAAAGATGGAAAAAATGGCACGGATGATACTGCATAAATTGGCAACTAACTTCAAACGTGCTATCGAGAATTTCATGGGTTCCTCACCTCTTTCCATTCCTAAAATACGCTTTTAGAACACTAGGTTTGGCGCAGATTGTCAAACCCTATTTATTACGCCTTCTCTTTTTTCCTATAAAGAATGATCACAGACGTCAAAATTGCTAGCAAACCAACGAGGATTAGCCATTTATTCGATGACTCGTCGCCCGTTTCTGGGAGTTCACCAACTTTTTCTGGACTTTTCACAGCGGCCGCAGCTTCTACGACTTTCACAGCTTGCCCATTATCCACGGTTGGTACTGGCGCCGGTGCAGCTTTTGCGTAAATGTAAACGACCTCTTGTGCCGTTTCTGAAAACGTGCCGCTACTCTTGCCGTTAACCTCTTGCAACGTATAATCTGGAATATCTTTTTGCGCGAAGTCGTAACTCTCGCCAAATTTTCCGGTAAGTTGCGCATTGTCCGCAAGTTTTTCGCCATTCGTATCCTGATAAATCGCAGTCACTGGTTGCGGGACGGCTGCAATACGGCTCGCGAGATTTGCCACAGCTTCACTTACTTCCGCCTCCGTATATTTCTTCCCGCCGATCAAGTTTGTTAATTCGTTTTTCGCCGTTTTCAAAGCGTTCACATTCGCCGTATTATTCTCGACTTTAGACAAGATGAAATTAGCTTCGTCAATCGCCGCAAACGCTGATGTGAGGTCAATACTCGTTAGCACTTTCTCCAAAATAGGATCGTAACTCGGGCTAATCGCCGTTTCAAAATTTGCACCTAGAATCGCGACATTCACCTCGTACAGATTGCTCGCCTTGTCAATAAGGTTCTCAAGCTCGGCAACTTTGGCGCTGGCGATACCTTTACTGTACTGAATACGCTGCAAATGATGTTTCGCCAACTCCTTCGCGCTTTCTACAGAATAACCGTTAACCTCCAAAATTGCCGTTTTCGTCCATAGCAGATTCGACGGTGAAACGCTGCTTATATCAGGCTCATTATACGTTTTGCCATCGCGATCGAAGGCGTACAAGAACATCCCCGACAAATCGTTCTCCCGCACATATTTCGCCAGCTGGTACATATTCGATTCCTCATACGGAAGTTTCGTGTCATACCAACGATTCCGATCCTGCTCCTCCGGGAAAGTCAGACCCGGCAAGAACTTATCCTTCGCAATATACGGCGCATAAGCATTCGACGACATCTCCGTCCTATCCGTGCCACTGCCATACTGCTGATACGCCAACATGTCAAAACTGTCGCTCACATTCTCGAACGGAGCCATCGTTTCTGCATTGGTATCGTACAAAAAGAGCGTCCCATTATTCGCTTTCGGACCAATATACTTCGATAACGCCTTGATAACACCATCAGAAATTTTCACGTCAGCCGGACTTGGATACGTTTCCATATCAATATCCAGCCCGTCCAAACCCCACGGAATCATCAATTCATCCAGCAAAGCTTTCGCATAATCGTCAAATTCCTTCTCAGTCGGAAAACTACCCGCATGCGGCACTGTCAGCAATTTCGAGTAGTCAAAACCACGAATCAACTTAACCCCACGCGCATGCAACTCCGGTCCATATTCCGTTTTTAGCTTATCAAAAAACGGTTTTGCAAGCTCCTCCTGACCCGGTGGCACATAACTGAAAACGTTGACAATATTAATCCCGTACGGAATATCGCTCATACTAATCCAGTTTTCATCCGGCAAACTCGTATTAACCCCTTTCATCTCCACGTCCCGCCAAGCCCGATAATAAACCAAGAAATTCTTATTCGTGACCTGCTCCTCGGCCTGCACACTTCGAGATGGCAACGAAAACATCGGAATCAAACTAACACATAGAACAAAAACAATCGAAAAAATCAAGCTCTTCTTACTCATGCAAAAACCCCTTTTCAATTTTGTCTTCTAATCTCCCCAAGGCATACTAAATAAAAACGCTTTCATATTAATTTTAGCATAGCTATATCTGGATTATATAGACAAATTAAAGGTATTAGTGTACAAATCATGGTTTTTACTTATAAACGGAATAGGATTTGTCCTCTTTAATAATAACTAATTCTTGATAGCCACCTATTATATCGTTCATTTCCGACATATCGAGTGCAGTGTAATCCATTGGCTCCATTTCGCTATTAAACTTCATAATTCCTTTCCCATCAAACCCAAAACAGCGGTTATCATAATAATAAGAACCATAGTAATAAGTTGGAACCGTGTAGTATTCACCTTGATTCGTAGCCAAATTGTACTTCAAACAAAAATCCCCATAAATCTCATTCACTTCGCCGTAATAGAAAATATACAAATTTCCTTTACCGTCGTAGCAAAACGAATTAGCGTCATCGATAGGAAGAAACTCGTCAGGCAACACACGCACCATTTCATTTTGAATAGGATTCCATTTTAATAAAGCGTACATACTATATCCATTTAACTGATTGTCTGAATGTGTATGGTATACGCCTTCCTCGTGATACAACAAATAAGCTAGCCCATCGATCACTAAAAAACCTGTCAAACCTTCACCTACTATAGCATAACTACTAGCACTGTCGCTGAAACTCAAAATGTACAGACCCTCATCCTCCAGCCAATCACTAACAATAAGAAACAGTTTCCGACCTTCCGCCAAAATAGCATGACATATTGTAAAAGTTGGCTGATTATAAGGGTACGAAAACTCCAAACGCTGCTTATCGTTTAAAATTGCTAGCTTGCCGTTCGTGATAGAGTGAGAAGCTGGACCACCGCCATTCTCAGAATACAGATAGAACTCATTCTCCAGTAAGACTTTTTCAGTGATTTTCATTTTGGCCTCCTTTTTCTTAGTAATCCTCCATGCTCAACTCATAATCAAATTGAAAAATCTCCTCCAAATTTAGATCCCCATATCCTCTTACAATGGCTTTATTAACAACCAGCGTCTTCTCCTTAGAACCAAACCTATCCTGCCAGTACAGCGCTATTGGCTGATTTTCTGGAAATTTATTAATACGTTCTAAAAATTTTTTCATACACCTCTAAATTATCAGGAATCGCAGTTTTCTTATTCCTAGTCATACAATCCAGCTTCGCCAAATTTTCTGCTGTTATTCCGTCCTTTATTGTTTTTATAACACCGATAGCACTTGGTTTTCTGCCATCACTGAGCGCTACAAAATAGGATGTACCTCTTCTCGGCTTGAATAGTTGTTTAGCAGAATCACCTTTTTGAGAAAGAAACAGAATATCACCTTGATTTGCATAACTATCCAGTTCAGGTGAATATATGCTAACCAGGATTTTATCATATCGAATCATAATGTACCTCCTGAATTTATACTATTCGTTAAATCAAATTCTCAAATTTAGAGGCATCTATCTCAATCTCATCAGCCTCAATTAGCAATAAACCTTCCATTTTTACTGTTTTGCTTTTTCCACTCTGTATATTGCCCATAGTCAAACCCAAGCAAGTATCTTAGGTACCACATATACCACAGTCGCAATAAAAAACAGGCATACAACAATCAACGAAGCCATTTTCCTTCGTGTTTTATAAATTTTCATCTTATAAATAACAAGTATAACAACTACAACTATAAAATTGATTATTAACGCCATCACACTCGCTTCTTGATACAATTTTGCCACCCCTTCATCTACAAAAATATTACTACACTAACAGTAATCAGCAACCAAAATGTGAATAATACGCCCCAAAAAACTTTTCCATTTCTCGCTTTTAAAATTTACTAACATGAGGCAGGCAATTACTATAAACACGTAGAGAAAATCGTTTATAAGTTCAATCATGATCCACCACTCTTTAACCTTCAACCACCAAATATCGTCTTACCGCTCTCCCATGCATTTTTTAATAGCACAGACCCTAAACCTAGGAAAAACACCACGCCTATCATTTTTTTAATAATGGGAGTCTTGCTATCAAGTACAACAATACCGATAACAGAACTAATAATCCCACCAATCAAATATAAAATAAATCCCCACATGCTTCCTTGACTCCTTTGCATCACTCATAATAAATAAAAGTGTCCATCACGTACTTGGCATAAAGCCCGACAATCAACAAAAATACACAAATCGAGCCCAGAGTTAACCACTTATTATGTCCATAGGCTTTCATTGCAAAATAAAGTACCACGGTGACCAAAAACAGAAGAAAAAAACACCCCAAAATAAACAAAACGATATATATTTGAAAACTCCATTTCCCACCTGCCTCGATGTTATATTGTTACATAAAAACCTATACCGACAATTAGAAACCAGATAACCAACATGATATATGAAACTGCTCTATCAAGAAAACCCCATTTAAATTTCTTAATACCTATTAAAACTAGTATCATAATCATCAATAATAAGTGTATAGATATATTTAACAACGAATCCAAAGATATCACCGCCTGCCTATTCTATAAAACAAACCCTCCTCAAAACTCGAGAAGAGCCTGCTCTCACCTTACCTTGTTTGCTTCCGCAGTTTCCGCATCATATCTTGCTCAACGCTGCCGCCAAATCGAACCGCAATGATGTCTTCTTTTTTGATCCAGCAAGTGCCATCCGGACGTCCCTCATCGGTGACCAGACTGATTTCCAAGCCTTCATAATCATTCTCCGCGATAATCCCTGCAACCTGAGCCTCGTCTCCCAGGATCTCAATACCCGCAATTTCCTCATTTTGATACACATGATCCACCGCAATTTCGAATAGCGAATGCTTTTTGTTTGGTGCTTTGTCAAAGAACGCCGGACTTCTCGGTTGGCCTAACTGCTTCGCGAGTAATTCTGCGGTTTTCAGAAAAGCCGTGTCGATTTCGATGCGATACACCATTTCCAATGGCAGCACGACAAACCCTTCCTCATAGCCATCCGCACGCCTAGCACGGAACATGACATCGCTTGCAGTGAGCGCTTCGATGTACCCCGCCTCGAAATAATCTGCTTCACGAGCCGTATAGATAGCCACGAGTTTCTGCTCCTGTTGGCATTTTAGTAAACGTTCATACATGAATTTTGTGGACATTTTTTGTTCCTCCTTGTTGGTGTATAATTATTTTTGCTTGCAGTGAGTTTTATTATAGATATATAAGACATCCCCTTGTGGTAGTCTAGAAGCTGTATACAAAGAACGTCATGTAGGCAACGAGCGTTACAACATAGGCCACAACAGCAATTACATTAAAAGAAGGATGATGCCTGTTCCTCTTTTTCAAATATAAAAGTATCAGCACAACTGCAAGCACGACCACCATTACAGCAAAGAAAAGTAGTAAATTATTATCCATTTTACCTCCTATTTGAGAAATGTTGCATTATGTGAGGAATAGTAACGTTCCTACAATGAAAATTCCAGTAAACATCGATATTCCCTGAAATACAGTAGTCATTTTTTCGCTCTTCATTTTAATTAAAAATGGTATCAATATGAAAATGAAAAACGCGATAAAATTTATTCCAAAATCTAAAATGAGATTCATTGCGTCCCTCCGAAGTTATTAGATTCAATATTACTCGCTGGTTGCAAAACTACTCTACAAGATATACATCAAATGAACGTGGCTCTCCGCCAATCACTACAGTTTGAACTTCATCTTGCCAAAAAGGAAGTATAATCTCTTTAAAATCATTCATAATACTTGCCTTTAATTTCGGCTCCTTAGCTAGAAAATAATTATAATGATGAATGACAAGCTTGTAACTCTCTTTATCTATCCAACTGAGATCCCGAATCCAGTCCAAATAACCATCAACTGTATCGATGCAGCTTGTCGGAAAATCAAAGGCTTTTTCAATTTTAGTAATATAATCTTCCCATGAGCCTATTGATTTTCCATCAATTTCAACTACATACGCATCTGACCTAGACCAGTTCTTCTTTAAATCATTTACATTGTCCTCACTAGTAGTATATATGCTATTATCCATTTTTATGCTCCTATTCATATTTTGTAATTTTACACTGGTTTTGCTTTAGCTGTAATGAACAAAGATTCCTATCACGTAAAATATATACACAACTAAAGCTATACTTTGCATGCAACCATTGGTATATTTGCATTGTCTAGTACAGGAAAATCATATTTATCTGCACACTTGTCTAGCATTTTTAGGAAATTATGATTCATGATTATTCTCCTTAATCATGTGATTTATAGTGTATATTTCGTAACAATATTAATCTTATCCAAATTACATTTTTTCTGGGCTCTGTAAGTATATTTTCCATTATCAAATCTATATGTACAGCATGTTCTCCTCATATACAAGGAGAACATACTTATTCAGGTTCTAATCACCACTCACAAAGACACTGTAATTTTATACTTATAATTAATTACAGAACAGCTCACAATTTCTCCCATCGCTCTATGCAAGCCAAACTCCATTCCAGTAATCTGATTAGCTTATTGTCCTCCTCCACATCTAATCTGCTTTGCAAAATAGTTATTATCTGTTTACTAAATGGAGCATCTGCGAAATCTGTCAGCGAATTGATAGTAACATATGCCGCATCGGGATCTTTTGTATTCATCAAGAGCTCTCCCATTTTTCCAATCCAAAACGGTACATCTTCTTCATACTCAACTAATTTGATAATTCCCGAGTAACAACCACTTCGAACTATATCCTCGATTTCTCCTTCCAACTGAGTACTTAGAAAAGAAATTAGTGAGTCATCATTCATATCACCTAAGTTGTCAGCTGCATAAAATTGTATCCATTTATTCGGATTGTTCATCAGTGATTTAAGCAAAGGTATTGCCTTCAAAATACGATGAAAACCTAGCAATTCTATGCACCTAATTACTACTTTATACTCATCATCCAGATGTTTTATTGCCGCATTTATTACCTCTTTATGTCCATTTTTAATTAATGCATCAAAAGCCGTTGAGCGTAAAGCCACGGATGGGCTTTCTGTGTATCTTAATAAAGTATCCTGCACTGTTGGGCCTTTGGAGAACTTGCCCAATTCGCTCAAAAGGAAGATTTGAATCCCTTCATCTGTAGTGTTTTTTAATTTTTTTTTGTAACTCTTTAGCATTCATTTTTTTTTATATTTTTTATGTTTTCAGGTGTCATATTTCTCCTTTCTAAGAACTAGCTCTTTTTTTTTTACATTATGTAAGAGGTATGTATAAATAAACCAAGTTTATACATACTCTCATTTTTTATTCAATAAAATTTGTCCAAGTTAATCTATAGGGTTAGACCTCACTCAGGCATCTCTTCTGCGTCCCCCTAATTATTGTTTCATTTCCAACAAGCATAACCTCACTCTTTGCAACTCTTCTTTTTGTGATTTGTTTTGTTTCGATTAAGATTTGTCTCTCTAATGCATCTAGAATCTCATGAAAAAATACTTCTCCTTCTGTAATTTGGACTAAACGATTTGCTGCTCTGGTTTGAACGATGGAGTCTGCAGATTGAAGTAATCCTATTAATTTATTTATCCATGTTTTATCACCCTCCAGATTGTATAACGCTGCATAGTATGCACATTTCAAAAATTCATTATCAGTGTTCTTTAATTGACCTAATAACACCTGTACCACGCTCTTATCTCCCATTCTCCCCAGAGCCTCGATTACTTGTACCCTTACTTGATCATCTGCATCATCTAGTAATGTTATTAGCATAGGAACAGCCCTTGTTTCTCTATGAACCCCTAAATATTCTGCACAGACTAGTCTTTTGAAAAAATACTCATCGGTCAGGTTATCTATAGCATATGAAATGAGTTCTTCATCATAGATATCTATAAGCTCATCCAGGATCATAGAGGCTGTGTATCTATCTTCTTGAACCAGGCTCTTCAACAATATTTTTTTCACATCACCATCTATCGTTCCGGCTTCCCTATCTGATGCCATAATCTCAAGTACACTATACTTGAGGCTATGATTACGTTTCCTTTGAGCATGCTTATACATCCATTCAAATTCTACCTGATTTGCATTGTATAGCTTATCTAGCAATTTCTTCCTTAGTCTTTTTTTTCATGGCTTATTCTCCTACCTTATTTTTTGTTTTATTTATCCACCCCTTAGATAACCTTCCTATTCACATTAACAACAGCCTCTATTCAATAATTTCAGCTTCGTATTCCAACCATTTATCCCATGAATCATAGGATGTTTCAAATTCTCGTTTTTGGAATACTTCGCCTGTACTGCAATTCAGAAACACTGGCTCTCCGTCGCTTTCCACAGCCACTTGCAAAACGTTATCAGCCACTTTTTCGACATATAGTTCTGCATTATCAGGCTTGTCTAAACTTAGCATAGCAACAGTCGGACCAGCTGAGCTATCAATCTCCCCACCATTATGCTTTAGTAAAAAATCTCTATACTCAGTGGGCAATTCCATATCATGAATACTTTCAAAACGCTGTAGTTCTTCCAACGCTAAAGGTTCATTCCAGTCCACTCTCAAAGCTTCTTTTTGCACCTTCGCAGTAGTAATGCTCAAGCCATTATTTAAACTATCACCTGAATAAGTGTGTGCCAATATTATCTTCTCTAGCCACGAGTATATATCTTCATATTCCCCAACTATATCCATTTTATTATAATGATAACTGATATTCTTATCTTTAATCTCCATAACGCTTTCCTTGTTAGTGAGCAGATATAGCGTGTCACGTTGAACAGATTTTCCAATTACGAAAAATTTGTCCGGCATCCATGATAATGATGTAATCTCCTCAATACCAGTCGGCTGCAAGTCCTTCTCCTCTAACGTCATCCCTTGATATTTTCTCTTATGACCAGGAATAATGATATCATTGAATAGTATAGCCCCATTCGAAAACTCTAAAAGTAATTTCTTAAATGGTTCCAGTAGCTCATCCTTGGTGTATAGGTGCCACTCTTTTAAATGCTTTTGATATACTTCCAACTCCTCTAAACTAAGTGGTGGTGAGAGATATGTTTCATATTCCGAATCAGAAATTGGTCCATACAGTACTCCTTGCCAAGGTGTTTCAAGTTTTGAAGCTCCATATAATTCTTCTAGTAGATTTTTTAGATGGTTAAACATAATTTATACACCTCAAGTAATAAATTTTATAGCATGTATATGTACAGTATGTCCTCCTCATTCAAGGAGAACATACTTATTCAGGTTCTAATTATTACCTACAAAGACACTGTGAACTATACTCTTACGCTGCTTTATGGGTCCCAAACCGCATGTTATTGTCTAGTCATTTTAGTGTTAACAAAATAATTAAGTAGGGATAGCCCTGTGCGTCATAACTATTCTATTGCTATAAATGAAATATAAAATAAATAAATTATATAAGCACACATCAATAGATTCCAAATCATTGATATCATGATCATCCTGTTACTTCTTTTGAAATAATACATTATCCAATTCGCTATAATAACAACCATAATAAGTATGTTCGTTATTAGTAAGATAAGGTTATTATTTTCTCCATCCCATACTAGAAATAGAGCATAAGAAAGGGACATACTACATACTATAATCCCTGTAAAAATTGCATAAACAGACTTTTCGCTCCAGCTAGTTTTCAGCTTAACATTTATCTCGGTAAATGTTTTTAATAAATAACTCGAAAATAAGCCGGTAAAAACGCAGAGTAGACTAATTAATATATTCATGGAATCGCCTCATTCTCCTTTTCCAATTAACTCTATGCAACTATCCTTCTACCTTAAAAATATTTTTTAAACCAATAGAAAAAATTGATTAAAAAGATAGATCATATAAAATGTCATTAGCCCACACCATATAACAGATAAAATCACCATCATTTTATTTTTACTCAGCTTGTAAAAAATATATAGTAATACCAAGGTGACTAGCAGAAACACGATTGTCTGATAAAGTATGAGATTATTGTGCACATCCCAAATCACAAAGAAAATAAAGGATAGCGCAGATGAATAACAAATTTCCAAAATACACAATATAGACGCCATCGTTGTAAGTAGCCCTGATCCCTTCTCTGATAAATCCTTCAAAACCTGCAGCAAGTGTCCACTGTATACAGCTATTGTAATACAAAACAGACTAACTATAACACTAGTTAAGAAAACAATCTTAATCACTTCCTTCTTTTACTCACAACTTTACCTTTGTGAATTTTTTTATTCTTGTAGAAATTATTCACTTTTTTTACTATTAATTCTACTGCGTAGTTTTGAGTAATTCGTTTTTGATTTTTTAGCAATATTTTTATTTAACAATGTTGTTCTCAGGTGTTTTCTGGGATTTCTAATTAGTGACTTGCCATACGTTTTAATACTTTTAATCAAATTCTTTCTTTTAGCAAGCTTCGCGACTACTCTTATGGTACCACCTACACCAATGATACGACCAACTCCTGTTTTCCACACTCCATCGACGGCTCCTCTTCCCGCTGCCCATGCAAGCCCTTTAACAGAATAGCCTTTATTACGATTTTTATACAGATATTTAGCTGTACCCCATGCTGCTCCTCCCGCGGCCGCCACAACCCACCATGCTATCTTGCCATCAGGGTCCAGATACATCACTGGATTGTTGTTTGCATAATTATAGCCATTCATCATTTGAGGGTTATCTTCATCACCTGGCTCTGGGTCATAGCTAATAAAAATACCTTGTTCTGGTTCATAGTAGCGAGCCATCAAGTAATACATACCAATTTCTTTGTCATACGTATAGCCGGCATAGCCAAATGGGTTTTGTTTGGCTTCATTCGTGGTTTCTGTGGCTTGTAGTACATTTTACTTCTATTAAATGTGATTTCTTCAAAATCGCTTTCAGAAAATATATCATTCAACTTTTCCCTTTTCACAATATCCTGTTCTAAAAAATACTGATAGGTTCATTTGCTTCCATAAGGATTTTCTCCAGAATCTCGTTTAGTATATCATCCTCAGGTATGACATCTACTTCTATATCATACTGCAAAGTAAAGATATTATTTTCTAACATCGATTACACCTCTTTTCTATTGCATTCCATATCGTTATCATGATACTTGTAGGCATCTGCAGAAAAGAACGTGCCACGAAATGGCACGTTCTTTTGAATTTACTTATTAATTCTGCTTTAAAATAATAACAGCAATACCATCTTCCATAGTAAAGATATTAAGCTTTAAAATCAAGCTCTTCAACTAAAATATTGAAATCTCTAGCATAGAAATTAATGTTCTCGCCTTCTAAAACTCGGAATGTTATAGTTGAATTTTCTACTAAAAAGTAATCAATATTTCCAATAACATTAAGATTTGATATGTTCGTTACTAATTCGTTTATTTCTTCACCTTTAGGAATTACTATATACTTCCCATCTTCAATGATTGATGGTAGCTCATCCATTATTTTTTCTAGATAAAAATTTATATACCGCTTAGCTTTTAGAGGTAGTGATATATCACCTTTCCTTTTTTTATCTACTGTATATGCATATATATCATATTTCTCAAATAATGGATTTAACACTCTTCTTATGTCAATCATTATATCAAAATACTCCTTATCCACCTCATTGTATGAACCCATAGTGGTCATTCCTACACTGTAAATCATTATATCACTTCCTATTCTTCGCTTTTTTTTAATGTTATCCGTTTCTTAGCTTTACCTCGTTTCCATTTCCCACTGTATTTCGAATATTGGTTGTTTTGTAAGTGCCACCCATGATCATTGTGAGGTGTATGAAATTCCCAACTTCTATAAGTTTTCTTGCCACTTTTCTTTTTTGTTGAATAAATGAATCCCCAATATCCATTGCCTTTTTCAGTAGAACCTTTAATTTTACCTACTTTATGAATTTTGTATGGGATTTTACCCCATGCTTTTTTAGCTGATTTAGCTAACCATTTACCACCTTTTTTTAGCTGATTTCCACGCCGATTTACCACCTTTTTTCCCATATTTCCAAGCATACTTTCCATATTTAGCAACAAACCCTATAACTGGAACAAGCCAAGCCCAATGTCCATCCGGATCTATATATTTAACTGGATTATTATTGGCATAATTATAACCATTCATCGTCAGTGGGTCATCTTCATCCCCTGGATCTGGATCCACACTGATAAAGATGCCTTGTTCTGGTTCGTAGTAACGAGCCATCAAGTAGTACATACCTATCTCTTTGTCGTAGGTATATCCAGCATAGCCGAATGGGTTTTGTTTGGCTTCATTGGTCGTCTCGGTAGCTTTTAGTACGTTACCCCATGCGTCGTAGCTGTATTCTGCTATCGTGTCGCCTGCTTCATTCGTCAGGGCAACCACATCGCCATGCGCGTTGTAGTGATAGAAGACTGTTTTGGTACCAACTTTCATTGCCATTCGAACGTTACTATCCGAATAAACATATTGGCGTTGCACCGTTCCTGCACCGTCTGTTTCGTATAAAATGTCAATACTATCGCCATCGTAGTAGTATTTTGTGGTCTGTCCATTCACTGCTTTTTCAATACGGCGGTTGTCATCATCGTATTTGTAAGTTGCGAATGGGGTTGACTCGCCTTTTTTCGTGATAGCTGTTAGTTGGTCTGAGGTGTCCCATGTGTACGTGTATTTACCATCGCTTAGACGGTTTCCATTTGTATCGTAGCTTAGCTTGTCGCCATTCCATGTGGTTAACTGGTTACCATCATTATAACTTGCATCAGTAGCTTTTGTCTTGCCAGAATCGATCACTTTCGTACGATTGCCAAAACCATCGTAGGTGTAGGCTTTGACGGTGCCATCTGGCAGTGTTTCTTTGGTCAGTTGGTTGATGGCATCATATTCGTAACTTGTTTTACCTGATTTCTTGTTATCAATGGATGTTCTATTACTTGCTGCATCATACGTATAACTCTCTTCAAATAAGCTATCGCCAAGCTTGGTTCCGATTTGGATGTCACGTACTTTTTGTGTCGCGTCATAGTTGAAGTTTGTTCCTACGCCATTTCCATTGATGTACTGGCTCACGTTTCCGAATTCATCATAATCTAGGAAATAGTTACGAGAACCATCGTTGAATTTCGTATTTTGGTCTAAGGCGTTATAATCATAGGTTGCTTTGTAATTGTGCGTGCCATGCGAGACAACAACCTCATTGATTTTGTCGGTTTTCCCTTTGTTGTCTTTGCTCGGTTTATCTTTGTATGTCCAGGAAACACTGCCGCCTCGCTCTGTTTGTTTTGTGATACGGTCAGCATCGTCATAGGCTTTATCGCGTATCATGCCAGATAGCGCATCGGTCACTTTCGTTTCATTGCCATTCGGGTCAAATTGGAAACTAAAAGCGGTTTGACCATTCCATTTCACACCGGTGGCACGATCTGCGGAATCATAGATGCTTTCAATGGTGTCACCGTTTGGTTTCGTGACTTTGGTTTCATTCGCATTCGCGTCGTATTCGTAGCTGATTCTGCGACCTAAGGCATCCGTGAATTGGGTGACTTTGTTGTCGTTATCATACGCATAGCTATTTTGCTGTTCTTTGCCGTCTGCTGTCACAAATTTCTCGGTGGTATTACTGTTGTCATCATACTTGTAGGCAACGGCTGTTCCATTTGCCAAGGTCGTTTTCGTTAGTTGATTATCAACATTATACTCTAACTTCTTCGTATTGCCTTTTTCATCGGTTTCAGTTAGTTTGTTACCATAGACGTCATACGTAAAGGCGGATTTGCGATTTTCTTCATCGTACGAAGCGACCACATAATTTCCATTCGCATCGTACGTATTTTCCGTCATCACTTCACCGTCTAATATACGGAAATCATCAAACCAAGCTTTCCCTGTCACACCATTTTGGAACATCGTTGACACGCGAATCGTTTGGATTGGCTTCGTTGCTTTCACAACTACCGCACTTCGGTTCCAGTCATTGGTTCCTAGTGGGAATTTCGCACGGACGTATTCATTGGTGCCATCTGTGTATTTCACATCGGCCCACAGCGCGTAGTCATCGCTCACCTTGCTTGTGCCGCTCGTTTTCGCGTTCTCCGATTTAGACATCCCTGTAATTGTCACGGCTTTGGCTGTCGTTTGATTCAGTGGTACCACTTGTCCCAGATAGGCATTGGTTTCTGCCGTCGTTTTACGCTCGTGTAAAGCAGAGCTATCCCCACTGAATCCTTCTTCATCCGTGACGCGTAAGGCTGTTAGTGCTGTGTTTCCCGTGCGCGACCAACCTTCTGCCGTCAGTTCGGTGCTTTTCTCCATACTATTATTCACGACTGGATTGTAGCTCGACGCGATACTGCCTTTTTCTAGTTGGACGTTGTCATACCAAATCGTAGCCTTGCCTTTCGATCCAGCCATCTGTTCACCAGTCAGATACAACAAGACTTTTCCTGTTTCTTTGGTGGTCGTAAACGTGACTTGACGCTTCAACCAGCCACGGTTCCCTTGAATGGATGCCGCTCGGTTCGAGTGCCATGCCGTGCCATCTGTCACATCTTTCCCTGCGGCAGTCTGGGCACGCACCATTGGAAAGACATCTGAATTGGTCATATTCGCTGTTTTGATAGACGCACTTAATGTGTAGGTTGTGTCTGGCTCTACATCGATATATTGCGTCGCTGCGGTATACCCTTTCTCCGCATTGATGCCTTCACTCGTAATTTTCAGCGCGCCACTTCCGCCTAAACTACCTGGTGCTTTTTCAGCGCTGTCAAAACTTAAACCGCCCGTCGCATTGCTTTGGATCATTTTCCAATTGGCGAGTGCCGTTCCACTTTCAAAACCGCTGTTCAACACTAAATTGCCGGCAGCCGATAGCTCACCACTACCACTGATTGGGTTTCCGTAAGCATCGTATTGCGTCACCGAAGACATATTCGCTTCCGTTTGATTCGTCTCGGATACCGCATCGGCGCCACTGTATGCCGTCGTTGTTTCGCGATTCTCCGTATCTGTTGCGGAAATCACATCATTATTTTCATTATACGTATAATTCTCCGTCCCATACGGATCGGTCACCGACGTCACATTCCCGTCCGCGTCATACGTATACGTCTCTTCTTGCCCTTTTGGACTTACTTCTTTGATCAGGTTGTTCGCCTCGTAGCTCGTCGTCGTGCTCAGCTTCAAGCCATCCGCGTCCACAACCACTTTCTCGGGATTTCCCGCCTGATTGTAGGTATAAACCGTCTTCTTACCTTTCGCGTTTACCAGCGTCGCCTCACGCTTCTCCGGCGCATAGCTCAGCGTCGTCGCTTTGCCAACTGGATCGGTCACTTTCACCAATTTCTTATCTGTGTACGCGTACGTTGTCTGGTATGGCGTCGCTTCCGTGTGCTTCGGATCATAAATCGCCGTCAACAAGCCGTCCGTGTAGCCATAGCGATACGCTTTCCCACGCGGTGTGGTCGATGCCGTCAATTGTTTCGCTGCATCATACGTAAACGTCACTTCCCGGTTTTCCGGCCCCGTCACTTTCGAAATCTGCGCACCATTGTAGGTCACGCTCACCTTCCGACCAGACGCATCCGTAATCCCCGTCAACTTCCCACTCGCGTAAGTGTACGTCAATACATTGCCGTTAGGGTCTTTTTCGCTCAAAAGTTGTCCCGCCGCATTAAACGCCACTTCCGATTTATCCTGCTCCACCATCAAAAAGCCCGTCGCAGTTTTCGTCAGCTCGCTATATACACCTGCAGGCGCCTCATACGTCGTCCCCGTTTTCATAAACAATTGCGTTTTATTATCGGATTCATACAACATCACATCGCCGTTCGCTTGTTCCGCAACGCGCGTTTCCAGTGTACTCGTCCAACCTTTTCCGAACAAGCCGACTTGGTCATTTTGGCTGTTAAACGTTCGGCTAATATTAATGCTCGGCCCGCGTCCTTCCAACTCAAAATCCGTCTCGCTGAACAAGAAATTCCCGTTCGTTGCGTTGACTTCGCCGCCAATCACCGGAATGGCTGTCCAATAATCCACCATGCCTTGCTGCGAACCAACAAGCGGAATCGTTGCTTTGTATGTCCCAGAAATCGTGCTGGCACCTTGTTGTCCTGTCTTCGTATAGGCCTTCACTCGGAACGCATAATTTTTCAAATGCCCTAATGTTCCACCAGAATTGGTATATACAGGAGACGGATCTTGCGCTAATTCCGCGCCTTTTCCATCTGTATGCAATGCCCAACCACCGGCCGCAATCTCTGCATTCGTTGGCCAAAGCCCTTTATGCTGCGTCGTCCATGTCGTCTTATTCCCAACATCAAATTCGACATCCTTTTTCCCGTCGAACATCGTCACGATATACCCTTCCGCATTCGCGACAGGCGCCCAGTTCACTTGCACATAACCAGTATTCGTACCCGCCAAATTGGCATACGCTTTTCCTGTCGGTGCTGCTGGCGTCTCGATTGGCATGTATACATCCGTAACATCTGATGTCGGGCTATCCCCACCTGGGAATGTTGCTAAAACCCGAACGATATAGCTCTGTCGATTCCGGTAATCAGCCGTACTACCTGCTTCATACCCATTTGTATAGAGTTCTCGCGGATCATTCGCGAACTCCGCGCCTTTTCCATCCGTATGGAACTCAAAGTCACCTTCATCCATTTCCGCCTGTGTCGGGAATATTTTCTTCCCTTTCGATGTCCAAGTCGTTACATTACCAACTGGAATATGCTCATAATAGTAACCATTCCAAATCAGTAGTCGGTACCCCGTCGCACCTGACACCGCGTTCCACGTCAAGTCCATGTAACCGGTGCCAGTACCCGGTCCATTCGAATACGTTTTCGCAACCGCTTTTGCCGGTTTCGCGTACGTATACGTCACTTCCAAATACGGCACATTCGTCCCCGTTTCGGTCGCCGTGAACTTTTTCCAAAAACCTTGCGTGTTCGTCGTGTGCATCATGAAACCGTAGTTCACCCGCGTGCCCTGCGCCCATGCCTGCACTGTATCTTTCACGTTAAAACTGGCCCACTGATCGCGTCCAACATTCGTTTGCGCAATATTCGTCGCAGTCGGCTTGTTATTCCACGTCACCGCGCCCGGCGTCCAAGCTCCTTTCACCTCATCCAATTTCACCAAGTTCGGCGTCGATGGATAGTAATGCCACGTTGCATACGCCTTAAACGTCGCCGACTCAATCGAAGCCTTCGCGAGCGACGACACATCAGGCTTGATATACGCATAATTAATCCCCGTCGTGCCATCATACTGACCAACCGACAACGTATACTCGCCCTGACCCGCGTCCCACAACTTGCTTCCCGAATAGTTCGTCGTCGGGTAAGCACTCGCAATATGCGCATCCGTTGCTTTTTTCAACTGCACACTCGGATCAATATACACTGGATATACCCGATCCTCCGCCTTCAACCAGTCCACATCCGCCACGACTTGTAACGAATAAACCGTACTCGTCAGCGCCTCTAATTTAAACTCTACCGCATCCGAACTCACCGCGATGCCCGATTTCTCATCGATTTTCGAGTCCGACATCACCGGCTTCGGCAATTCAAAAACGACCGCGCCCTTGCGATTCGTAAAGCTGATCGAACCGTCTTCCAATTGTTCCACTTTTAATTTCGTGTCCAATCGGAAATTATACGTATTGAATCCATTATATTCATTCACTACGATGTCTTCCTTCACAGACGTGTTAAAATGCAAATTCCGCAAATCCGTGTTCGGTAACACCTCTTTAAATCGCGCTTCATTGCCGTCGACGCTTGCTTCCACGTCCGTCACAGCCGTTTTTTCCTTCTCGCCTTCTGCCGATTCAAAACCAAACGTAATCGCTTCGTTTCCCTCGCCAAACGTACTATATTTTCCTTTTTCCATCTTCGGTAGGAATTGCGCTTGAATCTCCGTGCGTTCTGCCTCAATGACATCCTCATCCGTCGTCACCAAGTCATTGGAAACCCGCTCCCACTCGCCATCTTCCTTCACATTAATCGGTTCCGTAAAAATCTGTTTTGTGAAAGAACCGTTCTGATTATCATACACAAGCTCATTCTCCGTGCGTTCCTCGACCACTTCCACCGGCTTCGCTTCCGCCGTTGTTTTTGGTGTTGGTGCCGCATCCCCCTTTGTTTCCTCCGCTCGTGGTTCAAATGCCGGCAGCGTCGAAACAACCAACGCAAAAACCAACCACACTAATAACCCTTTTTTTAGCCATGTCTTCATGTAAAAACTCCTCCGCTTTTTGTATTTTTCCTACCATCTCTTTTTTGGTGAGCGTTTTCACCAAATTAAAAAGTAACATAATTAACCTTGGAAAACAATACTTTTTTCGTTTTTTTTCTAATAAATTATTTTTTTTCTTGCATTTCTAACTATAAATCTATTCAATCCCGCTACATTAAGCTTTCAACACGCCAAAACGGCATCCCCACCTTTCTTGACTTCTTATTCATTATACGAATATACGTTCGGTTTGTAAATAGCAAAAGTCTCCCAAGTTGAAAAGTTGAGCGGGCTCGTTCAGCTCCGAAAAAATTTGTTAGAGGCCGCAGTGAAAACCATCTTCTGGTTTTTGCGGAGGCCACGAAATTTCCGAGAGGCTGGCTAAACGGAAGGCAGTTTCATTACATCCAACTGCATATTGAGGTTCTAATAAAGCAAACGACGCTTTCTAAGAACCACAACAAAGCTGGATCCATTGAAAAGCTGAGAAAGCCCGTTAGCCTCGACAGAAATTGTTAGAGGCTGCAGTGAAAACCATCTTCTGGTTTTTGCGGAGGCCACGAAATTTCCGAGAGGCTGGCTTTTGAAGCTGGATTCAAAGGCGCCCAACCAAAAACTAAACATGATTATCCACCCAAACAAAACAATGCCATTTCAAATCCACAACAATTTTAGCACAAAAAAATAGTCGAAAAACCATTTTTGTCCTAAACGCTTGATTATCGATCCTGAACGCCGAATTTTTACCTAAATATTGGATATTATCCTTTTGCATGAAACAAGGCGTTCCCCATCTGAAACATATTCCAACTCACTGAAACATCAACCCAATTCCCCAATTCATATTTACATTTCACCCGAAACCGTTTACATTTAAATCATACAGAAAGCCCGCAAAAACTGCTTTCTAATCAAGCTCGATAATTTTTCGGAGGTGCATTATGCAACACAAAACGTTAAAACCATTCCCAAAGGATTTTCTTTGGGGCTCGGCGTCTGCGGCTTATCAGGTCGAAGGTGCTTGGGACACAGAGGGCAAAGGCCCGTCTGTTTGGGATGAATTTGTCCGCATTCCTGGCAAAACTTTTAAAGGAACGAACGGCGATGTGGCAGTCGATCACTATCACCGCTTTAAAGAGGACGTTGCGCTGATGGCCGAACAAGGTCTGAAAGCTTACCGTTTTTCAATCGCGTGGAGTCGTATTTTCCCGAAAGGCCACGGCGAAGCAAACGAAGCTGGTCTCGCGTTTTACGACGCACTCGTTGATGAACTCCTAGCGAACAACATTACACCGGTCATCACGCTTTACCATTGGGATATCCCGCAAGCCATTCAAGACGAGTACGGTGGCTGGGAATCGCGTCGCATTATCCAAGATTTCACCGACTACGCCGAGGTTTGCTTCAAGCGCTACGGCGATCGTGTCAAATACTGGGTTACATTAAACGAACAGAACGTTTTCATCTCACACGGCTACAAATTGGCGCTACACCCGCCCGGTCTAACCGACGACAAACGGATGTTCCAAGCCAATCACATCGCCAATCTTTCCAACGCATCAGCCATCGCTAAATTCCGCGAACTAGGCATGGACGGTAAAATCGGCCCAAGTTTTGCCTACGGACCTAATTACGCGATTGACGGCAAGCCTGAAAACGCGCTAGCGGCTGATAACAGTGAGGAATTCAACGCGCACCTCTGGATGGACGTCTACACATGGGGCGAATATCCAATCGCGGTTTGGAACTGGCTCGAAGAAAACGGTTTTGCACCAGATTTAGAACCAGGCGACACCGAACTTCTTAAAAAAGGAAAACCCGATTTCATGGGCGTCAATTACTACCGCACGATGACGAACGCGGCGAACCCGCTTGATGGCATTGGCGTTGGTAAAATGAATACGACCGGTGAAAAAGGCTCCACACAAGAAAGCGGACTTCCTGGTGTTTATCGTCATGTGAACAATCCATACCTTGAAAAAACTAACTGGGATTGGGATATCGATCCGACCGGTCTTCGCGTTGGCCTTCGCCGTATCGCAAGTCGTTACCGTTTGCCGATACTTATTACGGAGAACGGGCTCGGCGAATATGATACATTAGAAGAAGGAAACGAAATCCATGACGAGTACCGCATCGACTACATTCGCGCTCATTCGATTGCAATTCAAGAAGCAATTACCGATGGCGTGGAAATGCTTGGCTACTGCACATGGTCGTTTACAGATTTACTCAGCTGGCTCAACGGCTATCAAAAACGTTACGGTTTCGTCTACGTAGACCGCGATGAAAATGATGAAAAAGAGCTAGCACGCTATAAAAAAGATAGTTTCTATTGGTATAAAAAGACGATTGAAGAAAATGGGGAAAATTTGATTAAAGAGTAAAAAATCGGGTTTGCGAGGCGTATCCCAAATGCGTGTCGTGAACCTGGTTTACAGAGGTATAAAGAAAGCGTTAACAAGAGTTGTGTCATGTGGGGCGTCTAGTTCGGCGCCTCCGGATCCAGCTTCAGAAGCCAGACCCTCGAAATTTTCGTGGCCTCCGTAAAAGTCAAAAGAGGACTTTCACTACGGCCCCTAACAAATTTTTTCGGGTCTAACGGGCTTCTTCAGCTTTTCAAATTGGGAGGTATATATTTATGAGTTTAATGACAAAGTTCGAACACGGGATGGAGAAAGCACTTGTACCAGTTGCCAACAAATTGAATTCACAGCGGCATATTGCTGCCATTCGTGATGCATTTATTTTAGTTTTTCCTTTAATCATGGCAGGGTCGATTATTCTTTTAATCAACTTCGCAGTGCTTAGTCCAGATGGTTTTATCGCTAAAATCCTATTTTTAGGTAAGATTTTCCCGAATCTCGCGGAGGCTCAGGCTATTTTTGCGCCCGTTCTGCAAGGTTCGACCAATATTATGGCCATACTTATCACCTTTTTAGTAGCACGAAATTTAGCGATTTTCTTCCAGCAAGATGATCTGCTATGCGGTTTGACAGCGATTGGCTCGTTCTTCATCATCTACACGCCGTATCTCGTTGTCGAAAACCAAGCATACATGACTACCAAATTCCTAGGAGCGCAAGGCCTGTTCGTAGCGCTAATCGTTGGTATTATTACTGGGGAAGTATTCAGCCGTCTTGCTCGTGCGCCGAAGCTGACCATCAAAATGCCAGATCAAGTGCCACCAGCCGTTTCTCGTTCTTTCAAAGTTTTGATTCCAGTTATTCTTGTGATGATCTTGTTCTCTGTTTTGAACTATTTAATCACTTTAATCGCTCCAGAAGGCTTGCATGACCTTGTTTACACGGTTATCCAATCGCCGCTAAAAGACATGGGTACGAATATTTATTCCGTCCTACTACTTGGCTTTATCTCCAACTTACTATGGGTTCTCGGGATTCACGGTCCGAACACGATTGCTGCGATCCGCGATACCATTTTCACCGAGCCTAACTTGGCAAACTTGAACTATGTAGCACAGCACGGTTCTGCATGGGGCGCGCCTTACCCAACAACTTGGGCAGGTCTAAATGACGCTTTTGCGAACTATGGTGGTTCTGGAATGACGCTCGGTCTTCTGATTGCGATTTTCTTTGCTTCCAAACGTGCCGATCACCGCGATATCGCGAAACTATCGATTGCGCCGGGCTTGTTCAATATTAATGAACCAGTTATCTTCGGTCTTCCAATCGTGCTGAATCCGATCATGGTTATTCCGTTCATCTTTGTCCCAGCCATCAACACGCTAATCGGTTACTTCTTCATCCATTTCAAAATTATTCCGCCAATCGCGTATCAAGTGCCGTGGACAACACCTGGCCCACTGATTCCGTTCCTTGGTACTGGAGGAAATTGGCTCGCACTACTCGTCGGACTACTCTGTTTGGCAGTCGCAACCATTTGTTACCTACCGTTCGTACTCGTTTCGAATAAAGTAGCAGCAAGTGACGCACAAATGGACGCAAACGCGACAGAATCCGCAACAGCAACAGGCGAAAAATAGGAGTTGAAAATTTTGAAAAACCTAGCAGCATTTGATATCGGCGGAACAACCTTGAAGATGGGCGTTGTTTCAAGTGAAGGCGATATTCTCCAACACGAAAAAATGACAATCCCTGATTTTGACGGCGAACTGATATTAGCAGGGATTTCAGAGTATACGAAAAAACACGATGTGGCGGGCGTTGCAATCAGCGCGCCCGGCTACATCAATCCAAAAACCGGCTTTATCACGATGGGTGGCGCAATCCGTGCCTTCGATAATTTCCCCATTCGCGAATACTTAGAAGAAAAAACCGGCCTTCCCGTCACCGTCGAAAATGACGCCAATTGCGTAGCCCTTTGCGAAAAATGGCTTGGTGGCGCGCAGGACTTGGACTATTTTCTCTGCATGACAATCGGAACAGGCATCGGCGGTGGCATTTTCATTGACGGCAAACTATACAGCGGCTCCCGATTCCGCGCCGGCGAATTCGGCTACCTGTTCAGCGATCGACCTGGCAGCTACGAACCTGGCAACTACACGATGAACCAAACAACCACACTGCTCGTTTTGCGTCGCCAATACGCAGCGCACACAGGCAAAAACCTAAACGAAGTCACCGGTGAAGAAATTTTCGCAGCTTACGACAACCACGATTCCATCGCAGAAAAACTAATCCACGACTTCTACACCGGTCTTTGCACAGGCTTATACAACCTGATTTACTGCTTCGACCCGAGCCATATCTTCATCGGCGGCGGTATCACAGACCGGCCAACGTTCCTTGCCGAGCTCAAACACCACATGGCCTTCTTCGGCCTCCGCGACACCGAACTAGAACTCGTCTCACACAAAAACCAAGCCGGCTTACTCGGCGCAGTATATCACCATTTATTGTTAACAGAAATCTAGATAGGGCAAATTGCATTACATTTATAAGCATGGTATAATATGAATGAAAATATAATTACCACGTGAACACCCAAATACCCTAGCTGCTGGAACAGCTAGGGTATTTTTTTGCGGGGTTAGAATTCTTGTCGTCTACTTTTTATCGCTTCGACCTTCTAACATGTGCTTGAAGTACACAACAACGCATCCAACCACGATAGGAGCGATAACACTAGAAAATATAATCACCACACGATACACCCCCCTTCAACGAAAACGTTCGCCAAGGGTAGACGACTATTTTATTATACCATGCTTAGAACTGAACTTACTTAACATAATGGAATAAATAAAGAGACAGATTTCACGAAATATTGAAACCTGTCTCCACTCCTATATTTGGTGCCTATTATACGTTTTCTTCGCCATCGCCTCCAGCAAAAACAAAACCGGAATCTGCGTCGTAATATTCGTTTCATGAATCATTTCCTGCGTCACAAAGTAAGGGATATTCACATCCGACAACCCCGCCAATGTATTTTTGCTAGAATTCGTAATGCTGATAATCTTGCTCCCATACTGCTTCATGTTCTGCGCCTGCAAAATAACCTGAGGCGTCTCCCCAGAAACCGACAAAATCACCATCACCGCATTATCAAACTGCTGCGCCGCGTTCGGGTAAAACGGGTCCTTAATGTAAAACGTCCGCTTCTGCAAATTCGAGAAAAAGCGCGATCCATATTCCGCGAGAATTCCCGACGTCCCAATCCCCACAAACACAACCAGCTGCGCATCATCAATAATGTCCACAGCCTTATCCAAGCTCACATCATAATCCCGACGCAACGTCCGCTCAAAAAACTCCTCCAAAACCTCAATCGTATCCGCCGTCTTCGTCCTGACCTTCTCCTTCGATGCCTGTTTCAACTGCACCTTAAACTCCGAAAAGCCATCATAGCCTAACTTCCTCGTAAAACGAACAATCGAAGCCGCCGAGACATGCGTTTCATCCGCCAATTCGCGCACCCGCATGTACATCACCTTTTCAGAATTATCCATTATGTATCTGTATAAATGCATCTCCGTCTCAGTAAATTTACTCACAATTTCATAAGGAAACATCCTTTATCACCCTTTCAACTAAAGGTTTCACGACTTCATTATGTCACATTCCAAAATGAAAAGCTAGCCGTTATTTCCCGGGAAATAATCTAACATTCCCTACAATATTCCCCGCAACTCCATCGCGTTCACTAATTTCCCATAATAATTATTCTCCTCCAATGTGAACTGACGCATCCCAAGCACCTCATTCACAACCTCAATCCCAGCATCGCGTAACTTAAATCCCTCCACACGAAGCCCGTTCGATTCCCCTTTAAAAAAACGCTCGAAATTCCTGCAAATTCGCCGTCACCATTCCGCCTACCTCTTCCTCCTGCAACCTGAAATCCGCTAAATTCCCTGTAAACTTATACAAAAACACATGGCAAAACTCCCGATCCACAAATCCCGGCGAAACATAGCTCGTATCAATCACACCAAGCGATACCAACGCATCAAAAGTCACATCAATACCAAGCTCCTCCTTTACCTCACGAATCCCATCCAAAACCGTCTCATCCTCCGTCAAATGTCCAGCCGCCGTAATATCATACAGTCCCGCAAAATCCTTTTTCCGCTCACTCCGATACTGAATAAAAATTCGCGTCAAGTCCTCCGACACAAACCAACAATGAAACGTCTCATGCCACAAACCCTTATGATGCACATCATCCCGACTCGCCGTCCCAATCTGCTGATGCTCCAAATTAAAAATCTTCAATTTTTCTACCATCGTCATCACCCTTTCTATTAAAAAATGCTGCTCCTATTAAGAAACAGCATCACTATCATTTATAAATTCGGTATATTTTTCTTCTTTTTCAAATAGAAACGCAACGCCAAAAGCGCTGCCCCAACAATAACCGTCGGATAAGGATCTAAAGCAATATTCCATTTCGCTGGAACAACCACCTGCACGACCGTCATAATCGTCATCCACACAAGAATAACAACCATCGCGATCACGAGATACTTCCACGTTCCGCCTTTTTCACCTTGACGCATGGCACCCGCGTATTTACGCAATACCATCATCGCACCACCACCGACAAGGAACGTCACGAATAGCACGGCCAAACCAAGCGTTTGCCCTTGGAAAATCGCGCTCACACCACTGATCAGCATCATCGCACCAAGTACGAGCAATCCGCCATCCAGCGCAATCCACCATTTCCCAGCAACTTCACCAGTCGGCGCCGCCTTCACAGTCAAAGCTTTCACATATTCCGTAGGCGTCACATCGAATAATTTCCGAGCCGTCACACCTTGTTTTTGATTCTCAAGCACTTTCTCCGTCATTTCATAAATCAAATTCGCCTGCTGCTCCTCGCCATACTGCCCCGTTTCGCGAAGATGCTTCTCCACTTCCTGAACATATTGCAAGTTACGCTTCGTCAAATTCGCCTTCATCTCGCCAATCTCAGGCTTCACTGTTTCTGCTTCTGTTGTCACCAATAAAATCCTCCCTCAAACATACTACCTCTATTATAACCCAATATAGTTCCCAGTAGAAATATATTTATGAAAAATTACAAACGTTTCCCGTAAACAAACCGAATTCCCACAACCACAGAAGCCACCACGCTCACGCCAAAAATCACCAAGAACCCAGCAAAACCAGCCGGCCCAGACAATTTAACAAAATCCTGAATCATATTTGCCACGAACATCCCAATCAAAATCGCTGAAATTCCAATTCCCCACGCGCGCATTTTTTGGAAAACAAATAATCTCCCATTCGTTTCAAGCGATTCCCGCTCTGCAACAACACCCGCGAAAACCAGCGCTCCAACCAATAACCCCAATTGCAAAATAAGCGGTCCATAAGCCGGCCGAATGAACCCCAGTGGCTCCAAAATCCGACAATAATCACTCCAATACGCCAAATCGCCTGACACACCTTTATTCATAAAATGCTCCATATGAACCACAAATGCCAAAATCGTACCCGGCAACAACACCAGCCCCGCCGTAGCAAGAATCCCACCAAGCGGCGAACCAATCACATAACCTACAACAATCGGCAGCAAGAACAACAACAAATACGCAAGCCAACTTCCCAACATATCCATGATTAATTTTTGCTGTTGAAAGTCAACGAACTCTGCTGGCACCTGCGACGTAAAATACCACACACCCAGCCCCAAACTCACAAAATAGCTCACCGTGATAACCACAAAACCAAGCAACACCTTCACACCTAGAATCGCCTTCTTAGAATAAGGCATCACCGCCGTAAAATGATTCCCACGCGTATACCGCTCCAAAATCACCGAACACATACCCAGAATCACCGACAACACCAGCGTCAGCGTAAACGGAACACTCACTGTAAAACTAAAGAAAAAATATGTATACTGATCCACCTTGTCCGACAACTTCGTCTCATACGCCAAATAACGCACCGTCAAATCATCGCGAATCTCCTGTTTCGTCATCGCAAAATCCGGATCAAGCTCCTGTTCCACCTGAAAATCCTCCGACTTATAATGCGCCTGACTCTTATTCCAAGCATCCGTCTCATTCACCAACCCCACAAAAAACGCTAACAAAAACACCAGAAAAACGAACGGAACAACCCACTTGATTCCCTGCCACTCCTTATACCACAATCCCTTTTGCCACATAAAAATCACCCCTATCTTCGCATCCACGCATTTCTGTAAAGCACCATGTAACAAATAATCCAATCCTTATAATAATGAAAGTCATCAACGAGAGGCCTTCCAATGCTTCTCACTCCTCAGACCTCGTAGTAATCGACCTTATCGTCCGCTAACCTAACTGTAAAAACGTCCTCAATCGTAATAGCCATTTCCTGATACAAAATCGGTTCCTCTGCCTTTACCCGGCTTACGAAATCATCCGTATTTTCCGTTACCAATAACGTATAGATCCGCCCATTCCGCTGTAAAAGTTCTGATTCCGCCTTCACAAACACAGGCACATGCTTCGAATTAAATGCCACTTGAAGCTTCAACGCCGTATCACGCAACGATTCCAGATAATAATCCAGTTCCAATGTCGTCCCTTTTAGAACCAACACCCGATCCGCTACCATTTCCAGCTCATCCAAGCGATGCGAGGCAATCAACACACTCGTTTTCCGATCCGCAACCGTCTCCAAAATAAACTGCAACAACTGCTTCTTCACAATCACATCCAGCCCATCCATCGGCTCATCCAGCAACAAATAACGCACATCCAGAGAAAACGCCAAAATCATAAAAAAGAGCGCTTTACGCCCCTTCGAAAACGATATCACCTTTGCTTTTTTTGGCAATTCAAAACGTTCCATTAACGAATCAAAAAACTCTTCATCAAATGTGGCGTATACATTTTTATAAATTTTCACAACTGCTTTCACACTATACGAATTAAAATAGTTCATATTATCTTCCAAAAAGAAAATATTCTTCTTCAGCGCCGGATGTTTACGTAAATCTTGCCCATCAATCGCCACATGACCAACATCCGCCAAATACATCCCCGCGATAATCGAAAAAAGCGTCGTCTTCCCAACACCATTTCGTCCAATCAACGCCGTAATTTCACCTGATTTCAGCTCAAAAGAAATGTCCTCCAACACTAAATTGCCCTCAATACGCTTCGTGACACCGTCGATAATCATCTATACTATCCCTCCAAACTTCTATAATACTGCTTCACAAAATTTTGAAGCTCTTTCTCCTCAATCCGTAAATAATTCGCTTCCAAAATTAATTCCTCAAAATTCCGTCTAAATAAAGCAAGCGCTTCTTCGTTCGGACTATTATCACTAGCATACGCTACATACGAGCCTTTTCCAAGCTTGGTCTCAATAATTCCCAGTCTCTCTAACTCCTTGTATGCCTTACCCACCGTATTAGGATTCACTAAAATATGCGTTGACATTTCACGAACACTCATCAATTTTTCGCCTGGCTGTAAGACTCCACTGATGCAATAGCCCTTGATTAAGCCAACAATCTGCTCATAAATCGGAACATGGCTTTGAGAATCTAGCGTGTACATCCCCATCACTCTCCTCATGTGTCCTATTATAACTAGTACACTCTAAAAAGTAAAGATTATTATTACAAATGTTTCAATCATATTTCTTTTGCGTTCCGTCACGAAATATTGGTAATCTAAAACCATTTTCTATACTATTGCTCATAATTATTGTAAGATAAAACTATTGAACAAAATGGACTACAAGAAGGTGAAATCATGTTATATAAAAATGACAATTTGTTTCCTATACTAGAACAACACGCCGATTTGAAAAAAAAGGCTATTTAATGGAAACTTTGGACTTGAAAAAGAAAATGTGCGAGTAGATGAAAACGGAAATTTATCACTTACACCACACCCCGCCGTATTTGGCCTAAAAGAAGAAAATCCCTATATCAAAACCGATTTTTCAGAAAGTCAAATCGAGATGATCACACCCGTCAGCGGCTCTGTGGACGAAGTATATACATCCATGGAAAACCTGCAAAATATCGTATCAGACCGGATTCGCGACGAATATTTGTGGCCAAGCAGCAACCCGCCAATCCTTCCAGCAGAACAAGATATCCCAATAGCAGTTTATCAAGATCCGAATTCAGCGAGCAGACTCTACCGTGAGCATCTAGCCCGCGAATACGGCAAGAAAATTCAACTTTTCTCCGGTATTCACTATAATTTCTCGTTCTCAGATGACTTTTTAGAGCGACTACACACAAGCATGGGCGGCGAAAAATCACTACAAGACTTCAAAAACCAGATTTACCTCAAAGTCGCCAAATACTTCATGCAAAATCGCTGGTTCCTACTTTACCTTACAGGAGCAAGTCCCGTATATCTACCAAATTTTCTGAATAAAACTCCCGACAACGAAGTTTCACGTGAAACATCTGATTTTGCGTTAAACAGCGGTATTTCACTGCGCAACAGTCATGCTGGGTATAAAAATAAATGTTCCCTTCACGTAGACTACGACAGCTTTGATGGCTATATCTCAAGTATCGAATCGTGGATAGACCAAGGTAAAATCGACAGTATGCGCGAACTCTACAACCCCATTCGGTTGAAAAATGCCCATACCGATCAATCACTCGCAGGTCTTGCTGAAGCTGGCGTCGAATACATTGAAATCCGCTCTTTAGACTTAAACCCATTCGATCCAAACGGTATCACGAAAGAAACGCTACATTTTATCCAGCTGCTCCTAGTCACAGGCCTATTAACCGAGAGCACCGCTTTTGACAAAATACAGCAAGAACAATCTGATCAAAATGAAGAGCGAATCGCAAGTAACGGCTTAACCAAGCCAGATATCTACGTTAACGGCACAGAAATTCCATTCGATCAAGCAGTTGACAAACTCCTAACAGAAATGGAACACGTCGCGAAACTAACCGATACAACCGATTTCCAAAGCATCATCGAGACACAACGCGACATCAGCCGACACCCAGAAAAAACAATCGCATCACAAATCACAGCAACATCCGAATCATTCGTATCCTTCAACCTTGAAAAAGCGAAAACCTACCTAGAACAAAGCTTGCAGAACGCTTACAAACTCATCGGTTATGAAGATATGGAACTCTCTACCCAGATTGTCTTAAAATCAGCGGTAACAAAAGGCTTGTCCATCGAACTCCTAGATCGCGAAGAAAATTTCATTCGTCTCGAAAAAGGAAATCAAGTGGAGTACATCAAGCAAGCAACGAAAACAGCGCGCGATAGCTACATCAGTGCTCTCATCATGGAAAACAAAGTCGTCACGAAACAAATTCTAGCAGAACACAATATCGAAGTTCCACACGGTCAGCATTTTTCAGATATTGAGATTGCACGCGATAGCTTCGAACTATTCGCTGACAAACCGATTGTTATCAAGCCGAAATCAACCAATTTCGGTATCGGAATCAGCATTTTCAAAGACGGATTTAGCCAAGAAAACTATGAAGAAGCTCTAAAAATCGCTTTTAGCTATGATTCCTCCGTCATTATCGAAACTTATATTCCAGGTGACGAGTACCGTTTCCTAGTTATCGATGGCAAAATCGCTGGTATCCTAAAACGCGTTCCAGCCAATATCACTGGCGACGGTACGCATACTATTTCTGAACTCATTGACGAAAAGAACCTAGACCCATTGCGCGGTACCGGTCACCTCAAGCCTTTAGAAATAATCCAAAAAGGCCCAGAAGAAGTACTCATGCTTTCCATGCAAGGTTTCAGCCTCTCTGATATTCCCGAAAATGGCCAAATCGTATACCTGCGTGAAAACTCGAATATAAGCACTGGCGGTGACAGCATCGATGTGACCGATTTGATTCACCCCTACTACCAAGAATTAGCGATTAAATGCGCCAAAGCTGTTGACGCTAATCTGTGCGGTGTAGATATCATTGTTTCACGTGAAACAATAGCAAATGGCCCCTACGCTGTGATTGAGCTAAACTTCAATCCAGCAATACAAATTCACTCCTTTCCATACCAAGGAGAAAACCGCCGAATCGGTGATATTATTTTAGATTTTCTATTTAAAAAATAAACAAAGAGGCTAGCCATTCATTGACTACAAATCAATGAACCGCTAGCCTCTTTTATTGCTTTTATTTATAACACGATAGAACCACCAAACCTCAGCGGGCCGACAAATGCTTAGATCCTAGGCAAAAGCGAGTACCGAAGCGGAGTGTACTAAGGTACACGAGCATCGGAACACAGCTTTTAACGACGGAGATGAGCGTTTGTCGGCCCGCTGAGTGATTAGACGTTGAATAGGAAATGAACAACATCCCCATCTTTCATCACATATTCCTTACCTTCTGAGCGCAGTCTCCCAGCCACTTTTGCGGCTTGTTCTGAACCATGCTCTAATAAATCATCATAAGAAACGACTTCGGCACGGATAAAGCCGCGTTCGAAATCCGTATGAATAACGCCGGCACATGCAGGAGCCTTCATACCATTGCGGAATGTCCACGCACGAACTTCTTGAACGCCTGCTGTAAAGTAAGTAGACAAGCCAAGTAATGTATACGCCGCACGAATCAATTGATCTAAACCAGACTCCTCGATACCAAGCGCCTCGAGAAACTCAGCTTTATCTTCCTCATCAAGCTCAGCAATTTCTTCCTCAGCTCGGGCACAAATAACGATAACCTCTGACCCCTCACCAGCAGCCAACTCACGCACTTGTTGCACGTATTTATTGTTATCTGGATCGCTAACTTCATCCTCAGCAACATTGGCTACGTATAAAACTGGTTTGCGAGTTAATAAAAACAAGCCACGAACAATTTTATCCTCATCTTCATTAAACTCAATAGAACGCGCTGGTTTATCGTTTTCCAAAGCCTCTTTCAGCTTCAAAAGAACGTTATATTCCGCGATCGCATCTTTATCTTTTTGCTTCGTTGCCAGCTTTTCAACACGGCTAACACGCTTATCAACCGTCTCCAAATCTGCCAAAATAAGCTCCAAGTTAATCACCGCGATATCATCTAGCGGATCGATGCGGCCTTCCACGTGCGTAATGTTCTCGTCTTCAAAACAACGCGTTACATGACAAATCGCGTCCACTTGACGAATGTGAGACAAGAACTGGTTACCAAGTCCTTCGCCTTTACTCGCGCCCTTTACAATACCCGCAATATCCGTGAATTCGAACGTTGTTGGTACTGTTTTTTTCGGTTTTACAAGCTCCGTCAATTTGTTCAGACGCGCATCAGGAACCTCAACGATACCCATATTCGGCTCAATTGTCGCGAAAGGATAGTTTGCTGCTTCCACTTTTGATTTCGTAATTGCGTTAAAAAGCGTCGATTTCCCAACGTTTGGAAGACCAACGATACCTGCTGTTAATGCCATTTAAATGAACTCCTTTGATTGAAAAGCACAATCGCTTCCCTCATTTTATATTCCACTCATGTTTCTATTATAAAGGTTTTCTCGCTAAAAAGACACAAGAATTTGCCACATCGCTCTCAAACCGTATTTCCGATATCATTCAGCTTGTTAATCTCCACATTCATGCTTCCCAACATATCAATCGACAGCTCGTCCATCACCTGCACTAACCGCTTCACAACCGCCTGATAATTCTCGAGCTCCTTGCGAAATCCCTTCGAATCTCCAATCAAAAGCTCATGCTCCATCGTGCTCAAATATTTATTACTATAATTAAACGTCAATACAATCAACTTCACCTTCTCCAAATCATCCGGAAAATAAATGCTCATCAACTCAATTTCATGAATATATTTCTCCGTATCATTCCGGTTTTCAATCAACCGCGCCCGTATTTTCTCACTCTCCAAAATCTGCCCAATATCCTTGATAAAGCTCATTATTTCCTCGTTTTTATAAATCGCCGTATTCAGCAAACCATACGTCTTCTCTATCTTCTGAAAAAGCAATTCCTTATACAAAAATTCCGCCTGAATCTGCCGCTCTTTCCGCGCATTCAGATCAATCTCATCCCGCAACGCCTTATTTTGCTGCTTCGTCTCGCTAAAAGCCAACATAACCGCACCAATAATCCCAAAAAACGAACCAATAAAATTATACATTCCATCAATCGTCAGCTCATTATCAATACTCCGCGTCAAAACAGGCACGATAATAAATAGCAAACCAATAATCATAATACTCAGCATCAACCAATGGTCTTTGATAAATCGAATCATATGCCTCATCTCCCTTTGCGTTCCCTATCTTATTCCCCGTAAACAGTGAGTTCTAACTTCAAGAGTAACATAAAAAATTGCATGAAATCCATTTTTCCAAATGCTATTTTCATGCGATTTCTTATTCTTTTACTTAGCCTATTCCCATTAAATTTGATAGTCAAATTTTTCGTATTCATAAAAAATAATGACACTAACTTTGTTATCAAAAATACCCAGAACTAATATTTTCTTCGTCTTAGAATCTTGGTATTCGATAACATTTCCATAACGTTCAGTAGTTTTTTTTTTCTATAATTCGTTCCATATGCTGCTTCAACGTCCTCCAGCGAACTACCTATTGTTATATTTTTTCCCGTAGCAAATTTTTTGCTTAGGAACCTCATTTTTCAATTCAATGCAAACTATTTTTTTTATTCATAGTAGTTGCAACAAAATCCCCTTCATCATTATAATAATAGGTATTGCTATTTTTTTCATGGAAAATAGCAAACTCGGGATAGTAATGCCTAATGTGCGCTTCATCTATTCCAATAGACAACTTTCCTATCCCATCATTTTTTAAATCTGTGTCTTTAATAGGCCACATATCTTTAGCCCAGCTAATACCTAGATATACAAAAAAACCTATTAACAAAATTCCAAATATCATTATTATTTTTTTTTTAGCATCTATGCCACTCCTAATGTGCGTGAAATGTTTTGCTATGCCCTATAAGGCCACTGCATTTACCTCTTTTCGAAGCTGTTCCCCATGAACAATACCTGTATTTTTCGAGTCCATAGTCTTTTAAACACTGGACATGCCAAACTAACGCTTGGTCACAATCACTCCATAAAAAATTCCTTGCTGCCATAACAGGGTTCTTGCTCTTGATATAGTACGTATTGTTTCCCCACGGTCCATTATACCGATTACAAGTTACTGGGTCACCTTTTTTAGATGCCATTAACAAAACCTCAATACGTTGACCATCCTGTTTTCCCAGTGGAGCAGCAATAAATTTATTGGACGCAAGAGTATTCTCCACATTTATTTTCTGACCATTCGCTTCATCCATTCTATCAATCATTGTATCTAAATTAATTTCCTCTAAAAGCATTACTTCTCCTTGCTCACCAGACGTTACATTAACTTGCTTAGGCTTATCATTCTTTTCAGCTGTTAGGCTCACGGGATAGGTATCATAGTTATCCGACGAGACCTCTACTTTACTCGACCCATTGCGTACACTTATTTTTGTCGATACTTCTCCATTTTCATCCGTTACATAATCTATCCCATTTATATTAACAGTTTCATCTTCATACAATACATCTTTAAACATGTAATTAAATTCTTTATTCCATTCCCATCCTGCTTTTAAATATTGATTAATTAAATCTACAGGTGGATTATCTGGCATAGAATACTCTAGTCGTTTCACATTCTTTACTGTTAAATTATCCGTCGACGGGCTAGCATTTGTACTTTTTCTACTTCTGATTTGTCACTCATTTCTTCATGGTTATGCATCTCATCAGCAAACACGTTTAATGAATCCAGTGTTGCACTTCCAAACAAAAACATAAACATATAAAGACTGATTCTAATCATTTTCATTATTATATCTCCCTTTTTGTGTAGTAAATCACATTTTAGCATAATGAATTTGAAATACCTACGATTTGCCGTATACGCCAGTTTTATATCCAGAACAGCCACGGAAGGTTTACATGTTCGCTTTGCTCTCATGCATATTGGGGCTGTAACTCATTTTATTCGAACAGCCACGGAAGGTTTACATGTTCGCTTCGCTCTCATGCATATTGGGGCTGTAACTCATTTTATTCGAACAGCCCCAACAAAAAAACCAGCAGAGCATCACGCCCCACCGGTCCATCAACTATTATTTCAAGTCAGAAATATGTTTCTCCAAGTCAACGCCAGTTCCTTTTGCCACGCGTTCTGCAAAGACTGGTTCCACTTGATAGAAGTTACGCAGGTTACGGATTTTGATATCCTCACGAACGCCTTCCCAATCGCCAACAATGTTGTTCACTAGCGCATCACGTTCGCCGTCAGAATAACGATTCCAAACTTCGCGCGCATGACCAAAGTTGTTCGGTTTCTCTTGCTCCAAACGACCAACTTTTCCAGCGATCAAATCTTGCTCATCCTCCACATAACGCGGCGTCTCTTTTGGCGTCGTATCATAGCTATTCGGCTCATAGTTAATCGAGCTTGTTTGCTGTTTGAAAGGCATCGCGCCATCACGCTGATTGTTATTCACGTCCACTTTCGGACTATTAATCGGCAGTTGCAAGTAGTTCGGGCCAACACGGTGACGCTGCGTATCCGAATACGAGAACAGACGACCTTGCAACATACGATCCTCAGACGGCAAAATTCCAGGTACAAGTACGCCAGGATTGAAACCAACCGATTCCGTTTCCGCAAAAATGTTCTCAGGATTGCGGTTCAACACCATTGTCCCAACGTGCTCATATGGGAATACATCTTCAAACCAATCTTTCGTCGCATCAAGCGGGTTGAAATCATAGTTATCAATATTCGCAGGGTCAAGCACTTGAATATAAAGCTCCCACTCAGGGAAATCGCCTTTATCAATCGCTTCATGGAGATCGCGAGTCGCATGGCTAAACTCTTTCGCTTGAATTTGTGCCGCTTGGTCCGTCGAAAGGTTCACGATACCCGCTTTTGGCACCCAACGCATTTTGATGTAAACCGTTTTGCCCTCTTCATTCGTCCATTTAAAAGCATGAACACTCGAACCACGAATTTGGCGGAACGAAGCTGGAATACCCTCATCACTGAATAGGTATGTAATCATCGTTGTAGCCTCAGGAGTTAAACTGAAAAAGTCCCAATAACGGTTCGCATCTTGCATATTCGTACTTGGATCAGGTTTCAGAGAATGAATAACATCCGGGAATTTAATTGCGTCGCGAATAAAGAATACAGGCAAGTTATTACCAACAAAATCGTAATTTCCCTCTTCTGTATAAAACTTAACCGCAAATCCACGTGGATCACGCAATGTTTCAGGAGAATGCAAGCCATGGATTACAGTAGAAAAACGAGCAAAAACCTCTGTCTCTTGTCCTTCTTCTTGTAAAAATGCTGCCTTCGTATATTTCTTCATGCTATTTTTAACTGTAAATACGCCATGCGCACCAATTCCACGCGCGTGTACGACACGTTCTGGAACACGTTCACGATCAAAATGTGCTAATTTCTCGATCAAAACGTAATCTTCCAATAATGTAGGACCTCGATGCCCTGCCGTCACTGAATTTTGGTTATCGCCAATTGGAACACCTTGGTTTGTTGTTAGTTTTTTTACTCATTCATCTAACCTCCGTTTTTTATAATAATTATAAAGTAATACTAACTCCATTCTACAAAACATATGCTCGGAAAACAACTATTAGCCCTTACAAATCCCAATTCGTCGCCAATCTCTCATTTAATAAAGTATTATTGTGTACCGAAAAAACCACCTGTTTCCTTTAATTCAAGTCTAAAAACAAGCATATATCACCAAGAAAGCGCGACCAATAACAATCGTTCATACTTTATTCGGTTTTTATCCACACAAATGTCACCCCTGAACGCCCCTACAACGTGGTATCATGGCGGAAGTTGCAGTTTAGCCAAATTGCAATAGCAAAACAAAAGGAGAGAAAAAAAATGAAAACAACAACAAAACTTGGTTTATCCGTTCTAACAGCGGCAGCAGTCCTCATTGCGCCAACATCATTATCTTTTGGAGGAAATATTTCTAATGTCGTGGCACAAGCAGCCGAAGTCAAGACGGTTACTGTCACTACTTTTGCAGAGTTAAAAAACGCTTTGGAAACGTCACCAACAGGCATTATCTCAATTGCCGCAGACATCACAGCAACGAGCGACATCATCATTCCGGGCCAACATAACCCACTAGTTCTAGGTAATAACCATAAACTAGACATGAGCAAATATGTTATCAACACAAAACAATTGGGTAACATCGCACTTGAGGATTTATCTATTGAATCCACTGGTTCATACGGTATCTACCGCACCGAATTGCCTAATCAACTTGCGCTTAACAACGTGACGTTCACTGGTAAACAAATAGCCTATGCGCCAAAAGGTACTGTATCATTCTTTGGTACAACAAACGTAACAACAACATCCACACTTGAAATCGCAAAAGTAAACACAATCGTATTCGGTGAAAACCTCAACTTCACGGCTACAACAACCGCTGATGCCTTCCTAATGGCCCAAGCTAATCCAAGAGTTTACGTTAACAAAAATGCGACTGTCAATATCACATCCGCAAAAAAAGTCTTCAACATGACTGGCGCAACACCATTCTTCTCTACAGAAGCTGGCTCTAAACTCACAACAAACTCTGTAGATGTCGCATTATATATGAATGGAAAACCAACATTTGGTGCTAACTCAAGCACAGAATTCAATCAAGACGCGACTGGTACAGCTGGCCTAATCTATGCTTCCACAGGTTTTGACGTTGAAAAAGACGCTAGCTTTGTCCTAAATGGTGGCGCTAAATCAACACAACTAATCAAAACAGCTAAATCCGTGATTGATTTTAAAGATGTAGCAAACGTATACTTGAAATCAAACAATGCAAAAGGTAACATTTTCAGCGTGAGCGCAGGTAGCCTCGTGCAATTCAACACACCACAAACACTAACGCTAGGCACAAAAACAACAGACGCAATCTACACAGCAACAAACCTACGCGCGTTCTTGTCTGGATCTGGAACCAACCTATCTGTTCAATCATTCGCTGGCAATAACTCCATCGTCACGTATGACTTCAAAACAATGGGCTCTTTCAAATTAACAAAATAAGGATAACCTTGCACTTGGCGTGAAATCATGCTATTCTATAGGTAATTCATATTCTCGTTCCGATAAGGGGAGTAGCAGTAATAGTAGAGTCGTCAGTACGGGGCAACCCCGGCGCTACTAGCAATGACATCATTGTTTGCGAGACCTTACGTTTTTTACGTAAGGTCTTTTTTGCGTACTTTTTTGGGAAACGGAGTCTATGAAAATCGCACAAAAGGAGACGATAGTATGGCTTTATTCGATTTTTTGAAAGATATGGCAACAGAAAAAGTAACAGATTTACTCGGCGGTGCAGGTGACGTCGTCGATCAAGTAACAGGCGGTGCAACAGACCTCACGGAGCAAGCACAGAACCTAACAGAACAAATCAACCCCGAAGAAATTACAGGTCAAATCAGCGAACAAGCTGGCGGCCTCGTTGACCAAGTAACAGAAAACGCAAATATCACAGAATCCCTTGGTGATGTTGGAAATATCGTGAATGGAATTAAAGATTTGTTTGGTGGGAAGTAATATAGCATGATTAAAAGGCCAAGATGACTACATGAAATCGGTAGTGTCTTGGCCTTTTCGTATTTTTAAAATTTCGCAACTAGTTTTGGTTTATAACTGTTACTAAAACTATCTACTAATCCATACGGAGTCACAACAAACCCCGGAGCCCTAACCTTCATAAACGCCATATTTTCCGAACCATTCCAATAAGCTTGATACGGAATTTTAGAACAATACGTTGGATTCGTCGTAAATTGAACAGGCCCACTCAAAAATCCGTATCGCGGGAAAATATTTTGCTTACTACTGCCCGTCGTACTATAGTAATTCCGATCCGCCCAACTCGCAGCCTTTATGGCAATATCCCGATATTTACTATCTACGCGGTATACCCATACAGTTCCTGATTTATAAAAGCTTTTCCAAGTTGCCAATGTACTTTGTCGTGTAGTCTTACCTACAGCAGGAATATCCAGTACCCAATTACTTGATGTTGCAATGGCTGCATGACCAGTCATACCACCTAAACTAGTTGCATTTGTTACAAAAATATCACCCGATTGCATTGTGTAAGAAGAAGCCTTCAGTAATGTTCTCTGTACTTCTTCAGTTGGCTCTGGAAAAGAATTCGCTTCTAGCCAATTTTCATAGGTTATCCCCACATCCATTATTCCTGAATCAATCAAACCATCATAATTTTCTTTAGCCTCTATTTCGGATGCGCTTACATTTCCTGATATAGGAAATACACAAAGTACCATTAAAAACATTATAAATACCCATTTTTTCATTTTTATCTCCCTTTTCTACGTAAATTTATCAAATGTATGATATTATGTTCGTAATAACACATTATCAAAATATTACAAGCGAGGATGGATAAATCATGAAGAAATACATTTTTACGGGCCTAATAGTTATCATGGCAGGATTTGCAATATACTTTACCTATCAGTACTATCATACTAAGAATATAGCTATCAATTCTTATGAACAGTATATAAAAAAGCAAGGGGTTCCTAAATCAGATATCAAAGAATCTAAAACAACTTTAAACATACTGACTGGCAACTTTGAAACGATTACTTACTATACCAGTGATCCTGATTACAAATATCAATATATATATCTAAAAAAAATTAAATGAAACTGTATTAGGTGTTTACTCTATGCCACTCGGCGGAAACTCTGGTGTAGACAAGGGAATGAAGTATAAAATTTTAGAAAATGAATAGAAACCACATCTGCAGACTCTAACAAAAAACATAGGAGCTAAACCAAATGACTATTTTCAAAATAATCTCCAGTATTTTTCTAGTTATATACGCTATCCTCTTTATAAATATAACGTATAGCATTATTCAAACACAAGAAGGCTTTGCTTACCCTATTTGGATTCAAATCCTACTTGCTCTCTCCTTTTTAGCGGTAGCATTGCTAAATTTCACTCAAAAGCGTTACATTCTTGGCAGCGTCTTAACAAGCGCGGTTTTCATGCTTGGAATTAGTATTGTTATTACTTCTATTGCATAATAAAAGCGTTGAATGAACAGCTCAGGCTACTCATTCAACGCTTTTATTTTACTCCGCTCTCTCCAAAACCCGCTTCATTTTCTTCGTAAACTCGCGTCTTGGAATCATCACACTGTGTCCGCAGCCTTCGCACTTAATCCGAATATCCATACCCAGTCGAATAATCCGCCAACGATTGGTACCACATGGATGCTGCTTCTTCATTTCGACAATATCATTTAGATTAAAAGTCTGTTCCATACGCCTTAATCCTCGTCAAACTGAACATCTAAAATTTCTAAAATACGCCCTAAATCATCTTCAGATAAAAATTCAATCTCAATTTTACCTTTGTTATCACGACGCTTAATAGAAACCGCTGTTCCGAATTTATCACGTAATTGTGATTCACTTTCTTTGATAAAAACTGGGATTTTCTCCTGTTTTTTGGGTGTTTCACGTGAAACATTGTTATTCAAGTCCCCGACTAATTTCTCCAACTGGCGAACTGTCAAGCCATCTGCCACTGCCTTTTTAGCGACTGGTTTGATGTTCTTCTTATCTTTTAACCCGAGCAAGGCACGAGCATGTCCCATCGATAATGAACCGTCTCGAAGCATCACTTGAACTTCTGCTGGCAATGAAAGTAAACGTACCATATTCGCGATATAAGGACGGCTTTTACCTAGACGATCCGCTAATTTGGCTTGGGTCAAATCTAAGTTTTTCATTAGAAGATCATAGGATTCCGCTTCTTCAAGCACCGATAAATCCTCACGCTGCAAATTCTCCAAAACGGCTAACTCCATCATTTCGCGGTCATCTAACGTACGTACAACAGCTGGAATAGCTTCTAATCCGGCTTCTTTCGCTGCACGGAATCTACGTTCACCAACAACAAGTTCGTACCCTTTCGCCTCTGATCGACGTAAGATAACAGGTTGCAAAATACCATGAAGCTTGATAGAGTCGCGTAATTCGCGAAGTGCTGTAGGATCGAATGTTTTACGTGGTTGATACGGATTCGGGCGAATTTCGCTAACAGGGATGCTTTGCACAGCTTCCTCATTCTGATCGACATTGTTGAACAGCGCGCTAATTCCTTTTCCTAATCCTTTAGCCATGAGCAATCACTTCCTTTGCAAGATCTACGTAAACCTCAGAACCACGGGATTTATCATCGTATAAAATAATCGGTTTCCCGTGACTTGGCGCTTCACTCAAACGAATGTTACGTGGAATAATCGTTTCGAAAACTTTATTTTGGAAGTATTTCTTCACTTCGTCTATAACCTGAATGCCCAAATTCGTTCTGGCATCTAGCATCGTCAACAGTACGCCTTCAATTTGCAAATCTTCATTTAGATGTTTTTGGACGATACGAATGGTATTTAGTAACTGGCTCAAGCCTTCCAGCGCATAATACTCACACTGAACCGGAATTAGAACCGTGTCAGAGGCAGTAAGGGCGTTTAGCGTAAGCAGTCCTAGGGATGGCGGACAATCAATAATCACATAATCATAGTCATCGCGAACAGAATCGATCGCCTTTTTCAGACGAATTTCACGTGATATAGCTGGAACAAGCTCAACCTCTGCTCCAGCAAGTTGAATCGTAGCGGGAACCACTTCCAATGTTTCCATTGCTGTTGGTTTAATAACATCTTTAAGTGCAACGTCATCCACAAGCACATCATAGATACAATGCTCGATCTCACCTTTATTGATGCCAACTCCGCTCGACGCATTCCCTTGAGGATCGATGTCCACAAGCAGTACTTTTTTACCTAGAAACGCAAGACTAGAACTTAAGTTAACAGATGTCGTTGTCTTGCCCACGCCACCTTTTTGATTTGCCAGTGCGATCACTTTGCTCAATCTATTTCACCAACCCTCACATATTTATAGCACCGAAACGCCGATAAACTCATTCCACGTGATTAATCGCCGAACTTCCATGCGTCGACAAATGCTTCGTTTCGTTATACTTCTCCTCTTCTATTCTATCAAAAAATTAAGGTTTAGTCTTACTTTATGCGAAAATAAATTTCATTATACGCAAAAGCCGCGCCTGAAATTCATCGACACGGCTTGTTTTTATGCTTTTTTGCGAAGAAATAGTGATATAACTAGACCGATAATCGCCATCACGAGGCCGAACGTAAACGCGTTACGCGAACCTTCGACAAGCGATGCGGCTAAGTCTTGCGGGCCTGGATTCGTCACGGTCGCCATATATGTTTTTTGACCTGCTGACATAATCGTGATTGCCACCGCTGTACCAATTGCGCCTGAAACCTGTTGTAATGTATTCATGATCGCTGTACCATCTGGATACATTTTTGGTGGTAGCTGATTTAAGCCGTTTGTTTGTGCTGGCATCATGATCATACATACACCAATCATGAGCGCACTATGCAAGATAATGATTGTAACAGCCGTTGTGTCTAGCGTGATTTGCGTTAAGAACCAAAGTGCCACGACCGACACGATGAATCCAGGAACGACCAGCACGCGGGCACCGAATGCATCGAACAGACGCCCTGTAACCGGTGATAGCAAGCCGTTTATGACCCCACCTGGCAAAAGTACCAATCCAGCTGAAAATGCAGCTAAGGCTAGTCCTGTTTGCAAATAAAGCGGCAATAAAATCATGGTTGATAGGATAATCATGAATGCGATGAAAACGATCAATAATCCAAGCGTAAACATCGGAAATTTGAAAACGCGTAAATCCATCATCGGCTGATCCATCGTCAGTTGGCGCCAAGCAAATAAGCCCAAACTGACGACACCTATAACCATCGTTGTAATGACGAGCGCGCTTCCCCAGCCACTTTCGCCGGCACTACTAAAGCCGTACACAATTCCCCCGAAACCAAGCGTCGATAAAATAATCGATAAAATATCAATACGTGGCTTGGTAACTTCGGATACATTTTTCATATAACGCAGTCCAAAAAGCAATGAGAAGACTAAGAACGGTAAGGCAATCCAAAAAATCCAGTTCCATGTTAAATTCTCAATAATAAGTCCTGAAATCGTTGGTCCCACTGCGGGCGCGAACATAATAACAAGTCCGATAAGCCCCATCGCAGATCCCCGTTTATGCTCTGGAAAAATAACCAGAATCGTGTTGAACATTAATGGTAGTAAAAGTCCGGTACCAATCGCTTGGATAACCCGAGCGATCATTAAAATCCCAAAATCCGGTGCCAATGCTGCGATTAGCGTTCCAACTATCGAAAATACGACAGATGCAAAAAATAATTTTCGCGTGGTAAACCATTGTAATAAAAGTCCTGAAACTGGTACTAAAATACCTAATGTCAGCAAATATCCCGTCGTTAGCCACTGAATCGTTGCTGAACTTACATCAAATACACGAATTAAATCCGTAAGTGCCATATTTAAAGCCGTTTCACTAAACAAGCCTATAAATCCTGCAATTAGAAAAGCCGTGACAATCGGTATAGTCTTAAATTCCTGTCTTTCTTGTGCTGTTATTGTTTTACTCAAAGAAATTTCCCCCTCTTCACCTTCATTTGCGTGAAGCTTCTATTTTAATAGTTTTCATGGGTAAAGTCAAGCAAATAAGAACATACGTTTCCATAAATAAAGAATTATTATAGAGGTTTTTCAAGCGATACTCAGGATATTTCTATTAAAAATCCCATTTTAGCGACCTTTTTTCTATATTAAGAACTAAAAAATGGCTCCTGAGTAAACCAGAAACCATCTCCTTATCCCCATTCTAAAACACTATTCAATCGTCAAATGATCATCCGTAAAATCCGTCGAAACATCCAGCACTTCACATGCCTTTTGATACATACGAACAGTCATATCCGGATCTCCTGCTTCCAATCGCGAAATCACAAGTGGCGATAAATCCGATTTCAGACCTAAATCCAACTGCGACCATTTCTTTTTCACGCGTTTAGCAAAAATAAATTGACCCAATCGCGCCGAAAAACTATCCAAATAATGAACAATCGCTTCGTTCTGCCACGCCAATTCTTTCAGTGATTCAAATTCATAATCATCCTTGCCAATACTCAATCTTGCCTCTGCGCGACGAAGGAAAATCCGCTTCACTTCTTCCCGATAAGCTCCCATTTTATCATTGAACGGGTTGCGATCTTTAAAATAGCCTTTTACGAAGCAATAATACGTTTCTGTATCCGAAAAAGCCGTGAAATAAAGCATCCGACAATTTTTATCTTTGAAGTGGACTTTCATTTCCTCGATTGGTTGGTCAACCGACGTCTCGATTTTATTCGTTTGTAGCGAGTACGATTGATTTTTGCCGATTGTCAAATGAACTTCCGGTAAAATCTGTTTTCCCGTTGATAATTTTCTCGTTTCCGCTTTCTCTAGCTGCATCAGGCCTTGCAATAAAAGGGTCGACATTAAAGGTTGTTCTTTAATCAAACTGTGTAGGAAATCATATGCTTGAAATTCATCTTGTTCATCTCTTACAAAAATTATTTTCGCCATATTATTCGCAGTAACACCTTGCGAGTGCACCGCTCCCCTCCTTTATCCATCGTTCTACCCTTATTGTATAGGTTTTCATGAAAAATTGCACCTTACTTGCGCGGCTGATCGCAATTCTTCTTTTTGCCTACGCCAATATTGCTTTTTACCATCATCTTTCACCGAAATACCAACATTCCAAATCTCCCTGCGAAGTTCCCGCGCGTCCTTTTCGTCAGACTTCTCCAACGCCTTTTCACGCGCCGCAAATAAAGCATTTTCACCTGTCTCAAATTCCGGTGTTTGCGCTACCCATCGCTTAAATTCCGTCTGAAAAGGATCCACCGATTGCCAGCTATAACCGTGTTCTGTGAATGCTCGCTCCACTTGTCCAGCCTTCATTTCCTGCTTTTCTCGATACATTTCCCGATTCTCCAAGTCCAGCAAAACCACTTGCTTCTTATCTAAAAATACCATCGAAATCCGCGCTTTAGGAAAGATCGACTCCACGCCAGAAATCGTGAATTTCACATCGGCGTCTCCAATATCCATCACAAGACTTTCGTGAAAAGCCATGACAGACAGCCATATTCCAGCGATAACACCCAATCCTGTTGTCGCAAAAACAATCCAAGTTTCACGAATGGAAACAATGAGTTCAAAAGGTCCTTTCAACGGAATCCACGGTAAAGACACCGCCCATTTTGCAATGTCCGGTATGAAAAATCCGAGAATCAGCCCTATAATCGGCGGAACAAGGCATATTAGCAGTTTATCAAAGGTCGAAAAGCTCAATATCGTTCGCTTATTTTTATGCATTATTTATTCACTCTCTTCATTATATTTTCGATAGCCAACTTCCATATTTTCCGGTGTTCCACTTGGATGCCCATTAACATATAGTTTGAAATATTATCAATCGTAAGCGCCAAAACCTGTGACTTTGCCTTACTATCTTTTGCATCGACAACACCCAGATCAACGCCCAGATCAATACAACGCTCAAAACCTAGCAGAAAATCCTCCTGCAGTCCCACTATTTCCCCTGCATAATTATGCTCTCTTCCCGCAGTTAAAATGAATTCGTTCAGCACCTTCATCACTATAAAATTTTCTTCATTTGCTTCAGGAATCATGGAAATTCCACCGCTATACAGTTTTTTCTCGAAGTTTTTTGCCGTCATTTTATCTACTTGGAAGTAATTGTCGAAGCGATAATCCTCAAATATGACTTTAAAAACGGTATCTATTAGCGCATTTTTGGAGGAAAAGTGATAATAAATGGACGGTTTTGAGATGCCTACTTTTTCAGCAATCATAGCTAAACTCGTGCCTTGAATACCAAATTCCGCAAATAATGCAAATGTAACCTCTAATATTTGTTGATATGTCTTCTCTTTTTTCTTCATACTACCACTCTTTTCTACCTATCGTTAGGTAAATTATATGATGGTATTCGCCTAATGTCAATAAAAAACAGATATCCTCGTTGGAAATCTGCTTTTTGATCGCTTTTTTTTGCTTTTGGAATTTGATAGTAATCATCAGACTCCTCTTCCATCTGTAAATCCATACCGTTATCCTTTACCATCATGATGGACTGCTTGATTGCATTCACAGCAATTCGAACATCACGGCTAATTGCTTGGCGTTTCGGTTTTGCTTTTTTAGGCTTTGGCTTGGCTGGAACTAACGTCTGGATATGGCGCTCCGAGATTTGCTTCTCTAAAACGGCTTGCTGGGCGGCTTCTGGCAACCTTAGCAAACGCAATTTATCAGCTATCGCGGATTGGCTTTTCCCGACGTACTGAGCTAGTATTTCCTGGCTCACTTCTTGCATATCTAGCAAACTTTGATACGCTTTTGCCTCCTCAATCGGTGCTAGCTCTTCACGTTGTAAGTTTTCGATCAAAGCTGCCAATGCTACTTCATCGTCTGAATGCCATCTTGTACAATCCCCATATCAGCATAAAGGTAATACACAATTAATCCTTTTTCTCATACCAAAAATAGGCTGCCATTCCCTGAAAAACTATCAGCGAAAAGCAGCATAACTTAGATTCATTCACATTTTACGTTCATTACTTACGCTGTTCACGAATAATATCTGTCATAATTGCGTCAAACTTTTTTTTCCGTCACAACGCCTTCCTTACTTGGGGTTGTTGGTATTTTCTCAAAGTCCAAAAGTTCCACCGTAAAATCGAATTTCAGCTTCTGATTCATCTCTTTATTTTCGTAATCTACTGCCATGACAAGTTGTTTAATCCCCTTATCCGCATCTGGTTGTAGAGTCATAGTCACACCAAGCTGTGCCTCATCATTTTGCACTAAGTTTTTAAGCGTCTCTTGGGCGTTTTTATTCATAGTGTGCCATTTTTCTTTTGCTTCGGACTCCGTTAAATCAGCTATGTCAGCATAAATTTTCAAAAAATCTTGATTGGAGTAGAATTCTTCCAGCCAAGCATTTGCAAATTCCGCGAGTTGTTTTTCATTAAGCGTGAGCGTAATCTTCCCATCAGTCGCGCGATAGTTACTCTTTTCTAAGCCATTTAACTGTTTATAAAGCAGAATAATCGTTTTTTCTACTACAGCGCGAATCTGGTCTGCCTGTTCATTAGCTGTTTTTTCATCCACGACTTTGTTCGTTACGTTTTGCAAAACTTGTAATAGGTCAAGGTGCTTGTCTCTCATATCTTGATTGTCAGCAAGTACTTCAGAGAAAACAGAATTTGTCGCCGCATCTAGCACGTATGTCACAGGTACTGATGTTTGGAAAAAATCATTCGTCGGCATAAAAATTTGCCCCGTGTTCCCATTGCGGAGAGCGTGCGCAGTTATATCGAGCGCCGGAAAACCTCCAATATGAAGCCCAAACGTATGATGCGTTACATCACGCTCGCTGTCTCCTGATGTTTTGACTTTCAAGTTGCTGGCTAGTAATGCATCTGGGTTCAGTGAATCAAACACAGAGAATCCGGATATTTCTGTTGGCTGTAATGTAAACTCCGCGGTATACTGCTTATTTTTTATGAGGTTTCGGAAAGACGACATGAAATCTGATTTTGGTGAGCTACAAGCAGTGACAAATACCGCTACCGACAAAACAATAACGACCAATGCGATAATGGCTTTTTTCATAAGATTTCCCTCCATAATTCTTGTTGCATGATAATTATTCCATCGTTACTGCTTCAATTGGATCTAGTCTGGCCGCTTTTCGACTTGGAGCTAGAGCAGCAAGTAAATTAATCAGTAAATTGATTCCAATTCCAAAAAGAATCTGTCCAAGTGATAGCTGCACAATATTGTAAGAAATATGTTCATAGGCAATTGGATTTATCAGCGTCTGAACGACGAGAGCTCCAATGACACCTAAGATAGAACTAAAAATCCCTAAAAAGAGGGCCTCTGATACGAATAAGTAACGTATATCCTTTCTTCTAGCACCTAGCGCTCGTAAAATTCCAATTTCTTTCGTTCGCTCAGAAACCGAGATATACAAGACAACGATTACCATGATAGCAGAAACAAGTAATGAAATCCCAGCAATGGCTGTTAAAACATAAACCGCAAGATTAATATACAGTGTCACTGTGTCTAAGATGGCACCAACCCCTGTAACGGAGAAGCTTATTTTGCTGTCTGTTTTCAGGGCCTTAATTTTATTTTGAACGGCTTTTACATTCGTAGTTTCATCAACCGTAATGTTAATAAAATTAGGGGTAAGAGTAACGTTATTTTTCTTGTGCATTGCTTCTAACGTATCATAGGAAACCGATGAACTGCCTTGTTCATTCGAAATACCTGCAACCGTAAGCTCTGCCGAAATGATTTTTGGAACGTCAGCGGAGTCTAAAACTTGTAAAGATAATTTGACTTTTTTCCCAAGCAAATCTTTATAATTTTTGCTGAGTTCCTTTGCTACTCCTTTTTCTAACAGAATTTCATTTTTTACTGGGGCTCTCCCTATCTTAATATCATTTTGCTTTATACTATCCGTAAGTGTTTGAAAAATGGTGGTTTGTGCTTTTTTTTCTGCAAAGTTTAAAGTTGCCCCTCCAGTAAACACGCCTTTTTGGACATTTTCAACATGTTCTAATTTCCCAAGTCTCTTAATGTCTTGGTTGTTTATCGTTTCGGAATGCTTTACTTTCTGGCTATCTTCGCGTTCCTTCACCACTTGAAAAGAGTTCGGATTAACCAAATCTCCAACTTGCTTATTAATATAGCCGTTTCCTCCAGCGCCCAAAGCTAGCATTAGTAACACAGAAAATATACCAATACCACCGCCCAGAATGATGAGTAGGTTTCTCTTAATACCGTACATCATGTGACTCCATGCCATTTTAATGAGACTGCTAAAAGAAAGTGGCTTACTAATCGCTGTTTTTTGCTTTTCGATGGCATATGTTTCGCGAAGTCTTTGCTCTTCTTCCACTTTTCCATCTGCTAAACGCACAATATACGTGCCGTAATCAGCAACAGATTGCGAATGGGTAACCACAACAACCAATTTACCGGACTTTGCAATGTTACCTAAAATCTCTAATACTTCTTTCGTATTTTGAGCATCTAGCGCTCCTGTTGGTTCATCTGCAATAATAATGCTCGGATCATGGGCTAAGGCTCGGGCAATTGCCACACGCTGCTTTTGACCACCTGAAAGTTGATTAGGATGTTTCCCCATATGTTGTTCCAAACCGACTTGTTTTAATAAATCGGTAGCTCGTTTCAACTGTTCTTCTTTCGTCAAATTGGTCATTTTTAATGCGATTAAAACATTATCTAACACGTTGAGATAATTGATTAAATTAAAGGATTGGAAAATAAAACCAATCGTATTGCGACGATACAAATCTAGTTCTTTCTCCGTGCTTTCTTTAATATTTCGGCCATTCACAACCACTTCTCCGGAATATTTATTATCTAGTCCGCCAATAATATTCATCAGAGTGGATTTACCGCCGCCAGATTCTCCTAAAATAGAAATAAATTCTCCGCGACCAATCTCCAAATCAATCCCCTGTAATACCGGGAATTCTTCCTTATTCAAATAATACGATTTTTGGATGTTTTGTAATTTTAAAAAAAATGGCCTCATTCTTTTCAGAAAGAAAATTAGTTATGTTTTGAGCAATCCACTTACCCTTCTTGACTGGAAAATTATGATCTCCAGACACGGTATTTATCTGGGAATCAGGTAATAGTTTTTCTAACAGCTTTCCAGTTTGGATAAATGGAGATTTAGTACCGTATAGAAGCAAAACTGGTTTCTTTATCGTGCTAATTTTGTCTTCTGTCAACAAGCTTTGGCTCATAGTCATCGCATCAACCAACTGACCTTCGTTTACAATCTTATCTATTTTTTTCTCAGCTTGCTCGACTACATTTTTATTTACCGCTACCCCAACAGATTTCCTATACGTTTGGAACATCTCTTCACTGTTTAACGATACATTTTTAAAATAGGCTTCATTTAAAAGAGGCATATCAATTAAAGTAAGTGTTTTAACTCTAGTTGGATAAGTAATAGCAGTATATAATGCAGCTGTCCCGCCGTAACTGTAACCGACAAGATCGGCGTTCTCCACATTATAAAAATCCATAATTTTGAGTAATTCTTCGGAAAGTGAAGCAATAGAAAAGCCCTCATCATTCCATTCACTCATACCATGGCCTCTCATATCATACAAAATAACGCGTTTATTTTTGGCTAATTCCGGACCAATAGTCATGTAGTAAAGTGATAGATTTGTGAAAAGACCGTGCAACATGATAACTGTTTCTTCACCAGACGGATTTAGTTCTATCGTGTGAATTTTTTTTTCCTTCTATTTCTATATAATCCATTTGTCCTCCTTATTTTTCTTCTGTATTTTTTCATTTCCTACACTCTATCCTTCAAAGAAAATTGGGTGTGAGGCTTGCAACATCTAACTCGTTCTCCATCTTTTTATTCAGAGAAAGAGGCACCAACCTCCCCATCAAAAGCTTGCGCCCCAGATGAGAACGGTAAGTCCTCTCCATCAATACATATATTATTTCAAACCAGCAGAGCTAAAACTATTTGTTGTGAACGATAAACTCGACGACATCACCAATGGTCATGTTGATAATTTTTTTCATAGATTTTTTAGCAATCCATCCAACAAATTCTGTGCTCAGATCGTATTCTTTTTTTACCTTCTCTGCAAAAACGACGATTTGGATACTGTCCATTTCTAAGTCTTGAACAAAACGACTGGATTGACCTATTTCAATAAATCCAGCTACATCTTCTCCAATAATCTCCACAATAAATGCCTTTAGCTTCAAGAATACTTGCTGCTCATTTAAATTGTCCATCCAACCACGTACTTCCCTTCAATAACAGACGTCTTCACACAGTCTTCATTCACATATAAGATATTATTTTCAACCTTCGTGACTTCAAATTTCTGTGGCTGTCCTTTAAAACCAGTTCCTGCTTTTTTAGCACTTGCTTCTTTTGCTACCCAGAAACGGATAATGTCTTCTGTCTGATTTCCTAATTTTTGAAGCATAGTTCGTTCTTTTTCAGTAAACGCTACATTCAGGAAGTCAGCATTTTTTTTCTTCAATGCTTTCAATATCTATACCGATTGCATGGTCGGATACCATGGCTACGCCAATATTTTCTTTATGAGCAATGGATACATGATAATTATCTACTTTATCTCTACTCAATTCATGGCCGTTCACTGTAGGCTTACCTTGCTCATCGTGCCCAGAGAATATTTCGATTGGATAAATCATATCTTCTTTATTTTCTGCTACATAATGACGCACTGCATCTTTTAAAGCAATCCGGCTGATAAGGAACTGACGCTGTAATTTTGCTGATTCTAGTGCTTCTGACATTTGTCTGTCTTGTTCATTCAAATATCTTTTAGAAAGTAAGCCTAAAATATTCTCTTGGTTTGTATTGTTAAACAGGAATACGCCAGGCTCGAGTTGTTCTGCAAGAATATTTTTCTGTGGTTTCAAAATAACGTACCAAACAGGCAACTGATTCTCAAATCGTTGACAAACAAAGTCTTTAGCAACAGACCAAACTTTTCCTCCTCGTTTTAGAATCATATTTCCAGCAATAACAGATTCCGTCATTCGAGTAATTTGTAACGTGTGTTCAAATTCGCCTTCTTGGTCAAATATATCTTCATATAACGCCATCTCTTTTAGACGTACTGGGAAAGAAATTGTGTTCTTCTTAGCAGTCAAATGTAAAAAGAGACCTAGTTGTTGCCCCATAATATCGAGTAGGGACCCTTTTCCTTCTTTTTTCTCGGCAGAAGTTCGCATACCTCTTGAGGATACTTTTGATACTTCTTTACACGAGTGATACTGCGGACCATGGAAGGAGAATAAATCATAAAACTCTTCACTCGTGTATGGTTTCATGATACTCTCACCGATATCGATGGTGCCTGTGAACTCTTTTGGTTGCGCCGGCCACTCGTCTGCAAACACAAACTCTGCTTTTGCATAGGAACCAAGTTGCAATGAGATAGTGTCTTCTGATAACCATTTTCCTGTTATTTTTTCATCAAATGGTTTTTCTAACCCGATCCATTGATACGCAGCCACATTCTTAATTTTCACTAGTTTTTTATCTGGCATTCTTTTCTTAGCAACCTCAGATAATAATTCAATCGTCATCGTGAATGGAACAACTAGATTTAAATCTTCCTGGTTATCCCACCATTTTGGCTGACGGACAATGGAATGATCCACTAGGTACGGATGATCTTTGAAATGAAGCGCAAGCGGCTCTTCAAAAGGTTCCAAATTTCGTACTTCTTTTGGTTTAGCTACCGTGCGTCGCTGCACTACTGCTCTTTCTTTTCCACCAACAGCTTGTATGCGTTTTTCAAATAGTTGTTCTATTTCTTTCTGCACTTTTACAGCGTCACGGATATTGTCACTAAGCATTGTTGGAATTGGCATTTTATTTTCCGTATTCGTAGAACCTTCTGATAGAGCGGATAAACCAGCGTCTCCATAACTATTCGCTACTGCCGCTTTTAACTCAGGTAAATCAGCAACAACATTTGGTGCACCACGCGGAATAATCAACAAGCTATTATCTACTTGGTATATCGGTTTTACGCCTAAGAACGTCGGATCTACTTCTTTTCCTTCAACAAAGAGTAAAGCTTGAACTCTGCGAAGTTGATCTGCACCGTCACGAATAGAAACATTGGCTTCTATCGCTCCAAAATCTTCACCCTTCAACGTGTCCTCTATAAAGTTCGTTAATGGACCTCGCCCAATTTGGATAAAAATACGTGCATTTTCTTCTTTATATAGTTTTTCAATTAAGCCACGGAAATAGACTGGCTTAAATAATTGCTCTGAGACTAATTCTACATATTTTTCTTTTTCGTGGGGTACACGTTCAAGCGTTGCAGAAGACCAAACTGGAACTGTTCCTTCTTTCACTTCTACATATTCTAAAAACTCTTGACTTTTATCCATACTTTCAGCAATAAGTGGTGTATGCCAACCTCCTGAGAAAGGTATCGTTGTATAAAAAATCTTTTCAAGCTCAAGTAGCGAACATAATTTGTCACCCGCTTCTTGTGTCCCACTAAACAATACTTGATTAGGGCAATTATCATTAGCCATGTAAAGATCAGGAATTTCTTCGCACCATTTCTGTGCTTTATCTAGACCAATACCACTTGCAGCAATAAGGGGATAATTAACTAGTTCATCCCAATCACGCATCGTCTCAATCATTTTGTTACCATTTCCTTCAACCATACCGGCATATCTTACAGCTTGCCATTCTCCAATACTATGCCCTAAATACATATCAGCTTCAATATTTAACTTATCGAGTGAATGTTTTGTCAGGAAATTAATGTAGTCAACCAAAATAGCAGATTTGTCTGTTTTTTCATTAATAGCTAATGAACTAATAAATTTTTCCGCCGTCTTCTCTTTGTTGATATCCATTGAACTAACAAATTCTTCTATATCTGGCAAATCAAAAGCATCACTAAGCGATTTACTCTCACTTTCCCAATCAGGATTGAAACCTGGGAACATGAAAGCAATCTTTCCTCCGTTTAATAGCATTGGATTATTGCTATACCAAATATCAAAGCGACCATGCCACGTTTTGCCTTTCTCGATGATGGAAATAGCACGTTCTATTCTTTCTTCTGTTAGGGTGAACATAACAAGACGATAATTTCCGCCCGTATTCGTGTAATCTCCCCTTTTAATTTTTTCAATAAGTTGATCATTGGTTTTTGCAGAAATCATCAAGGCTTCACCAAAATAAGGTTTCTTTTTCTGCGGTTTGGCATCTGCTGGTGCTTCGTATGCTGTAAGAATAGCATGTGCGTTAATTCCGCCGAATCCAAAAGCATTGACACCAGCCACTAATGGTAATTCACTTTCTTTCCAGTCCATGAGTTTCTGTGGTGGCATAAAGCGTGATTCAAACATTTCAGGTAATGGATTTTCGCAATGTAAAGTTGGTGGTATTTTTTTTATGGTAAAGGGCTAATGCAGCTTTAATAACGCCGATCATCCCAGCTGCTGGCATAGCGTGACCAATATTAGACTTAACAGATCCAACATACGCTTTGTTATGTGTGTTATCTCCAAAAAATGTTTTCAATGTCTTAATTTCTGTTTTATCCCCTACAACCGTTGCTGTTCCATGAGCTTCTATATAACCTAATTCTTCTGGGTTCATTCCTGCTTTTTCCCATGCTTTTTCTAAAACTCTTACTTGACCTTCCACTGAAGTAACCGTTACATGGGTTCCAGCTCCATCACTACAAATAGCTGACTCCTTGATAACCGCATAAATCTTATCGCCATCTTCCTCGGCTTTTTTCAGGGTTTTTAAAACAACAAATCCTCCACCTTGGCCGACCAATAAGCCGTCAGCATCTTCACTAAATGGAGCAATTTTTTGTTTTCTAGACATAGCTCCAAGCATATCAAATGCTCCCCAAAACATCGCACTATGGGCACTATGCATCCCACCAGCGACAGCGATATCGCATTCGCCACTACGCAACAATTCCATAGAATGATTAATCGCTACAATTCCGCTTGCACAAGCAGCATCGACAGTATATGCTGGACCCTGCAAATCAAATTTATTAGCCACAAGCGAGGCTACCAAGTTAGGCATGGTTCCAATTGCCATGTCTGCTTGGTAGCGTCCTTGTTTGCTCTGGTAAGCCTCTTTTACTTTCTCTAAATCTTCATCTTTTAATTCTGGCAATGTTGTTTTAAGAATAGATGTAAATTGTCTCGCCATACGAATAATTTCAAGACTTCGAAGCGGAACTACTCCAGAGAAATTTCCTTTTCCGATAATGATACTCCCTTTTTTAAGAGGAATATTTTTCTCAAATACACCTGCATCGGCAAGAGCTTGTTCAGCCCCTGCCATCGAGATTAGCTGATCTGGTTCAATTCCATTAGCAGCTACAGGTAAGATACCATATCGAAGCGGATCTACTTTAAATGCGTTACTAAAACCGCCTCGTTTACAATAAAAACGGTCAACTCCATTTGGCGTTCCTTCAAAATGATACGGATCAATAACATCACTAGGAGCATCTGTGATAAAATCTTTTCCTTCAGAAATGCCTTGCCAAAATTCTTCTACGCTATCTCCCGCTGGAGAAAAGATAGACATGCCGACAATCGCAATATCTTGATTAGCTGTCTTTTTTTCAGACATTTACCATGCTCCTCTTCTCCGTTATCAACGCTGCATCAATAAAGTTAGCCATATTTTCTTCTTCACCAGCAATAGCTAAAACTCGTGAATTCTTTCCATGAAAAATTTCTTTTACAAAGAATTCAGCGCCTTTATCTAACTCTATAAAGCTAATCCCTTTTTTGCGGAACTCACTTTCTAATCCTGCGTCTACCATACCTGCACCTTTCCAAGGTCCCCAGTTAAATGATTTGATAACTAATGACGGGTTCGCCGTTTGGAAATTGGTTACTGCAGCATCCATTGCACTGTTTCCAGAAGAATAGTCACATTGACCAGCATTACCAAAGGCAGAAGAGATAGAGCTGAACAAGACCAATAATTTCAATTCTGTTCCGAGTTCATCCATGATTACTTCTAATGGCAATACCTTCGTGTCATAAACGCGTTCAAAAGAAGCTATTTCTTTGTGCTTAAACAATTTATCTTCTAGAATTCCCGCTGCATGAATGACGCCATCAATTTGACCAAGTTCTTCTTTTACATCCGTAATCAATTGACGAAGCTCTTCTTGATCTGTTACATCGGCTTTTTTATACGTTACTTTTCCACCATTTTGTTCTACTAGAGCTATGGAAGAAGCAATTTGTTTCGTTTTAAAAAATTTGTTTTGTTTGAGCTTCAATTTCTTTCGGCTGTTTCAAACCTTCTACTGTAATTAAATGTTGGCGAATTTCTTCGATTGTTTCTAAATCTTTATGCGCTTCATCTACTCCATTAAATGCTGTTCTTCCAACTAACACGTAATGACATGGGCATTCTTTGGCAAAGTTAGATAATAAGTGTGGTGTGATACCTTGTGCGCCACCTAATGCTAAAACAACAGATTCTGGATTTAGGGCAAGAGTGGATTCGCTTAACTCTTCCTCACTTAAATTCACTATTGTAGGAACAACTTTAAAACGTTCTTTTCCTTCATACACAATTTCTGGATATTTGCTTTCAACAGCTAGTTCTTGGAGCACAATTTTACTTAATTCTTCCTTTTCTAGTGTATTTGTTACCGTTATCGAACAGAAATCAACATTCGCGTATTCATGAACAAGTGCTTTAATAAGTCCCGCGAAACCTTCTGGTACTACGTTAGTTTCCTTGCTCGGTGTATCATCTAACGCGATAACCCATTCTAAATGACTCATCTCAGATTGTTTCAACAGGTTAAATAATTGCTTCGCTCCTGTTTGTTCTTTATTTTCAACAGAATGAATCATGATTAAACCGTGACACTCATTCAAGACCATTTCGTCAACTAAGCCAGCTTTTGCTCCTTGTTGATTCAATACCTCTACGATTTGCGTTCCTAAATCTTTATCCCCTGTAGCTATAGCAAACAGTTTATCTTTGACGCTAGCCACATTTATTTCATCAATCGGAGTTAACGTTTTTTCTAAAATCATGCGCACAACGTCATTTGGCAACATTTCATCTTCGTTTTCCGTAGAAGCTAAATGATCTAACGCAGCTACCCCTTCAAATTCTGTGGAACTTGAGGTCGAAGCCGTTCCTTCTTCCATCGATTTCCCGATTTCCTCTATCCAGAAAACAAGATCTCTAAATTTCTTAATGGAAATCATTTTCTCGAAGAATTCATCCATTCCACCATCTTGACTTTCAGGCATAGCTACACGCTCACCTAAAGCTCCAACAATCTCCATTTTTTTGATGCTATCGATACTTAAATCGGCTTCCAAGTCCATATCTAAGTCAAGCATTTCAATTGGATATCCTGTTTTTTCACTAACAATTTCTAAAATAATATTCGCTATTTCATCAGAAGAAAGACTCGCAACATCAGGCAGGCCATTTGTTTCTTCCACAACTTCTGTTTCTGCAAGTTCTATCAGATTAGCGTTGTTATCCATACCTTCAGGAGCATTGTTATACGCAAATTGTCTACGTTCTGTTGCCATCCGTGGAGAAATATCTGGGCTTCCTAGATAGCCTAACATTACATCTCTCTGATCTTGTACCATTGCATTCATGTTATCTAAATAGGCCATGACAATCTCTTCTGGATTGGCAGTTCCTGAATAATTTTTCTTTAATCTATCCAACGAAAGAATCTCTCCTTGTACTTGCTTCCCAGCATGAGCAGGTAGTTCTCCTTTTTCTGGCATTGCAGCTCGACCATCTACATTCCAGACAGTTGCATTTTTCTTATACTTATCCGTGTTTTCTAAATCAATCAATGTGACCTTCCTTTCTTTGAACATATTTTCCATGTCTATCGTTCTACCGGTTGTCATATATTTAGCCAATGCTTGTAAGAAATAAGTTAGGCCTTCCTCGTCGGAGCGCTCAACTTGTATAGGGACAATTTTATCCGAATCCAATGTTTTATTAACCAAACCAACAAGGGTACCTCCTGGGCCAACTTCAACAAATACACGCGCACCGTCTTCATACATCGCTTCAATTTGCTCCACAAAACGAACAGGCTTTACGACGTGCTCAGCTAATCGTTGTTTCATAGCTTTCGGATCTTGTGGATACACCTTGGAAGTTGTATTTGACCATACTGGTAACGTTGCTTTCTTAAATTTAACATCGCTCAATGCTTCCGCAAAATGACCTTCCGCATCAGCCAACAGAGGACTATGGAACGCGCATGACACATTGATTTCTGTGTATGGTATTTGCATTTCTTCTGCTTTTTTAATGAATAATTCCATGCCTTTTTGACTTGCTGCAATAACTGTTTGCTGTGGAGAATTATAGTTAACCGCCCAAACATCTTCTAGTTCGTCAATCATTGCATCAACTGTGTTTGTATCGGTATGAACAGCTGCCATTTTCCCAGTATCTTCACCCACTGAGGACAAAATAGCGGCTGCGCGACTTTCACTTAATTTCAGCAAATTATCTGTATCAAATACTCCTGCAAAGCTCAAGGCAGGAAGTTCTCCATAGCTGTGTCCTGCTACCATATCTGGTTGAATACCAAACGAAGTTAGTAATTGAGAAATGGCAGTATCCACGATTCCAAGAAGAGGTTGTGCATTTCTTGTATCTTTTATTATTTCTTGTTGCGCACGTCTAGCTTCCGGTGTAAAGGCTTGATTTGGGAACAAGATATTTTCATACTTTTCATTCCCTTTCAAAAGACTACGCAATTGAGGGAATACCATGAATAAGTCTGCAGCCATATTGATACGTTGGCTTCCTTGACCAGAGAACATAAAGGCTACTTTTCCATCTACTTTAGCTAGTTTTTGAATATTTTCATCGGTATGTCCTTCTTTAGCCATTTCAATACGAGCAAGCAACTCTTCTCGCGTTTTAGCTACGATAACATATTGCACAGTCTTGTCTTGCCCATGCTTAAACGCAGAGTACGCAATGTCTCTCATTTTTAATTTATTATTTATTTCGTAAACCTCTTGTACTTTTTTCATTAATTCAAAAGCTTCTTCTGGCGTTTCACCTGCAAAAACAAATAATTCAGAAGGCCAATGTTCGATTGGAGTTTCCGCTACTTCGTTACCATAGTTTTCAATAATCGTATGGAAATTGGTACCACCAAAACCAAAGCCACTGATTCCTGCAACACGACGTTCTGCATTCCAGAAACTTGATTTTTCAGTCCGGAAAGAAAATGGACTACTTGGGAAGTACGCTGCATTTGGCTGATTTAAATGCAATGTAGGTGGGAATATACCATAACGTACACTGTTCACGGCTTTCATTAAGCCTGCTACGCCAGCCGCACATTTTGTATGACCGATTTGAGATTTTACGGAACCTAACTTAACGCTACCTGGCTCTGAACCACTATCTACGAATAGATCTGTCAACGCATTTAGTTCGATCTGATCTCCTACAGCCGTCCCCGTACCATGTGCTTCGACCAAACCAACGTCTAAAGGATTAATTCCGGCAGTTTCGTATGCTTGCTCCAAGGCTTTTATTTGTCCTCTACGACTTGGCGCTGTAAGTCCTAGGCTTTTGCCATCACTACTTGCACCGATACCTTTAATCACCGCTAAAATGTTGTTGCCATCTTGTTCTGCGTCTTCTAATCTTTTTAGAACCACGACCCCGACACCTTCTCCAAGCGCGATACCATCCGCACCTTCATCAAAAGTGGCACAGCGTCCTTTTTTAGATAAGGCAAACGTACTCGAGAACATCAAGAAATCATAAATACTATTATGCAAATCCGCGCCACCTAAAATGACCATATTTGCCTTTTCTGTCGTTAACTCTGATAAAGCAATGTCCAGAGCAGCTAGCGATGAAGCGCACGCAGCATCTACGGTGAAGTTACGACCACCTGTGTTCAAGCGATTCGAAATTCTACCCGCAATAACGTTCGACAACACACCAGGGAAAGAATCCTCTGTTAATCTTGGTAAAATCTCTTTCGCCTCTTCTGGCAATTCACCGAGTAATTGTTGTAATCCAGCTCGAGAACCATAAGACGTCGCCAATTCTCCCGCACCTTGCGCACCAAATATGACAGAAGTCTCCTCGAAATCACCGTTATCCAAGTCGGTATATCCAGCATTCTCTAGTGCTCGCTTCGTCACAAGCAAACTCAATAATTGAACGGGTTCAACGGCTGCTAAAGACTGTGGCGTTATACCAAATTCCAACGCATCGAAGTCATGTTTACCTAAAAATCCGCCCCACTTAGAAACAACATGATCCGTATCTTTTGTATCTGGGTCATAAAACATTTCTTTAGACCAACGCTCATCGGGTACTTCCGTTATGCAATCTTTACCAAAAACAATATTACTCCAATACTGCTCGTTATCTTCTGCACCTGGAAAAATACCTGCCATACCAACAATTGCGATATCCGTTGATTTAGATTCCTTTTTTTGTATATTCTGGTAGTACAATTTTATCAGTTATCTCTTTACTGCCTTCACCAATCATTTTATGGATTTCTTTAATCGAGCGCTTCTTATTACTAAAAGCAGTGATCGCACCCGTCATAAATAGGCCATTTTCAAGTTGTTCTTCCGTCGATAACGGCAAAAGTTTGTCGCCATGACGCTCGATGCCTTTTGAAGCTATCCTAAGTCTTCCAAGGTTTAAATCCTCCAACTTAAGCAGTAATTCCCCAGAATCCATATTTTCAGCAATCATTCTTGCTTTTTCGGCATTGAAAAAATCAGTAAACGTCGATGGAGCACATCGCGTATGTTGTCCTTTACCTGAGTCAAGAATCACCGTCTGATTTTTTTCTATCAAAATATCTTGGTACGTACTTGTAATGGCTTTACGTTCAACAATCTCGTGCGAATATAAATATGCCGTTCCACACAATACACCAACTTTTACATCTCTAGCTGCTAAAGGTGCTGTCATAATACGAACAAATGCAGCTGATAAATCATCGTGAATACCGCCAGCAAAAAATGCAGTTACTTCTGAAGGTTTGTTAATTTTCAAAATTTTATTGATTTGCTTTTCCCATAAAATTGTCGAATAGATGGACCCAACGTGCCCACCACTTTCTCTACCTTCAAAAATAAATTTACGCGCGCCGTCTTTGATAAACATATCCAAAAGACCAGGAGCAGGCGTATGAATAAAAACTTTAATGCCTTCCTTTTCGAATACCTTAGCTTGAGCTGGTCTACCGCCAGCAATTAACACATGTGTTGGCTTTGCTTTTAGTATCAGTTGTGTTTGCTCTTCTAATTTCGAAGGATAAATGAAGCCTAAAATACCAACGCCCCAAGATTTATCCCCTAAAATTTCTGCTGTTTTTTCTAAAGCATTTTCTGCGACTTCTCCAGAAAGCATACTCATAGCAAAAAATGGTAAACCTCCACCTGATGCCACATCTCCTAAAAATTCGGGTATATCACTAACACGCGCCATCGGACCTTGAGCGATTGGATACTTTATATTCAATTCTTTCGAAAGTACTGAATTTTCTCCTAATATATCGTGCTGTTTTGCCTGCTTTACATGTGAAAATATCGTCCGCGAAATCGCTTTTACTAAATATTTTAAATGTCTATATTCGCTTACCAAATCAGTAGCTAATAATATATCTTGCCCTAATGTTACATTTTCTTTATTCGGTAGTACATAGAATTTGTACCCATCTTTGTCTTGAATCTCGTTGCCACTTAAATGGCCTAAATGTTTTTTATCCGCCTCTGGAAGAGAACATTCTGGGAATAGAGCTAACTGGGAATCCATAATAATACCAGTTACTCCCAGCGCTCCATATGCCGCTGCACTGTGTATCCCGACTCCACCTTGAACAAAAACTTCAACTTCTTTGCATAATTTATTGATTTGTTGGAACAATAGGAAGGTCGTTTCTTTCCCGCTTAATCCAGCACCTTCTGCTCCCTTAATAATTATCTTATCTGCTTTTTCATATAATGCTTCCTGAGCTTCTTCAATCGAATGGATTTGCCATACTACTTCTTGTTTTCTAGTATTCGGAAATCCCCAAGGTTGAACAATCGTTGTTACGTTTTTCGGTAATTCTATATCTCCCATCCTTATATCAGAAATACAAACACCAAAATGATCAATCCTCATTGCTAATTCTTTTAACGCTACTTCTGCTTCTCCCTTATCCCAACCTAAATGTAAAACTGGAAATCCACCAGCTTTTTTAAACTCCAAAGCAAGCCGTACATCCGGCTTTTCAAAAGGAGTTACCATCCAAAATTTTAAATTCATACCCTACCCCCATATTCTTAAACTACGTACTAGGAGAAATACTAACAGAAAAAATATCTTTTATCAATACGTTATTTATTACACAAACTAATTAAATTAATGGGAGTATGTAATCAAATGAGACAAAAAAAAGAGATACGGTATAATTGGATTTATTCGATTTTGCAAAAGAGTGTATCAGATATATCTTACTAGAAATTAATATCTTTTTATGGATAAATGTACTATCTTTATATTTTGAAGTTAATATATGACGAAATTTCAGAATGAAAATTTTGCAGATATTTATTAGATTATATTCCTATGAAAAAATAGCATTCAGATTATCAATAATTTTTGTATACATTGAAAAAATATTGATATAAAGCCATTTATTTTTATACGGGAAGTATAGCGTATTTTCTACAATTTACGGATATAAAGCATGTCTTATATATCTTTTAAATTACATTAATTAGTATTTATTACAAAAAATGTGTTCCATTGCCTAATAGAATGTAACCCATTAGCTAAATCCATCTTAGCAATAATAAGATGATATACGAAACAATAAATAAGAAATTTTAAACTTGTATCTTTCACCTATGTAATAAAAAAAGTATTGACAGAAAGTAGATATTTTGAACAAAAAAAATTTTATTTTGTCGTTCCTTACATATATAAATTGTTTTAAAACAAGATTCAGATTCCATTTCAGTTGAAGAATCCTTTTTTTTTGATAGTATTTCCTTGGCAGTGCTTTTTGAAGTTTAAAAGTAAAATCCTCTCTTGGCATCAATGTTAGAGGTTTCTAGTATATATATCTATCATTTATCATAACCAATCTTCTATGATATGTACCAGATCATTCATAGACGCATAAAAGATACTGGGACAAACTCCCATGTCAGCTTCCGCTGACACCAATCATAATGAAAAAAGCTATCGACCTACAACTGTTTTTCTATCATAATAGAGATAGAGGAATAAGTTGTAGGTCGATAGCTTATTGAGGTTCTCCAAAACCTCGCGGGACAAACTGAACTGTCATGCTCATTTGCACCATTAATTATGCTTTCAAGCATGAGTATAAAAATAAAGATTTTCTATGAACATGATAACTTATTCCTCTACTAATTTGCAAGGAGGAATTTAATATGGATATACTTGTTGATAGTTGTGCAGGCATCGATATTCACCAAAAGGTAATGGTAGCTTGTGTCTTAACGAGTCCCTCCAAAGGAACACGACCAAAAAAATTTATAGAAAGCTTCGCTTCTACAACCAATGGATTACTACAAATGCATGATTGGCTGAAATCGGGTTGGATATGTCCGCCTTTCCTTCTTCGAAACATTTGGCTTCATGGGCAGGTCTCGCACCTGGTAATCATGAAAGCGCGGGAAAAAAATTATAATGCGCGTATCCGTAAAGGGAATGCGTATTTAAAGAAGGTCCTAACACAAGCGGCGCTTGCTCTTAGTCGTGGAAAGGATAATCGTATCAAAGCCTTTTTCTGGCGCATCGCTAAATATAAAGGGCCTAAAAAAGCGATTATTGCCACCGCGCATTTATTACTTCGCATTATTTATCGATTATTAAAAGATAACTCCCGCTATATTGAATTTGGAGAACATTACTTAAAGCAGAAAGGAGCTTTACCAAAACTTTTATAGGTACACTAATAAGCGATATTTAAAATTTTTTCTGTTTATTATACATAAGGGTGTAAGCCTTTTTTTGCATTTTTACGGATAGTTTTCGTATAATAACCCAGATAAATCGGCGAAAAGCGCTCGCATTCAGGGAGTTTGGTGGACTTCCGGTCATCACATACACCAGTATGCGCAGCTCTCCGACTTCCACGAAACTCCCTGAATACAAACGCTTTCGCTCGATTTGTGTCTTGCAGAATTCACGTCTTACCCGAAAAAGGGATTCGTGATTTTCTGCTTATTTTCCTTTATCTTGAGTTTTGTCTCAGACTCCTTTAAAACCTATTTTTGAAAGCTTATTTTGCTTTTTTCTTTGAAATTTGGATGGTAATCTGATAGCAATCCTCTAACTCTTCTTCTTCCATCTGCAAATCCATTCCATTATCCTTCACCATCGTGACCGACTGCTTTATAGTGTTCATAGCAATTCGAACATCACGGCTAATCGCTTGACGCTTCGGCTTCACTTTTTTTTGGCTTTGGCTTGGTGACAAGTGTTTCAATATGTTGCTCCGTTTCTTTCACATTCCACTTGTTCTCGATGATTTTTGATAGTACGTCTTGTTGCTGTTCCTGCGTTTCTAAAACTAGCAATGATCGTGCGTGGCGTTCTGAGATTTGTTTATCTAGAACAGCTTGCTGGACGATTTCTGGCAATCTCAACAAACGTAATTTGTTAGCTATAGCCGATTGACTTTTACCAACACGTTGCGCTAATGCTTCTTGTGTTACTTCTTGCATATCCAGCAAACTTTGATACGCTTTTGCCTCTTCAATTGGCGTTAACTCTTCACGTTGTAAGTTTTCAATGAGGGCAATGGAGGCTACTTCAGCATCTGTAAGATTTTGAACGATAGCCGGGATTGTGTCCCATTCCAATGAGGAAACAGCTCGGAATCGTCGTTCACCAGCGATAATCTCGAATTTTTCAGGCTCATATTCACGCACAACAATTGGCTGAATGACGCCATGAATACGGATTGTTCTGGCTAATTCCTCTATTTTTGACGAATCAAAGACCGTTCTGGGCTGATAGCGATTCGGAATGATAGCTGCGATAGGAAGTTCCACGATTTGTTGCATGAATTCCTCCACGGTTTCTTCCGTTTCAATCTCAATATATTCCTTATCTTTCTTTCCGAATAAGCGCGAAAAAGGCATTATCAATTCATCCCTTCTAATGTTAAGCGTGAATGTTGTCCAGTGTATCGACAAATGCTCATCTCCGTCGTTAAAGTCTGCGCGCCGGTGCTCGACTTTGCCTAGGATCTAAGCATTTGTCGACACGCTGGAGTTTGGCGCAGCTTTTACGGAAATCGTTTTTTCGATCGTTTGGAATTTCACTTTATCTACTGTCCATTTTAGCAGAAACTTGCTGATAAATATATGCTTTTCATTCAATTGGCTGTTTGTTCGGCGTTCCTGCCTTGCGAGGATACTTATTTGGCGTCTCCTTTACTTTTTCGATCAAATATAAATTACGTTCGCTGTCCTCAATCGGCAATAGAAAATCATAATGGTCTTTCACTTTACCACCTAGTGTTGCAATCGCTTTGGCACCAATTTTTAGTTCCTGCTCCGCTTGCATCGCCTTCATCGCTAGGAAAAAACCACCCTTTTTGACTAGTGGCAAACAAAGCTCGGTTAATACGCTCATTCTTGCTACGGCGCGCGCTGTGACTAAGTCAAAACTGCCACGAAACGCTTTATTTTGGCCAAATTCTTCCGCGCGTGCATGATGAAAATGAACCTTATCCAATTTCAAAGCAATCGCAAGCGCATCTAAAAAGGTAATCCGTTTCTGCAAGGAATCCACAATCGTAACATCCAAATCAGGGAAACAAATCTTGATTGGAATACTTGGAAATCCAGCACCAGCACCAACATCACAAACCGTTCCCACACCTTTAAAATCAACATAAAAAGCCGCAGAAATCGAGTCATAAAAATGCTTCAAATAGACCTCATCACGCTCTAAAATAGCGGTCAAATTCATTTTTCCGTTCCATTCTACAAGCATTTTAAAATACGTGTCGAATTGTGTCATTTGCTCATCAGATAAATCGATACCCTTTTGCAATAATTGCTCTCTAAACTGTTCTGGATTCACGTTTTTCCCTCACTTTGTTTTTGCGATTTTGCCTTGCTCAATATAGATTAACAAGATGGAAATATCGGCGGGATTTACACCTGAAATACGGCTAGCCTGCGCGATCGAAAGCGGTTGGATTTTCTTCAATTTCTCCAATGCCTCCGTTGCCAAACTGCCAATCGCATCATAATCGATGTTTTCCGGAATTTTTTTGCCTTCCATACGCTTCATTTTCTCTACTTGGTTCAATGATTTCTCAATATAACCTTCATATTTAATCTGAATTTCGACCTGCTCCTCGATATCTGCAGTTAGCGATGTTTCACGTGAAACAATCTCCATCAAAATATTATACGTAATCTCCGGACGTCTCAAGAAATCCGCTGCTAAAACGCCATCCTTGAGCTCCGCACTACCCATGTCGACCAACATTTTCTGAACAGCCGCAGTCGGTTTGATACGCGTCGTTTTCAGTCGTTGTTTTTCAGCCTCAATAGCTTCACGTTTCGCTACAAAACGGGCATAACGTTCGTCACTGATGAGACCAATTTCATGGCCAATCTCGGTCAAACGCAAATCCGCATTGTCGTGGCGTAACAACAAGCGATACTCCGCGCGAGACGTCAATAAGCGATACGGCTCATCGGTTCCCTTCGTCACGAGATCATCAATGAGAACGCCGATATAACCTTGATCGCGTCCAAGCACAACCGGCTCTTTTCCAGAAGCACGGCGCGCCGCATTGATCCCAGCCATTAAGCCCTGTCCAGCAGCCTCTTCATAACCACTTGTCCCATTCAATTGACCCGCTGTATATAAATTCTCGATTCGTTTCGTTTCCAGCGACGGCCACAATTGCTCCGGCATCACCGCGTCATACTCAATCGCATAACCAACACGCATCATTTCGACATTTTCCAATCCAGGAATCGTTGCCAACATTTCACGCTGCACATCCTCTGGCAAACTCGTCGACAAACCTTGCACGTAAACCTCTTCCGTATGGCGACCCTCAGGCTCTAGGAAAATTTGATGGCGCGGCTTATCGCTAAAACGCACAATCTTATCCTCAATCGACGGACAATAACGCGCACCCGTCCCCTTCTTAGTCGCAGTAAACATCGGCGAACGATGCAAATTCTTCTCGATAATTTGGTGTGTCGCCTCATTTGTATACGTTAACCAACACGGCAACTGATCCATAATGAAATCCACCGTCTCATAACTAAAAGCACGCGGAACATCATCACCAGGCTGCTCTTCTGTTTGCGAATAATCGATTGAACTCGACTTCACACGCGGCGGGGTACCCGTTTTAAAACGACGCAACTCAAAACCTAGCTCTTCCAAGTGCTCAGAAAGCTTAATCGACGGCTGCTGATTGTTCGGACCACTAGAATAACGCAGTTCCCCGACAATAATCTCACCACGTGAAAATGTCCCCGTTGTCAGCACGACCGTTTTTGCATAATAAATCGCGCCGCTGTTCGTGATGACACCTTTACAAACACCATCTTCCACAACAAGACGATCTACTAATCCCTGACGTAGCGTGATATTTTCCTCTTTTTCAATCGTGTACTTCATTTCGTGTTGATAATCCCACTTATCCGATTGCGCACGCAAAGCACGAACTGCAGGACCTTTTCCGGTGTTAAGCATCCGCATTTGAATATGCGTTTTATCCGTATTTCGACCCATTTCGCCGCCAAGCGCATCGATTTCGCGCACAACGACACCTTTCGCAGGCCCTCCAACAGAAGGATTACACGGCATGAACGCCACCATATCTAAATTAATTGTGAGCATCAACGTTTTCGCGCCAATTCGGCCACTCGCAAGGCCCGCTTCCACGCCTGCATGTCCCGCACCGACCACGATTACATCATAATGTCCCGCATCATAAGTTTGCATATTTCAACACATCACTTTCCTAAACAAAATTGGTTAAATAACTGATCGAGCAGTTCACCTTGCACCGACTCACCGATAATTTCCCCGAGTAAATCCCAAGCCCGCGTCATGTCAATCTGAACGATATCCACTGGCATTCCAGCTTCCACACCATCAATAACCGCCTCAATCGCACTAATCGCCTCATGCAAAAGCGCAATATGACGCGCATTCGAAACATACGTCGCGTCCCCAGCATCAATCTCTCCCGCGAAAAACAAATCCCGAATCGCGATCTCAAGCTGCGCAAGTCCCGCATCATTCACAAGCGACGTCTCGACCACCGGGTTATCCCCAGCAAGCTCCCGAACTCGCGCCACATCAATCTTCTGCGCTAAATCCGTCTTATTCAAAACGACCACAAAATTATGCCCCGCGACCGCCTCAAACAACGCCTCATCTTCCACACTTAGCGGCTCATTTTGATTCAACACCAACAAAATAAAATCCGCATCCTGTAGCGCCTTGCGCGACCGCTCCACGCCAATTTTTTCAACAATATCTTCCGTCTCTCGAATCCCAGCTGTATCAATCAAACGCAGCGGCACCCCACGAACATTCACATACTCCTCGATGATATCACGCGTTGTACCAGCAATATCCGTCACAATCGCCTTTTCCTCCTGAATCAACTGGTTCAAAAGCGATGATTTCCCAACGTTTGGCCGACCAATAATCGCCGTCGCCAGTCCCTCACGCAAAATCTTGCCCTGTTGCGCCGTCAATAACAACTGCTCCACCGAAGCCCGCACCAATTGCGCCTTCTCCACCAACATCCGCTGCGTCATTTCTTCCACATCGTCGTATTCCGGATAATCTATGTTCACTTCGACCTGCGCCAAAGCATCTAAAATTTCCTGTCTCAAATTGCGAATCAAGCGCGACAAACTACCATCCATCTGCTGCATCGCAACACCCATCGCACGATCCGTTTTTGCCCGAATCAAATCCATCACAGCCTCCGCTTGCGACAAATCAATCCGTCCATTCAAAAAGGCACGTTTCGTGAATTCACCAGGTTCCGCTAGTTTAGCCCCATTTCGAAGCAATAATTGCAACACCCGATTCACCGAAACAATCCCACCATGCGCATTAATCTCGACCACATCTTCCCGAGTAAACGTCCGCGGCGCACGCATCACCGTTGCCATGACCTCCTCGACCGTTTCCTTCGTGCCCGGATCCACAATATGGCCATAATGTATCGTGTGACTCTCCACTTCGCCAAGCGATTTTTGCGCACAAAAAATGCGATCCGCTATCTGAATCGCCTCATCACCACTCAAACGAATAATAGCAATGGCTCCCTCGCCCGGCGGTGTTGAGATTGCAGCAATTGTATCAAATTCCATTCTTTACCCTCCAATTCCTAGAAAAACGGCTCACAAAGAAGCCCCGGTTTCCTAATCGAATAAATTTTGGCACATGACCTGTGCATATCATCAACATTTGCTCCGCTTTCACCAAAGCTAATAATGATTGGTTTTATATAGTTATCCGAAAAAAGTTATCCACATATCCGGATTTTTTAAGATTAAAAAAATATCCTACCCTTTATTTTAACTTATCCACATGTGAATAACAATAGTTTTGGACCAACTTTTGAAGTTATCCACAAGAGATTGATTATCACACCAAAAAAGTACGTTCCTCATTTTTGAACGTACTCACTCTTCTTCTGCAACTTCTTTAGATAGCTACCTACCTGTGTGATCTTTCATTCGTATCAATATCCAAATATCTTTGTTGTATTGCTTTTTAACATCTATACTACTGCAACGTTCAGTTCTTCACCCAAAACATGGCACAATGTTTCACTAACGTATTGGAGTTCCATTTCTGTCAAATTCGAGCCTGAAGGCAAACAAATCCCTTTCTCAAATAACTGTTCGCACACAGCTTGTTGCCTCGTGTCATGAAAGTAAAAAATGACATCTGCAAACACTGGCTGCAAATGAAGCGGCTTCCACAATAATCGTGTCTCAATGTTCGCAGCTTTCATTTTCGCCATCACGACATATGGCGACAAGTGCAAATCTTTCACATCCAGTGTTATCGCAGTAAGCCAATGATTGGACATGGTATCCGACAATTTAGGCATCATCGTAATCCCATCCACATCACCCAAATGACGCTCATAGTACTGATACACATCCTGCCTTGCAGCGACACGTTCTGCTAAAACCTCCATTTGACCGCGACCAATTCCTGCTGATACATTACTCATGCGGTAATTATAACCAATCTCCTCATGTTGATAATACGGTGCTTGTTCACGTGCCTGTGTAGCTAAAAATACTGCTTTTTCAATCATCGCTGGATCTTTCGCTACCAGTGCACCGCCACCAGATGTCGTAATAATTTTGTTCCCATTGAAAGAGTAAATACCAAAATCACCGAATGTTCCTGTCTGCTGTCCCTTATATGTCGATCCAAGCGATTCTGCGGCATCCTCGATAACCGGAACGCCATACTGTTTACAAATAGCTACGATTTCATCCATTTTAGCGCTTTGACCGTAGAGATGTACCACAATAACTGCTTTAGGTAACTTATTTTGTTCTTTGGCATCCCTCAAAGCCCTTGCCAATGCTTGCGGCGACATATTCCACGTTTCCGGTTCCGAATCAATGAATACGATATCAGCTCCTAAATATTTAATGGGGTTAGCGCTCGCAATAAAAGTGAATGAGGCGCAAAATACAGTGTCACCTACACCAACCTCTAGTAACCGTAAAGCTAAATGAATCGCTGCTGTGCCAGAACTTGTCAAACAGGCAGCATTCGCATTCGTGTACGCCTTTATTTGTTCCTCCATCGCTGTCACATTTGCTCCAAGTGGGGAAATCCAATTCGTATCAAATGCTTCTTTCACGTATACTTGCTCCCGTCCGCTCATATGCGGCGTAGATAATAAAATCGGTCTTTGCATCATCCTACCTCTTTCTTCATTTTTATTCCGTCGTCCCTTGAAAACTTTCTGTTGTCACATGATTTTCTTGGCTAATATCCGCTCCACGCATTACTTTCCCAATCGTTTGAAATAATATGGCGCTATCTAATTTCATGGATTGTTGTTCCACATACTGCACATCCATTTCAAACTTTGCTTCCCAGCTGATTGCGTTTCTTCCATTTACTTGTGCGAGCCCTGTTAGACCTGGTTTAACAGAAAGACGTTTGCGCTGACGCCCATTGTAAAGACTAGTGTAAGTAACTGGCAACGGTCGTGGTCCAACTAGACTCATATCACCAATCAAAATATTCCACAATTGTGGCAATTCATCAATACTATACTTTCTCATAAAACGGCCAAATCCTGTAATCCTCATATGATCTGGTAACGGTTTCCCATCCTTATAAAAACTCTGACGCATTGATTTCAACTTATAGATTCTAAAACAACGTGCTTGCTTCCCAGCGCGTATACTTATATAGAAAGGCATTTCACGATACAAAATAAAAAATAGACTCGCGCAAAGAATAATTGGAATCAGGGCAACCAGTCCAATACTTATCGCAAAAAGAATATCTATCCAACGTTTCATGGTCATTTCTTCCTCTCTAGTATTTGTTCCAGTAAGCAGGACGCCCTGCCTGCAAGTAACTGAACATCATAACGTTCACTCAATCGCTTGCTAGCTAACCGTGAATTTTTATAGCTTTGTTCATCCCTCACCATATTCTGCAAAAACTGACAGTAGCCAACCCTATCATGATACAAAAAACCACGACCAGCCCCACTATCCTGCAAAATAGTATGCTGCCATCCCTGATAATTAAGTACGACTGGCAAACCAACCGCGAGAAAATCAAAAAATTTGTTGGCACTATTATCCCAAAGTATTCGCTCATTTTTCACGCTCATCGCGCCCATATCACACTGCTTCATCAAACTAAAAAGATTTTCTTTTGGCATATTACCTATAATTTTCACATTCTCTAATTGCAATGTCTCCACTTGCTGTTCTAAAGCTGCTTTCTCTGAACCTTCACCAATTAGCAGGAACCCAATAGATGCAAAAGCTTTCATATCCGAAGCCACTGTCAGTAAATGCTGCAAACCATTTACTTCTCCCATTGTTCCTGGATGCACAATGACAAAACGATTTTTCATCCATTGTTGCAATGCTTCATCCTCAGGGGGACGCGCTTCAATAGCAGCCACCCACTCACTGTTTGCCATATTTTCAATAACAGTTATTTTTTCTGCCCCAATCCCTTTGGAAACAATCCTCGCCTTCATCGCTGGTGACAAGGCGATAATCTCGCTAGCTCCGTTATAAATCATTTTTTCAATGAGGGTGAGCGCTCGTATCAATAGCGGATTAGTGATATATCCCAATTTCACAGGCACATCCGGCCAGACATCTCGTACTTCAAATACAAAAGGGATGCGCTTGACTTTACTAAGCAGTAGACCTACCAATCCTACGGTGAGAGGAGTTGATGTGGCGTAAATAATGTCTATCTTTTTTCGCGTCAAACCTTTCCAAAAACTACCTAACATAAAATGACCAAAAGCTAAAATACGACGCCCTTTACTCATTTTTTGACTATAATTCGTCGCTGTAGAAAGAACTTGCACGCCCTCTTCCGTTTGTTCGCTTTTACCAGTCCCTGTAATCAAGGTAACGTGATGTCCTCGTCGCAAGAAGTATTTAGAAAGCTCGTAGGATCGTGTCGCCCCAGTTTTTTTTCTGAAAGTGTTGATGTAAGTATAAGATTTTCAAAACTTATTTCTCCTCCCATATCGATTGGTATAACTGTATTAGCCGTCGTTCTTGTGTTGACCAGTTAAACATGGTTTGATGGTGAATGTAGCCATTATCCCCTAAACATTTCTGTCTTTCTGGATTATCCAATAACCGTTGAATCTGTTTGGTAATTTCCTCTGGCTTTTGAGCATCTACGACAATGCCACTAGCTGTTTTCTTTACTAGCTCCCTATAGACTTCAAAATCAGATAAGATATAAGGCAACGAAACCGACATATATTCAAATATTTTTGTTGGTAACGAGCGCAAATAATTGTCTACAGGATGGAGTAGCGCTAGGCCGATATGCGATTTAACATAGTAACTCATCAGCTCGCTTAAATCCAACCTCCCCACAAGCCTAACCTCTTGTTCCAAATCATACTTCCTCTGAAAATTCGTTGCATAGGTTTCCAGCCTCGTAGGTACTTGTCCAATAATCAAGAGTTGAAATGTGTATCCTGCCTTTTTTAACAAACGTGCCACCTCCAACATTTCTTTAAATCCACGAATTTCATGAATCGCACCTGCGTAAATCAATGTCGGTATCTCATATTTCTCAGCAGATACAGGCTGTTGCAAAAAAGGATAGTTATAAATATCGACTTGCGCTGTTGAAACATCTCTATAATTTTCTTTATAGTAAGCTTCTGCAAAAACGATAGCGCTGACTTTCTGAAGCATTCTCTTTTCCAAATATGTCGCGAGGTGGAGGAATGGTTTAGCAATTGGATACCTCGCGATTTTTTTCGATTTTAGCACCGCTGGAAAATCTTCATGCATGTCAAAAATAACTTGTTTTTTGTAGAAAATTTGAAGTATATAACCAAGCGGTAATAATTCGGGGTCATGTAGATGGATTATACTAGCTGATGATTTTCGAGCGATGTGAAAAAACGTCCACCACGTTTGGAATCGTTTCTGCTTGCTTGTTTTAGATAAGGTTTTCACCGTTAAGTTTGGGATTTCATGGTGATACGCTCGATTGCTTTCCATCGCGTAAAGCGTCACTTCGTAACCAGCATTCGCCAAACTAATAGCTTCTCGGTGAAAAATACGTGTATCATTCCACGGATGGACAGAGCTCATGATTAATACTTGTTTCAACTTTCGGACACTCCTTTATTTTTCAATTGTCGCAGGATGCTTCGTTGTGTGATGCACACCAGTAAGCCGTAAACTATGATGCCAACTACTACTAGAATAAAGAATGCAGCGCTAGATTCCATACGCCATTGCATACGCAGGAAATAAAGAACAATCCCCATCACGACTGCATTCACGAGCGTCATAATATGTTGCTTCAGTAAGGTATGTTTTGGGTCTATTTTTCCCACTCGCTTTTCTAATAATCGATAGACAACTAATCCAGATACAATGTTCATCACGCTTGGAATCAGAATCACCGCATAAATACCAAAGAACGGCGTCAATACTAGCAGCAATATAATATTGATACCTATTGTCACAAGGGAAATACGAGAAGGTGTTCGGGTATCTTCCAAGCAAAAATAGACACGATAAACAAAATCCCGCAAAACCAAACCTGGCAATCCGATACTAATTATCGTCATAAAAAAAGTCACTTGTGCGGTATCCGCAGCCGTAAAAGCTCCTCTTTGGAATAATAGGGCTGTAAGTAAATCACCAACAATAATCATCCCCACAACAAGCGGAATAACGAGCATATTGGTCACTGTCACATAGTTGATAAAGAGCTGCTTTCCTATCTTGATTTGCTTATTAAAAGCGCGAGACATCGTTGGGTAAACAAGCGTCAATATATTAACTATAATAACCGCTTGAATAATACTCACTATCTGATTGGCATAACCTAATGTTGCTACATAGCCTTGTCCTAAAAAGCCGGCCAAAGTTATCGAAAAAATTAACGAAATCTGAAACACAATCGAGTTAAAAACCACTGGTCCTGTTTGACGCATCAGTTTCCGAAAAGCAGTATTCTTCCATTGCAATTGAAAGCGAAAAGAAACACCTTTATTTTTGATAATGAGTAAGATACATTCCAATAAAAAGGAAGCAGTTAAGAAAATGCTGACACCGATAATCGAAGGATCAGACGCCATGACAACGTAAGCAGCACTGAAAATCGTACTGCATAATATCGCTACTTTTGGCGTGACAAAATCATTACCCACTTGTAGGAATGCCGTTAAAATAGCGGTTAATACACGAAAAATCTGTGCGATACTCAAAATCATAATGATTAAGAGTGCCCACTGCATCGTCTCAGATAATGGTACATCACTGTGTAAAAGAAACAGTGTCCCCCCTGCACCAAACAGGACAAGCAACGAGATACTTAACAAAAGAGTACTAATGTAGGTATTCAGCGCGCTTTGTATGACTAACTCATTTGTCCTTCTCGTTAAAAATGGTATCAGAACCACAGTGATGGCCGGTATTGCTAAATTGGTAATAGATACAGTGTAGGCATTCGCCAAATTATAAGCATCCACCTCAGTACTGACGCCAAAACCTTTCGCAATGAATATATTTTTTACTAGTCCGACAAATTGAATCGATATGGTGAGCAATGTCATCCACAGGAAAGACGTTATTAGTTTGTTATGAATTAGAATACACCTACTTTATTTCATAGTAATCGCCGTAATTGTTCCTCATAAAAATCAGTTGTTTTTTGCGCAATTTCTTGCCATGAAAAATTTTGTTGTACGGAATGCAAAGCCGCATGTCCCATCCCTAGACGAATAGTATCATCTTCTAATATACTTAAAACACCTGTCGCAATGGCTGTTTCTGACTTAGCAGGAATGAGTACCCCAGTTTCATTTTGCTTAATAATTTCTGGAATGCCACCAACTTCGGTACCCACCAACGCCTTTCCACATGCCATTGCTTCTAAACCTGCGATACTCGTCGCTTCCATCAGTGAAGGGAGTACGACCAGATCCGCCGCATTAAAATAGTAAGGCATCTCTGGATTCGCAACACCTGTTACAAGACTTACTTTGTCATCCCAGCCGTTCTCCTTCACGAAATCACGAATTATTTGTTCCTGGCTCCCGCTCCCTACCATCAAAATTCGAATATCCTCATTTTGTGTGAGCATCATTGAAATAGCTTTCACGAAATACAAGACACCATTTTTCTCTTCTAATCGTCTAGCAATCATCACAACTTTATTCTCGTTTTTATAACCTAGCCTCGCGCGCATTGTTTCTCGCTTATCCTGGTCTGGGTAAAACTTCGTCGTGTCTACCCCATTGGAAATCGTCAGCGCTTGTTTCATGGGAAAAACAGTAGCAATTTTTGTCGTTAACTCGGTACTTGGTGCAATCACACCATCCATATGCCCCAATAAAAATCGGAACCTAGCAAATCGCTGTTCTTCATACCAGTGAAGGAAAGTGGAAGAGTGATTCGTAAATATTTTCACGCCGTCAAACGGAATCTTGGTAATCATCGAATCTGCAATTAGCTTATGCCAATGAATGACTTGGTAATTATCTTTGGCTAGCAACTCTTTGATTTTTTTACGACCTCTGTACATAAATTGCAAGGCTCGAATTTTCCGTTTTTCACTGACTCGCACGCGTATTACTCGAATCGTATCAACCATCTCTTCTTCTGGTAATGCACCGCTAGGATCGTATACTTTCGTAAGCAAGACCACGTTATGGCCGAGTTTACTAATAGCCTTGCTAATTTCTAGCACGTGTGCCGCAATACCACCAACTTGTGGATAAAAATCATCAGAGACCATCAATACATTTAATTTTCTAGGCATGCTAGTTTCTGTCATCTACTTCTCCACCTTCCATTCATAGAACGCACTTCTGACTTGATCGTCATAGATTACTTTCTCAATCACACGTTCTTTAGGAATCGCAAAATAGACAGTCCCTTTTATCTCTTTACTACCTGGTATCAATTGCCCTAATTCACCTTCGACCGCATAGTTAGTATGGTATTTTCCACTAGAATCCAATACACGAAAAGTACTCGCGGCAATCGGAATAATGTACTCTGTCGTATTTTTCGCTGTCACTTCTAATTTCACCAATTTATTTCCCCCAAGCTTATCGCCCTTAGGAATATCTTTTTCAGCATTTTTTTATTGCTCCTACTGTCATATCCAAACTTGATACATTCACCTTATTATCCTTTGGAAAAAGAGCTTGTGTTTGCCGTGTCTCTTTTGGTATGGTTACATCTTCATTCGTACATGCTGTTATAAAAATTACTGACAGGAGTAGTAGCAGTATCGGTTTAAATCGTTTCATCTTTCGTCTCCATTCGTTTATCATATTGATTGAGTATGGCTAAAACAATTCCAAAACTAATCCAGATATAACTTTTTTCAAGTGTTGTACTAGACGCAAACGTGATAAATGGGAAAGCAAGTGTTATCAATAGCGGAATGAGATATTTCACTTTTTTTTTCTTTACTTTCTAACCAGTAACGCCAACTGCGATAGAAAAGGTAGAACAAAAAAGCCAATAAAAAGAGTAGCGATAGTAAGCCATAATTCGCTAGTACTTCCAAAAGAAAGTTATGCACAGATACAGCACCATCATTATTTTGTTCCTCTGCTGGAAAATATTTTGCTAACTCTATTTGAACATTCCCTGGACCAACACCCATAAAATATCTTTCTTTTGCGGTTTGCCAAGTGTAATTCGTAATATCTAATCGTAAATCTGTGGAATTCGTTTTATCGGTATAGGTTTGATTCACTTGATTGATGGTATCTTGCATACCTGGTAACTGTAATGCAAACGGGATACATAGCAGCGCTAGTGTCCCCCATCGCCACGAATAGCGGAATAAAAGCAGAAACAGTATGACAAGGATTAGGATGAAGGCAATACGCGATTGAGTTTCAATGATAATATACACAGCCCCTATAACCAGTAACGATTTGTATAAGCTACCAATGATAGTTCTACTTTGCATATAGACCAGTGTGATCGGCAAAAATAGAGCTAGAAAAGAAGCCAAATCGTTTGGATTGAAAAATATTCCACTTGGCAAAAACTGTGCATTCCCAATGACATCTGTTAATCCCGACTTACTTAAATGTAGCCCCGTGTTGATTTCATATAATCCAATACCAATATTGACTGCCATAACACCGCTAGTAATCGTAACAAGCCATTCTATCTTCTTATCCGCTTTCAAGTAATAAATGGCTGTGAACAGGAGGTAAATCGCCTCTATCATAAAGTACACATTTCGAAACGCAATCCCCTGATACTCGGTCCAAATGATAGTGATAAGTGCGGAAGCTAACCAGCCAACAAGAAAAAGAAGCATTGTCCTTGTTCTTTTGCTCATCCAAGACCAGTCATCCCATGTGAGTAGAAATAGCGTGATTTGAACAGGTAGTAATAGTCGATAGAGAAACAAGCTTTCTAAACCCGGAATCGAAAGAATCGATCCAAAAAAAAGAGGCAATAGCCAACATAAACCATGTCAATTCTGCGAGTTGCTTCAATGTGAAAAAGCAACTAAAAACAAGGATTCCTATAAGAAGCGGTACTATCAACATTATTGAATAGAAGAAACTCAGCACCAGCGTCATTAGGAAGCCAAGCACAAAAATCATTTTTAAGATAAGTGTTCTATCCAACTCACATCTTCTCCAATCAATATTTGTATCGATAACCTTTACGATCATTTTTAGACACTACAACACCATTCAAAATACCACCGATAACATTCGCATCTGCAATTTCCAGATAACGCATCGCCTGCTTAATTTCACTTCGCTTTGTCTTTTTCACAAAAGCAACAAACAACACACCGTCACATAAAGAACTCAAAATTCGACTATCCGTAATTGGAAGTAATGGCGGGGCATCAATAATCACATAATCAAAGGTTTGTTTTGCCACCTCAATAAGTTGCCTCATCTCCGCCGAATCCACCCATTCACTCGGATTAGGTGGCGCAATCCCCGTCGGCATCAATTTTAAATTAGGGTGATGCGTATCTTGACAAGCTTCCTCAAGCTCTATTTCACCCATCAAATAATCGATTGTTCCTACGTTTTCGCTAACTTGCATATATTTACGCAAGGATGGCCGATGAAAGTCCACATCAATCAGAAGCGTCTTATTTCCTTTTTCTGCAAACACTTCCGCAATATTTGCACTCGCAAAACTTTTCCCTTCACTCATATTAGCTGATGTAATCATGAAATTACGTATACCTTGTTTTTTCAACATAAACTGTAGGTTAGTTTGAATACTGTTGAATTTTTCCTTGTAAAAAAAAATTATCTTTATTTTCTTTAAACTCATGGTATGTTTTCATTTATTAATGTATCTCCTTATTTTATTAATGGAATGTCACCAACAAATTTCAATGATAGTTCGCTTAAATCTGACTCACCTTCAATATGATCGCGGAATAAATAGATACTAGATACAAAGATGAAATTAGCTATCATTCCAAGAACAAAAGCAATCAGCGTATTTAATAGAATATTGGGTGATGTTGGCTCTAGTGGTAGATTCGCTGGTTCTAAGATGATGACTTTATTATTGTCTACTAATTGTGGTAAATCTTCTTTATATGTTGCGGTGATTTTATTGACGATTGCACGTGCGCGACTTGGCTCCCTATCGTCTACAGACACTTTAAATACTAAAGAGTCTTTATCTGATTGGATGTTGATTTTTTTTGGACAACTCTTCATCCGTTTCATCTAATTGTAGTTCGCTCCTTACTTTTCCTAGTGTTCGTGAGCTTTTTAAAATAGTGTTAAAGGTGTTCGCCAACTGGATATTGGCTTTTAATTGTTCGGAATAAACTGCTGATTTTCCATCCTCTGCTTTGACATTAGTTGTAATGAATATCTGCGCGGAAGAGCTGTACATCGGTTGGATATAATATTTGCTAATGCTAAATGCCAGAGCCACCGAAACAGTAGGGATAGCGATAAGCCACCAGATATTATTTTTAATTATTTTTAGGACGACGCTAAGTTCCATTGTTTTCAAATTCATCTATCTTACTCGCTTCCTTATACGCCACCGATTTTGAATACATTGGCTTTTTTTTTCAGTCCATACATTGCGCGTATCAATAATACAGTCGCATGATTTTAAAAGTACATCGTAGTCGATATTAGAATGTTTTGTCATGATGATTGCACAATCGTAATCTGACATATTTCCTACTACCGATACAGGTTTCACTATTCTCCCTGCTTCATCACGGAAACTTGTTACAAACGGGTCTAGGACATCCAACTGAGCATCTGCTTGCTTTAATTGTTCGTAAACATGCAATCCTGGTGATTCACGTACATCATCAATATCGCTTTTATATGCCACACCTATTACTAATACTTTAGAGGTACTTAGTGCTTTCCCTTGTTTATTCAGCGCCTGACTAGCTAATTCGACGACATGTTTTGGCATCGATGTATTAACTTGTTGCGCCAACTCGATAAAACGACTGAAGAAATTCTTCTCCTTGCCCTTCCAGTAAAGGTACATTGGATCGAGCGGGATACAATGACCACCAACACCTGGCCCTGGATAAAACGGCATGAACCCAAATGGTTTTGTTTTTGCGGCATCAATGGCTTCCCAAAGATCAATTCCCAATTCTTCACAAAGCATCGACATTTCATTTATAAAAGCGATGTTGATACTGCGGAAGGTGTTTTCTAGCAACTTGGTCATCTCTGCAATTTCGGGTGTAGAAACAGGGACAATCGTATCAAAAGCATGGGCATAGTATTGCTGACCTAGCGCTAAACATTTTTCGGTCATACCGCCAACCACTTTTGGCACTTGTTTCGGTTGAAATTGTTTATTCCCTGGATCGATACGTTCTGGAGAGAAGCAAATGAAGATATCTTCACCAATAACCCAGCCATCTTTTTCAAATTCACAAGCGATAAGTTCCCGTGTGGTCCCAGGATATGTCGTACTCTCTAAAACCAGAAGCGTCCCTTTGGATAGTACTGGCTTTAGCCTCGCCACTGTATCTTCTATATAGCTCATATTTGGTTCGTGAGATTTCGTAAGCGGGGTTGGAACACAAATACTGATGACATCGGCTGCTTTCAAAGTCGCATAATCCGTTGTTGGTAGGAATTTATCATCCGCAATGACCGCTTGTACCCTATCTGTTGGAATATCAATGATGTGTGACTTCCCATCTGCTAGTTTCTCGATTTTTAGCGCATCAATGTCAACACCAATCACTGAAAAATCCGCTGTAGCGAGTTCCATTGCTAAAGGTAAGCCGACATACCCCATCCCTATAACACCGATTATGGCTTGCTTCGCTCTTATTTTATCTGATAATATTGCATAACTACTGTCTTTTACGACTCCTGTTTCTATCATATTTTTGTATATCTCCAATCTGCTTCTATTAATTCAAATAACCGTTCTTTTCGCCACTCATCTGTCATATCCATGTAACTACTTAGCAATGCTTGAATATTCTGGAACTCTGAAGGGGATGGATGGCCCTCACCAACCAAGATTTTTTCAAAAATTTGTGTATGTGCTTTTTCATCACTTTCGAATAGTTCTTCTCGCACCTTTTCACCTTGGCGAATACCAATAAAGTCAATTTGCACCGACTCACGATCTTTTCCCATTAAGTCGATTAATTTATAAATCACATCCATAATCTTAATCGGCTCCCCCATATCGAGTACGAAAATTTCGCCACCGTTCGTTATCATACTTGCTTGAATCACCAACTTACTCGCCTCGGGAATAGTCATAAAATAGCGTTCCATATCCGGATGCGTCAGCGTTACTGGTTCATCGTTACAGATTTGTTCATAAAAAAGAGGGACCACGCTCCCGCTACTACCGAGTACATTACCAAATCTGACAACACAAAAAAGCGTTTTAGATGTCTGATTAAAGAGCTGGACAATTTTCTCCGCCATTCGTTTGGAAGCGCCCATAACAGTCGTTGGTTTTACTGCCTTATCCGTCGAAATCATGACAAATTTTTCTACATTATATGTGTGTGATATGCTCGCAAGATTCCATGTACCTTTGGCGTTATTTGCAATAGCTTCTGTTATATTTTTCTCCATCAACGGTACATGTTTATGCGCCGCGGCATGATAGACAATATCTGGAGAATGTTCGCTAAAAATTTCGGCCAATCGCTGTTCATTTTGAATGTCTGCGATACAAGGAATAAGCTCTGTTTGGTGATTCATCTTTTGAAGCTCCCGATGAATTTCATAAATACTCGCTTCGCCATGACCGAGTAGGACCAGTTTTCTCGGGTGAGCATTCATGAGTTGACGTGTTATTTCAGAACCAATCGAACCACCCGCGCCTGTTATTAAGATCGTTTTATTGGCTACTTCCTGCTCTACCATAAGATAATCTAGTTCGAATTCTGCGCGATCAATAATATCTTGATATGAAACAGCTCGCAAAGTTAATTTGTCTTTTTTAGAATGAATATCCTGCAATTTCGGTAAGACTTTCGTTTCCATTTTGTATTTCTGACATATTTCAAGTATGTGTTTTCGTTTACGGATTTCTAGAGACGGTATAGCAAGAAAAACACTCGTGATGCTTTCATTTATAATCGTTTCTTCTAGCTTGGAAAGTGCTCCAAGTCGTGGTACTTCCTGTAGTTGGACCTCTGGGCTGTCATCGAGAATACCGATAATTTGATAATTCATAGCTTCGTCTTTGGCAATGGTGTGGAACACATATTGCGCTGCTTCACCACCACCTATTATTAGCGTTCGTTTCAACACGATTTCAGTGCACCTCTTTATTATTTCATCATTTTTTGTTCTACACTTTATTTATCGTCTGGCGTTACTTCCCATGTGAAAACATCTTTCGTGATAGGATACGTGTAACTCACGCGATAGGGGACATTTTCTGTGGCAATAAAGTAGCTATAACCTGTTAGGCTTTGTTTCGGGGGCATCTTCTCCACCATGTTCTCATAGGGATATACTTTTAAATTCTTCCCTTTGCTGTCGGTTACTCGAAGCTTCGTAGCATCGAATATTTGTTCTTCTGCTGCTATATTTTTCACCGTTACCTTTAGGCGGAGTATTTTTTCCTACCGATTCCTTATCTTGATCACGTTCCTCTGTGTACGTCGCTTGATCTAAGCTTATTTTCCAACCCTTAGCTTCAACCCTTTCATGAAGTTGGTGAAATGGTTCCTTTACTTCATTTTTGCTACAGGCTGCTAATATTATTAAAATGGTTGAAAAGATAGTGATATTTCTCCATATTCGTTTCATTTTTAAGCCTCCTCAACCAGATGTTCGTTCCTTTTATATCTTACTCTCGGTTTCTTCGCATGACAGAAATATAAAATAGGAGGGAATCAAAATACATTGATTCCCTATAACCCCATTAAAACTTATATCTCAAAAGGTGCTGATAATTCGCTGTTCATACGTTTGTCACTATTCTTTGCTGCTGCTTGAACGTTTTTCGTACCTGGTGCTACATAACCACGGAATGATAGGCTACCATCTGGATTTGTTGTCATTTGTGCTGCTGAAATGGTACGTTTTGCAACGCCATCTTCATAGATAACAACTGTTTCTGTTCCTGCTACTGCTGTACCGATGATGTAGTTACCATCCATGCGAACTAGTGTCGGTGCGTCTAGTTTCGCAACGGCTGAGCCTGTAACTGTAACAGTAGAAACACGTAGTGCATTGTATCCTGTAGCATCTCTGATTTCAATCTTCACTTCTGTTCCAACTGCTTGTTTGCCGATAGATGATTGGAACGTTCCATCTGCTGCTACGGTACCTGTTTTCACTGCTACTCCGTTAATGCTTACACGGAAAGAAGTGGCTGATCCTGCTGTTACATAGCCTGTTATCGTATCATCATCGGTTGATAGTGGACTAAGTGTTGGTTTTTCACCATTCACAATTTTAACTGTTACACGAGCTAGTTCTACTTTTGTGCTACTATATCCTACGACTTGTACCACAGAACCTGCTTTGATAAGATTGTTTGTTGCGATGCTGTATGTTCCATTGCTGATTTGGCCTACTTTTACAATCACGCCATCAACAGATAAACGGACATTATCAATACCATTGCCAACTGTCCCTGTGATTGCAGTCGTTGAGATATCTGCATCGCTTGCTGTCAACGCATTAGAAAGGACATCTTTTGCTGTTACTTTTGCTGTAGCAGCTGTTCCTTCTTTACCATTTGCATCCACTGGACGTACTTCAAAAGTGACACCAGCGTTCAAGCCTAAGCCATATGCGTCAAATTTGTAGTTACCTGAAGCCTCTGGTGTCGCACGTTTCACACGAACGCCATTTACATAAAGAGATACTGTTTTTGTTCCAGCGCTTACTTTACCTGTAACAAAGCTATCTAAATACGCATATTTATCAATCGTTGGAGCATCTAAAACTGCATTTCGATCATTTAATTGTTTTTGCGCTTTGTCTAGTTGCTCTTGTAATTCTGCTTTCTTGGTTGAATCTGTTACAGCGTCAATTGCTTTTTGTGCTGTGTCAATAGCCTTTTGATCTGTTGTATTTTTGATTGTTCCGTTCACATCACCATTGTTGAATAAATCTTTCACAGCTTTTTCTGCTGCTTCTGTTTCATTTTTCGCGTCTAATTGTTTTTGCGCTTCATCTAGATCCTTTTGTAGTTCTGCTTTTTTTCGTTGCATCTGTTACAGCATCAACGGCTTTTTGCGCCTTATCAATCGCTGCTTGATCTGTTGTATCTTTAATCGTTCCTGTCACATCACCATTATTGAATAGATCTTTCACGCTTGCTTCCGCTACTTCTTGGCGTGCTTTTTCTGCCGCTGCTGCTGCTTGCTTCGCTTCTAGTTGTTTCTTCGCTTCGTCTAGATCTTTTTGTAAGGCTGCTTTTTTTCGTTGCATCTGTTACAGCATCCACGACTTTTTGCGCTTTATCAATCGCTGCTTGATCTGTTGTATCTTTGATAGTTCCTGTCACATCACCATTATTGAATAGATCTTTCACGCTTGCTTCCGCTGCTTCTTGGCGTGCTTTTTCTGCCGCTGCTGCATTTCGAACGTTTAATTGTTTTTGCGCTTCATCTAGATTTTTTTTGTAAGGCTGCTTTTTTCGTTGCATCTGTCACGGCATCCACGGCTTTTTGCGTCTTATCAATCGCTGCTTGATCTGTTGTATCTTTAATCGTTCCTGTCACGTCACCATTATTGAATAGATCTTTCACGCTTGCTTCCGCTGCTTCTTGGCGTGCTTTTTCTGCCGCTGCTGCATTTCGAACGTTTAATTGTTTTTGCGCTTCATCTAGATTTTTTTTGTAGGGCTGCTTTTTTTCGTTGCATCTGTTACAGCATCCACGACTTTTTGCGCTTTATCAATCGCTGCTTGATCTGTTGTATCTTTGATAGTTCCTGTCACATCACCTATTATTGAATAGATCTTTCACGCTTGCTTCCGCTGCTTCTT
>NZ_AODE01000040.1 GCF_000525855.1 Listeria cornellensis FSL F6-0969
CGCACAGACCGACTTTCTTATCTAGTTTTGAGAGAACAGCGTTCTTTCGATGAAAAACATTGTCTGGTGGTTACGGCGAAGAGGTCACACCCGTTCCCATCCCGAACACGGAAGTTAAGCTTTTCAGCGCCGATGGTAGTAGGGGGCTTCCCCCTGTGAGAGTAGGTCGTCGCCGGGCAATGTACATATTTTAGGGGGCTTAGCTCAGCTGGGAGAGCATCTGCCTTACAAGCAGAGGGTCAGCGGTTCGATCCCGTTAGCCCCCATTTAATCAGGCCGGCTTAGCTCAGTTGGTAGAGCAACTGATTTGTAATCAGTAGGTCGCGAGTTCGACTCTTGCAGCCGGCACCATATATTTTCATAGTATAGTTTTTGTATTGTGAGCCGTTAGCTCAGTTGGTAGAGCATCTGACTTTTAATCAGAGGGTCGATGGTTCGAGCCCATCACGGCTCATTTTTTGCGGGTGTGGCGGAATTGGCAGACGCACCAGATTTAGGATCTGGCGCCGCGAGGCGTGAAGGTTCAAGTCCTTTCACCCGCATTCTATAATGATGCGGAAGTAGCTCAGTGGTAGAGCACCACCTTGCCAAGGTGGGGGTCGCGGGTTCGAACCCCGTCTTCCGCTCCAAAATGTAAGTTGCCATTATAAAGTTTCTAATGCCGGGGTGGCGGAACTGGCAGACGCACAGGACTTAAAATCCTGCGGATAGTGATATCCGTACCGGTTCGATTCCGGTCCTCGGCACCATATACTTATATAATGCGCCCGTAGCTCAACTGGATAGAGTACTTGACTACGAATCAAGCGGTTAGAGGTTCGAATCCTCTCGGGCGCACTTTCGGGAAGTAGCTCAGCTTGGTAGAGCACTTGGTTTGGGACCAAGGGGTCGCAGGTTCGAATCCTGTCTTCCCGACCATTAAGAAATATCCCATGTTTTTATTATGAAGGGGCCTTAGCTCAGCTGGGAGAGCGCCTGCTTTGCACGCAGGAGGTCAGCGGTTCGATCCCGCTAGGCTCCACCAAGTATTTTATGAGATAAAAAGGTACGTCTATTTGTTATATTGGCGGTGTAGCTCAGCTGGCTAGAGCATTCGGTTCATACCCGAAAGGTCGTGGGTTCGACTCCCTCCGCCGCTACCTTTTAATTCTGGACCTTTAGCTCAGTTGGTTAGAGCAGACGGCTCATAACCGTCCGGTCGCAGGTTCGAGTCCTGCAAGGTCCACCTATCACTATTTTTATTATATCATGGAGGAATACCCAAGTTTGGCTGAAGGGATCGGTCTTGAAAACCGACAGGCGGGTAAGACCGCGCGGGGGTTCGAATCCCTCTTCCTCCTTTTTCTTCTTAGTGATTTGTGGATAAAATAATATTATTGTCGCGGGGTGGAGCAGTCTGGTAGCTCGTCGGGCTCATAACCCGAAGGTCGCAGGTTCAAATCCTGTCCCCGCAATTAGTGGTTCCGTGGTGTAGGGGTTAACATGCCTGCCTGTCACGCAGGAGATCGCGGGTTCAAATCCCGTCGGGACCGCTTTACTTATGGCTTGGTAGCTCAGTTGGTAGAGCACTTGATTGAAGCTCAAGGTGTCGGCAGTTCGATTCTGTCCCAAGCCACCTTTATAGTAGTTTGTATCTTAAGGCCGGCTTAGCTCAGTTGGTAGAGCAACTGATTTGTAATCAGTAGGTCGCGAGTTCGACTCTTGCAGCCGGCACCATGTTAGCGATAGCGGCGGCTATGGCGAAGTGGTTAACGCACCTGATTGTGGTTCAGGCATGCGTGGGTTCGATTCCCACTAGCCGCCTTTATTTTTTGGGATGATGCGGGTGTAGTTTAGTGGTAAAACTACAGCCTTCCAAGCTGTTGTCGTGGGTTCGATTCCCATCACCCGCTCTTTATTTTTATTGTGGGCCTATAGCTCAGCTGGTTAGAGCGCACGCCTGATAAGCGTGAGGTCGATGGTTCGAGTCCATTTAGGCCCACCATATTATTCCACAGTAGCTCAGTTGGTAGAGCAATCGGCTGTTAACCGATCGGTCGCAAGTTCGAGTCTTGCCTGTGGAGCTTGTAAGTGATTATATTGGGGAAGTACTCAAGTGGCTGAAGAGGTGCCCCTGCTAAGGGTATAGGTCGTTAACGCGGCGCGAGGGTTCAAATCCCTCCTTCTCCGCCAGTATAAAAGATGAGAAATGAAAATTAATAATAATGGCCCGTTGGTCAAGCGGTTAAGACACCGCCCTTTCACGGCGGTATCACGGGTTCGATTCCCGTACGGGTCATCGCTGATTAAAAAGAACAATGTCATTTATGACATTGTTCTTTTTAATTGCAAAAAATGTATAGGAGGATAGGTATGATATGAAGAGTAATAGATTTAAATTTTGGATTTTGACAGTAGTTGTAGCTATCTCAGGTTTATCACAGGGCTTGTTGTTGCCACTAATTTCGATTGTATTTGAGGGCAATGGTATTTCTTCGGGGTTAAATGGATTTCATGCTACCGGGATATATATCGGGGTCTTATTAGTATCGCCGTTTATTGAGGCTCCATTGCATCGTTTTGGATACAAACCTATTATCATTGTGGGGGGAGGAATTGTAGCTGTTGCACTATTGTTATTTCCACTGTGGTTTAACTTATATTTCTGGTTTATTTTACGATTGTTGATTGGCGTGGGCGATCATATGTTGCATTTTTCTTCGCAGACTTGGATTGGGGCAATGAGTCATCCTTCAAAGCGTGGACGTAATATGGCTATTTATGGTCTGTTTTTTTCGTTGGGGTTTGCTGTTGGGCCGCAACTTGTAAATTTGATGGAAATTAATGTGAACTTGCCATTTTTCATATCGGGAATTATGGTCATTATTGCTTGGGGTCTTGTGTGGTTTCTTAGGAATGAGTTTGTTGCTGAGAGTGCAGTTATACGTGAAATTTCGTTTTTTGGAAGTATAAAGCGTTTTTCGGATGTATTTAGACTTGCTTGGATTTCGATGATTCCGCCTTTTGTATATGGTATATTGGAGACGGCGCTTAATGCTACTTTTCCGATTGTGGGGCTTCGAGATGGGATTCCTCAGGCGATGGTTGTGACGATTATTTCTTCCTTTTCTGTAGGGACGATTTTATTCCAGGTTCCGATTGGGATTTTGAGTGATAGTGTTGGTAGGGCGAGAGTTTTGCCGATTTTTGTAGGAGTGGGGGCTGTTGTGTTTTTTGTGACGGCTTTTGTTTCTAACAGTATTTTGTTGATTGTGATGTTTTTTGTTTTGGGTATTTTTCTGGGGTCGATGTATTCGCTTGGATTGTCTTATATGACTGATTTGACACCACTGGAGCTTTTGCCTGCGGGGAATATTTTAGTGGGGATGAGCTTTAGTTTGGGGAGTATTATTGGGCCTTCTGCGACGGGAATTATGATTGGTTTCTTTGGTAATGATGTTTTTTATTTTGTGATTACAGGGCTTCTAGTTGCAGCGTTTTTAGCGTTGTTTTTTTGAGAATGCTCGAAAAAGTTTGACAATGATGTGATTTTTTAGTTGACAGGAATTTCGTGGGATGGTAATATAAGTTCAATACATCGGAACTGGATGTAATTAATTTCATATAATAACTCTTATTGTGAGTGGTAGAGGGACTGGCCCTGTGAAACCCGGCAACCTTTCAGTTTTTGAAAAGGTGCTAAATCCTGCGAAGTGTGATGCTTCGAAAGATAAGAGAGTGAATGCGTGTCTGTAAAATTCGGATATTCGTAGCCTCTCTGGTCTTGACTGGAGAGGCTTTTTATATGAAAAAAATAATGAGGGAATGGTGATGTGAAATGGCGAAAGTTCAAAGTTCAAATTTAGGGTATCCGCGTTTAGGTGAGAAACGGGAGTGGAAGAAGGCACTTGAGAATTATTGGAACCATAAGATTTCTGAAGAGCAATTACTTTCTGAAACTAAAGAATTGCGTTTACGAGCTTTAAAGAAACAACAGGATAAAGGGATTGAATTGATTCCGGTTGGGGACTTTTCTTTTTATGATCACATTTTAGATACGAGTATTACGTTTGGTATTGTGCCAAAACGATTTAATTATGAGACTGGGAAAGTGGATCTTGATACATATTTCGAGGTTGCGCGGGGAAATGATGGTGCAGTTGCTTCGGAGATGACGAAGTGGTTTAATACGAATTATCACTATATTGTGCCTGAGCTTGTGGATGCGAAGCCGCAGCTGACGGAGAATCGGGCGTTGTTTTATTATGAGGAAGCGAAAAAAGAGCTTGGCATTGATGGGAAGCCAGTGCTTGTTGGACCGATCACTTATTTAAAGTTGGCGAAGGGGAATGATGATTTTAAAGGTTTGTTGGATCAGTTGGTTCCGCTTTATGGTCAGATTTTGAAAGAGTTACAGGATGCTGGCGCGAAGTGGGTACAGATTGATGAGCCTTATTTAGCTACTAGTTTTGATAAGGAGGAGTTGGCGTTGTTTGAAGGGGTTTATGCTTCATTTAAGAACGTTGCACCTGATTTGAAGATTGAATTGCAAACCTATTTCGAAAGTCTTGATTATTTTGAAGAGGTTGTGAAACTGCCGGTGGATGCGATTGGTGTGGATTTTGTTCATGACCATGGGGAGTCAATTGAGGCGCTTGAGAAATTTGGTTTCCCTGAGGATAAAATTTTGGCGGCTGGAGTGATTGATGGTCGTAATGTGTGGCGTGCGGATTTGGATGCGAAATTAGGGTTACTTGAGAGGATTGTAAAAATAGTGCCGAAAGATCGCTTGATTGTGCAACCTTCTAGCTCTTTACTGCATGTGCCGGTGACGAAAGCGAGTGAGCCTGATCTGGATGGGGTGTTGCTTGGCGGGTTGTCATTTGCGGATGAGAAGTTGGTGGAGCTTGTGGCACTGACGAAGGCGCTGAATGGGGAAGATGTGACAGCAGAATTTGTGGATGCGAAAGAGGCTTTAGCTGCGATTAATGGATCGCATCACCGAAATAATGCGGAGGTTCAGGAAGCGATTCGCAATTTGGAAAACGTGGAAGTGAAGCGTGATTTACCTTTTGCGGAGCGGATTAAGTTGCAGCATGAGTGGTTGCAGTTGCCGTTATTGCCAACGACGACAATTGGCAGTTTCCCACAATCTCCTGAGGTCCGGAAAAAACGTTCGGATTGGTTGAAGAAAGTGATTACGGATGCGGAGTATGAGAAATTTATTGAAACGGAGACGGAACGCTGGATTCGGATTCAGGAAGATTTGGACTTGGATGTGCTCGTGCATGGTGAGTTTGAAAGAACGGATATGGTGGAGTATTTTGGTCAGAAATTGGATGGTTTCCAAGCGACGAAATTTGGTTGGGTGCAGTCTTATGGATCGCGCGCGGTACGTCCGCCATTGGTATACGGGGATGTGGCGTTTACGGAGGCAATTACGGTGAAGGAAAGCGTTTATGCACAATCGTTAACAGATCGTCCTGTGAAGGGTATGTTGACGGCGCCGGTGACGATTATCAATTGGTCGTTTGTGCGTGATGATGTGCCGGATTATGTGGTGGCTAATCAAGTTGGTTTGGCGCTGCGTAAAGAGGTGGAGGCGCTTGAGGAGGCTGGGATTCGCGTGATTCAAGTCGATGAGCCGGCGCTTCGTGAAGGATTACCACTGAAGCATTCGAGATGGCAAAAGTACTTGGATGATGCGGTTTATTCGTTCAAGTTAACGACGACTTCGGTTAAAAATGATACGCAAATTCATACGCATATGTGTTATGCCGAGTTTGAGGATATTATCGATACGATTAGTGCGCTAGACGCGGATGTTATTTCAATTGAGACGTCTCGTAGTCATGGTGAAATTATCGAAACGTTTGAGAAGGTTGGTTACGATAAAGAGATTGGCCTGGGTGTATATGATATTCATAGTCCGCGTGTTCCAACGACTGGTGAAATTCAAGAAAATATTCGCCGGGCTTTAAAAGTAATTGATGCGCGTCAGTTCTGGGTAAATCCGGATTGTGGTCTGAAAACGCGTAAAGAGAAGGAAACGGTCGAGGCGCTTCGAGACATGGTGAATGCGACAAAGGAAATTCGTGAAGCGTATAAAGTGACTAAATAATAGTAATTAGGGCGCTAGGAACGGCATCATGTTGCTACTCCTGGCGCTTTTTAAATGGATGGAGGAGATTGGAATGGCAAAGTTAAAGAAGGAAACAATTGTAGCGCAAATTGGAAATCGAAAAAGTGGAGCGACTGGTGCTGTGAACATGCCGATTTATTTGTCGACTGCATATCGTCATGAAGATCTGGGTGTTTCGACAGGGTATGATTATACGAGGACGGGGAATCCGACGCGTGAGGTTTTGGAGGAGTCACTTGCGACACTTGAAAATGGGACGGCTGGTTTTGCAACGAGTTCTGGTATGAGTGCGATTCAGCTTATTTTTACGTTGTTTGCGAGTGGCGATCATATTATTTCTTCACGGGATTTATATGGTGGTACATATCGTTATTTTGAATTGATTGCGAAGAAGTATAAAATGGATTTTTCATATTGGGAGTCGACGGATTTGGCCGACTTGGAAGGATTGTTGACATCGGCAACGAAGGCTGTGTTTATTGAAACGCCGACGAATCCATTGATGGTGGAGACGGATCTCGTGGCGGTTGTGGCTTTTGCGAAGAAGCATGATTTGCTGGTGATTGTGGATAATACGTTTTTGACGCCGATTTTGCAGCAGCCGCTGGATTTGGGTGCGGATATCGTTTTTCATAGTGCGACGAAGTATCTTGGTGGGCATAATGATGTGCTGGCGGGTGCGGTGATTGTGAAGGATGAGGCGTTGGCTGTGCAATTGCGCGATTTCCATAATTCGATTGGTGCGGTGCTGTCGCCGTTTGATAGTTGGTTATTGATGCGTGGGCTGAAGACGCTTGTTTTGCGAGTGGAGCAACATCAGAAAAATGCGCAAAAAGTGGCGGCGTTTTTGGAAGGACACGAGGCTGTGACGAAGGTGCTTTATCCTGGAAAAGGGGGTATGGTGAGCTTCTTAATTCAAGATGCTACGCTTGTTTCGCCGTTATTGCGGAGCTTGGAGTTATTTACGTTTGCGGAGAGTTTAGGTGGCGTGGAGAGTTTGATTACGTATCCAGTGACGCAAACGCATGCGGATGTGCCGCGAGAGCTTCGGGAATCTTATGGTTTGACGGATGAGCTTTTGCGGATTTCGGTGGGAATCGAAAATAGTGATGATTTAATTGCGGATTTGGACCAGGCTTTTGTGGCTGTTTTAAAAGAAGGGGTGGGTGTGCATGAGTGAGGAGTTTTCTTTTAATACGAAGGTTGTGCACGCGAGTCTTGGCATTGATGAGGCGACTGGTGCTTTGAATACGCCGCTTCATTTGTCATCGACGTTTCACCAGCCGGATTTTGATAATTATCATGAATTTGATTATGCGAGATCGGGGAATCCGACGCGTCAAGCTGTGGAGGATGCGATTGCAAAATTGGAGAATGGGACGCATGGTTTTGCGTTTGCGACTGGGATGGCAGCGATTTCGGCGGCGCTTTTGACGTTGTCGCAGGGTGATCATTTCATTATTTCTGGGGATGTGTATGGCGGTACGTTTCGGCTGACGGAGCAGATTCTACCACGGTTCGGGATTACGCATACGTTTGTGGATATGGGTAATTTAGGCGCGGTTGCGGAGGCTTTTCAGGAGAATACGAAGTTGGTTTATGTGGAGACGCCGTCGAATCCTTTGATGCGTGTGACGGATATTGCGGCTGTAGCGCGACTCGCGAAGGAACACAATTGTTATACGTTTGTAGATAATACGTTCTTGACGCCGGCTTTGCAACGTCCGCTTGATTTGGGTGCGGATTTGGTGGTGCATAGTGCGACGAAGTTTATCGGTGGGCATAGTGATATTTTGGCGGGACTTGTCGTGACGAATAACGAGGAACTGGCGAAACAGGTCTATTTCATGCAAAATTCGACGGGTGGCGTGCTCGGTGTTCAGGATTGCTGGTTATTGTTGCGTGGACTTAAAACACTTGCTGTGCGGATGAATGTAGGTACGGATTCGGCGCAAAAACTGGCGGAATTTTTACAGGGCGATGATCGGGTGAAGGAGGTCTTCTATCCCGGGCTTGCGAGTCATCCGGATTACGATATTCAGCAAAAACAAGCGGATTCAGCGGGTGCGGTGTTGTCGTTTGATCTCGGTAGTGAGGAGGCAGCGCGCCAGTTTGTGAATCATGCGAAATTGCCGGTTTTTTCGGTGAGTTTAGGCGCGGTTGAGAGTATTTTATCGTATCCAGCGCGGATGTCTCATGCGGCGATTCCAGAAGAAGAACGGTTGAAACTCGGTATTACGCCAGGATTATTGCGCTTTTCGGCAGGGCTTGAGGATATTGAGGATGTGATCAAAGACTTCGAACAGGCGCTTACTTATACAGTGGAAAGGAGTGCTCGTTGATGAATTTACGCCGCGATTTAAGTGAAAAAGTTCTAATTGCTGATGGTGCAATGGGTACGCTGCTTTATTCTTATGGGGTTGACCGTTCCTTTGAGGAGTTGAATTTATCGCATCCAGATGATATTGTTGCAATCCATCGGGCTTATATCGAGGCCGGAGCGGATATTATTCAAACCAATACGTATAGTGCGAATTATATTAAGTTGTCGCGGTACGGTTTACAAGATGATATTAAAAAAATTAATCAGGCGGCTGTGCGACATGCGAAAGAGGCGGCGCGGGGAACTGGTGTGTATATATTTGGCACGATTGGCGGGATTAATGGGGCGAATGATGCCCGAATTGCAGCGCCGAGTTTGGAAGAAATTAAGCGTAGTTTCAGGGAGCAATTATATTGTCTGTTGCTTGAAGGCGTGGATGCGATTTTGCTGGAGACGTATTATGACCTTGACGAACTAAAAACGGTGTTAAAAATTACACGCGAAACGACGGATTTGCCGATTGTCGCGAATGTTTCGATGCATGAACCGGGACTGTTGCAAAGTGGGCAAACGTTGGCTTCGGCGTTACAGGAACTGGCGGATTTGGGGGCCGATGTGGTTGGCGCGAATTGTCGACTTGGTCCATACCACATGTCCAAAGCGCTTGAGAGTGTGCCACTGCTTGAAAATGCTTATTTGGCGGCGTATCCGAATGCTAGTTTACCGCAGATGGATGAGGGAAAAGTTGTTTATCAGACGGAAACGGATTATTTTGAGCAGTATGGTGAGATTTTCAGGCAGGAAGGCGTGCGTTTGATCGGTGGTTGTTGCGGCACGACACCGGATCATATTCGGGCACTGCGAAGAGGTTTGAAGTCGATAAAACCAGTGACGTCAAAAGTGGTTCATCCGATTTTAGAATTGGCGGAGTTGGATGCAGCGGAAGACGCTGGTGTAAGGCTTACGGATAAAGTGAAGGAGCAGTATACGGTGTTGGTGGAGCTTGATCCGCCGCGGACATTTGATACGGCGAAATTTTTCGAAGGGGCGCAGGAGCTGGATGCTGCGGGTGTGGATGCGATTACGATTTCGGATAATTCGCTTGCGACACCGCGGATTAGTAACATGGCGCTGGCTGCGATTTTGAAGCAGGAGTATGATATTCGGCCGCTCATTCATTTGACGACGCGGGATCATAATTTGATCGGGATGCATTCGCATATCATGGGTTTTCATAAGTTGGGGATTCAGGATGTGCTGGCGGTAACGGGAGATCCGAGTAAAGTTGGCGATTTTCCAGGTGCGTCATCGGTGTTTGATTTGCGATCGGTAGAACTGGTGCAGTTGATTAAGAAGTTCAATGACGGGATTTCGTATACTGGGAAGTCGTTGAAAGAGAAGGCGAGATTCCAAGTGGCGGCCGCGTTTAACCCGAATGTGTTGAAGCTGGATAAGGCAGTGCGTTTGATCGAGCGTAAAGTGGAGTACGGCGCGGATTATATTATCACGCAACCGATTTATGACACGGAAAAAGCAGTGCAGCTGAAAGAGGCGCTAGTCGAAGCTGGGATTACGGTTCCTATTTTTATTGGTGTAATGCCGCTGCTTTCAAGTCGTAACGCTGAATTTCTGCATAATGAAGTACCTGGTATTCGTTTGACGGATGAGGTCAGGGAACGGATGCGGGAAGCGGATAAGAGTGGGAATGGGCGCGAGGAAGGTATGGCGATTGCGAAGGAAATTCTCGACGCGATTTGTGAACATTTTAATGGAGTTTACATTATTACACCGTTTTTACGTTACGATTTATCGATTGAATTGACGAAATATGTGCAGAGCAAGGAAAAAATTAGTGAGCAAATAACATAATCAAAAGTGAGGAATCTATAAATGGATTTCTCACTTTTTTTTTCGTATCGAACAGAGTCCCATTAAAAAAAAGATATGTAAAACTCATCAGTTAATCAGCAAAAAAAAAACGACTATTGATATAAAATAATGAGATGCGCAATTCGACAAGCGATGATTGAAAACAAGGAAATTATATAATGATGTTTAAATATGTACAGTTTGTTCACAAAAAAGACAAAATTTTTTTGGATAAATATACAGAACATAATTGAATATACGTTAATTATGCGTTTTTTTTTTGTTATAGTGAATAAATCCCAGAATGTTAAAAGAAACAATTATCACATACAACAAATATAGATGAATTATTGTATAAAATGAGCAATATTTATCGTATAGGAGATTGTATTCGTATGCTATGTCATATATAATCTATTTAAGGAGATTGTTATCCGAATCAACCAATAAGTGTTTAGATTCTACTACCAAAGTTTTAATTGTAAAAAATAAGAATTGATAGTGGGTATAATGACGGAACTATTTATGATTAATTGCCATAAGGAGGTGAAAGAAGCTTAAGTATACAAAAATGTAAGCGGGAACATTTTATTGCTATGTGGGTAGCTAATAAAAAAAATAGCCTCACCTATATTTAGAGTTTTTATTATGAAAGAATGTATATCGGTTGTCATTCCTATTTACAATAGGCATCGAGTTTAGAAATATGTTTGCGAACTGGTATGAAACAAAATTATGGTAACTTGGAAGTTATTTCAATAAATGATGGTTCAATAAATAGAAGTGCAGATATTTGTTAAAGATGGGCATAACGATATCCAGATGAAGTTTTCTATTATGAAAAGTAGCATGGTAGTATGAGCTCCGCGACAAACTCAGGTATTGTGAATGCAAAGGGACAATATATTCAGTTTGTAGATTAAGATGATTATGTGGACACTCATTATTCCAGCAAGATGATGCATCACATGAAAAATGTAGACTTAGTGGTCTTAAAGGATAATAAAATTATTTCTACGATTAGAGACGAAGAGAAAAACATACATATCAATATTTCCTAGAAAATATTTTAACCTTTATTTACCCGATTAATGAATAATTTATTTTATTCTCCATCTAATAGACTCTATTCTTTAAAAATAATAAGAGAATATGGTCTGACATTTCGAGAGGGATGTACTATAGGAGAAGATGCTTTGTCTAATGTTCAGTACATTGCTAAAACATAATGGTTACTGAAGATCGATTCCATTATTATGAGAAGGATTGAGAGGGTATATGAACCTGATTAAATGTAGAAAACGTTTTCCAAACGCAATTGTCGGCGGAGTTCCGGCCAAAATTCTGAAAAAAAGATTTGAGGAAAACACAATCGAAAATCTGATAAAAGAGGCATGGTGGGATAAATCAAACCCGTAAATCAGATCTATACAAAAAAATAAAAAATATAGCAGACAACGACCTCGCTCGTATCTACAGATTTGAGAGGACACTATCATGAACAGATGGAATGAAACATGGAATAGTAAAAGAACAAACGTTATACTCATATTCATATTTTTAAGCATGGTTGTTCCATTGGTACCAGCTATATTGGCGCTTCTCGTTATCGCAATTCTTCTCTATGTAATCAAAGATATCCCACTTAAAATACTAAATTATTATCTTTTTCTAGGCGTTGTAATAAGCGGTTTTCTGGGCCCATACCTAGCATTACCGGAATTTCCGAGCTTCTTCCTTTTCCGGGTTTTAATCATCCTGCACATGGTCCTATTTTTATTCGAAAAAAAAGGATTTTAAGAAATTAGATAGAGTTAAAATACCGTTAATCCTATTCATAATCTGGATTTTGTATTCTATTTTTAGTTTATTGTGGACTTCATCTCCAGCGCTTAGTATCCCAGCGATATATTATCAAATAGAGTCGTTTTACCTCATACTTGCTTTCGTTTATTACATTGATAGCTTGCCAAAACTAAAGCAAGTCCTAAAGTGGATTGTACTTATCTATATCCTGACGATTTCGATTGGTTTCTGGGAAAGCATGACAGGAGATCATTTAAAATACTCCGCGGGAAATATTTTAACATATGGCGACATGCGGCCGACTGGGCTACTCGTTAACACGAACGATTACAGCTCCTACCTAGCTTTCTATATACCGGTACTATTATTATGCCTATTCTACAAAAAAAACAATATTTAAAACTCTAATCGGAATCGCCTCACTTGGAATCTTGTTATTCATTATTTTAGAAACAGAATCCAGATCAGGGTTACTCGCCTTCGTGGTTGTCGTCATACTAATGCTATACAAAATTTTTAATCAAAAGATCATTTTCTTTTTCGGGCTGGTCATGAGTACGTTACTAGCAGCATGTGTTTTTTTAGTGCAACATGGGGCACAATTGACAACTTATTTTACAGGCAAAACGGATTCAACTAGTCAAAGAGCTTTTATGTATGAAACGATTTTCCAACTATGCAAGGAACATTATTTTTTAGGGGTCGGTATTGGCGTCACGCCAAAATTTGTTTTTACGGCATTATATGGCACATCAAATATCCCGGACAGCATGCAACGAACGATGAGTGCGCATAATCTATGGCTTTCTAATTTATCTGATGTGGGACTTATTGGATTTTTTCCATTCGTTTTGTTGGTTATCTGGTTTATTGTTCACGCAATGAAGTTATACGTTCAGAACAAGCAGTTGCTTGCGGCAATTCCAATTTGTATTTTGATTGCTTTTGCAGCGATATCATTTGGCAGTAGTAGCATATTCGAAATGCGGATTGTATGGCTCGGTCTTGGTCTTGCTCTGACAATTATTAGCTTAGCAGAGCAGAAGCGCGATCTACAAATAACTTAAATTTAGAACAGGAGTGACAATATGGGGAAACAGATCAAAGTCTTAGCAGTTGGAGCGGGTTGGCGAGGATCTAATAGCAAATCACTTTTCAATGGTTTTGTTAAACGTGGGTGTGACGTTCGAATTATTGAAACAGATAGTTATTTCTACAATTATTCCATACCAGAACGGCTGTATATGAGGGTTCGGAAGGTTCCGCTTAAAGTTAAATTTCAAAAATTCAA
>NZ_AODE01000041.1 GCF_000525855.1 Listeria cornellensis FSL F6-0969
GTATTTTTCGTCCCGCTAACAATCATTATGGCAATAATGCTACTTATAATCACTTTATCAAGAAGGAAAAACAACGACAACTAGGGACAAATATCCAGACCATAAAGCATAAAAAAATAAATTATGCAACTAAATAGAACAGATGTACTTAAAAAAGATCGTCAAAATAACGGATACCAATGGACAAAAGGCTGAAATATTGGTATCATTTTAAACAAGAACCAATTTTTTTCAAGGCGTATCACAGCTAGTCTTTAAATTGGGGCTAGTGGCTAATTAATACTGAAGAAATGGGGGATGATGTGTGAAAAGAGACCAACGTACTGTTACAAGACTAAATAATCGTTACGTACAAGACGAAACTATCATGAAGAAACAACGATCACACAGAAGAGTCGCGCTATTTCGGAGGCTATTAATGCTTGCCGCAGTTATTGTGGTGGTCAGTGGTGGTCTAGTGTATGTCTATTCACAACAAGTGAGTTTACTACACGCTAAGGAAACGGAGAAAGTAGAATTAGATAAGAAAGCACTCGCAGTAGCGCAAGACCAGAAAGAACTAAAGAGCACGATTAACAAATTACATGATGATGACTACATCGCGAAACTGGCTAGGAGTGAGTATTTCCTTTCTGAGAAGGGGGAAATCATTTTCAATATTCCAGAAGAAAACGATAAGAAGAAAGAGTCGTCCAATTAATTTGCGAAAAAAAGTTTCGTGTAATTGACACTCTTTTTATATTAGCTATAATTAAGGGTAGAGTGAAATTCTAAGGAGGAAGCATTGTTTTATGTCGATTGAAGTAGGCAACAAGTTACAAGGGAAGATTACCGGGATTACTAATTTTGGGGCGTTTGTTGAGTTAGAAGGTGGCAAGACGGGTCTTGTTCACATTAGTGAGGTTGCAGATAACTATGTGAAGGACATCAATGATATTTTAACAGTTGGCGATGAAGTCACTGTCAAAATAATGAATGTCGGCGATGATGGCAAAATTGGTTTATCGATTCGTAAAGCAGTCGACCAACCTGAGCGTCCAGAAAGACCAGAGAGAAGCTATAGTAGCGGACCTCGCAAACCAAAATACAACAAAAAGGCTGCAGAGCCAGTACGTCCAGAGAATTTTGAAGATAAAATGTCCAAATTCTTAAAAGATAGCGAAGACCGTTTATCTACCTTAAAACGTCAAACGGAGTCCAAACGTGGCGGCCGTGGCGCGAAACGTAGCTAATCATAAATAGTGAATTTATAGGAGCTGTTCAAAGTCAACTAAAGTCTGATTTACTTGGCTTAGGTACAACTCCTTTTTTTGCCTGATTTGGAAGCATGAAAGAGGTTGGAAGCATGATGGCTCGTGAAAAAGTAATGACGTTTATAAATAAGCATCAACTTATCAAGCCGAGCGATCAGCTACTTGTGGCTGTTTCTGGCGGCGCGGACTCGATGGCGTTGCTTCATTTTCTAATTCAAACAAGGATTGTGCCAAAAGAGGCAATTGTTGTGGCGCATGTCAATCATGGTTTACGTGTAGAATCAGTAGATGAAGAGCAACTTGTCGCGGATGTTTGTGAGACCTATAGTATTCGATTTGAATCGACACGACTGGATATTAGACGGTTGGCAGAGCAAGAGAAAACAGGTATTGAAGAAACGGCGCGCAAGTATCGCTACACTTTTTTCAGAGGTCTTATGCGTAAGTATCATTGCCAGAAGCTAGTTCTAGCTCACCATGCAGATGATCAGATGGAAACAATTTTGATGCGGCTGGTGCGTGGCAGTTCCGATTTAGGATGGCTTGGGATGCAGCCAAAACGCGAATTTGCGACCGGTATGGTCATTCGTCCGTTCCTGTCGTTAACAAAGAGTGAGATTCTAGATTTGTGTAAATCACAGGACGTTCCTTATTTAGAGGACGCGACCAATCAGGAAGATACGTATACACGCAACCGATACCGCAAAGCTTTACTGCCTTTTTTAAAACAAGAAAATACACACGTCGATGAACAATTTCGGCGTTTTTCGGAAGAAACGACCGAAGATTTTCTGTTTTTGAATGAGTTGGCGGAACAGGCTCTGCGAAACATGACCCAATATAGCGAAACGGACGTGAAACTTTCATTGATCGAGTGGCGTAAACTGCCTCGACCTTTACAACGTCGCACAATTCATTTACTATTAAAACATCTGTATAAAGACAATATGTCGCTTATTTCGGCAGGACATGTGGACCAGATTTTACGACTGAATCGGGAAACGAATCCGTCGGGCGTCATCCATTTGCCAAACAGTCTGATTGTGAGGCGCGCGTATGACCAGTTGGACTTCTTTTATGGCGAGTCCGGCAAGAAAATACAAGATTTTTATCATCATTTGTATGACGGTGATCGCGTGACGCTAGCAGATGGTGCGGAGATTCGCATCAAGACCAAAAGCTCAGTTGTGCAAACGGCTGGATTAGATGGTATGATTGTGAATCAAGATGCGATTCAGTTGCCACTCATCATCCGAGGACGAATGAATGGTGATCGCATGAAGACTACCGGTGGCACACGCAAGCTCAAATCTATTTTCATCGATGCCAAAATACCGAAGCACGAACGTGATACATGGCCAATTGTAACAGATTATTCAGGTGAAATTTTATGGATTCCAGGCGTTCAGGCGTCGATCCACCAAATGAAGCCAAGCCGTGAAACAAAGCAATATATTATAAGATATCATCGTAATTTAGGAGGAAACAAAAGTATGCACAACGATATTCAGAAAGTGTTGATTAGCGAAAATGAAATCCAGGAGAAAATTGCTGAGCTGGGCAAAGAACTGACAGCAGAGTACGACGGCCGCTTCCCGCTAGTCATCGGTGTTTTAAAAGGTGCAACGCCTTTCATGACCGATTTACTAAAACGAGTAGATACATATCTAGAAATGGATTTCATGGATGTATCGAGCTACGGTAACGGCACAGTTTCAACCGGCGAAGTAAAAATCATCAAAGATTTGAACACATCAGTGGAAGGTCGAGACATACTAATTCTGGAAGATATTATCGACAGTGGACGCACGCTTAGCTATTTAGTTGATCTTCTAAAATACCGCAAAGCTAAGTCCGTAAAACTAGTAACGCTACTTGATAAACCAGAAGGACGCAACGTAGACATTGACGCGGATTATGTTGGTTTTGTTGTTCCAAATGAATTCGTCGTTGGCTATGGCCTTGACTTCGCAGAGAAATATCGTAACTTACCGTACATCGGCGTTTTAAAACCAGAAATTTATGCAGATTGATTTAGTTCACAAAATGAATTAAATTTGTTAACATATAGAAAACAAGGCACAAAGGTAGCTATTCTGCGTTAAAAATTTCCTGTGATAAAAAAACGTGTCCAACAACATGCAAATCATTGGGAAAATGCAGATCGTTATGCTATCATTAGTCTTAGTTTTTAGCTCAATATGCCTATTTGAGGAATAATAATAAACCATGCTTTTTAATAGAAAGTCTTCGTGAGAGAAACACAAGACGGATATGTTTTTTACAGCCAAAAAGGGAATGCAAGCAAGCCTAACTGTAAAGACTTAATCCATGCTCTTACGTGGGAGGAGGTAAGGAATGAATCGCTTTTTTAGAAACGCCATATTTTACGTTATCATTTTCCTTGTTATCATAGGAATCGTTGCCACTTTTAATAACAATAGTGAGACTGCGAAAGAAATCAGCTATGATGAGTTCATCACGAAAATGGGTGACGATCAAATCAAATCATTCTCCATACAACCAGATCGCAGCGTGTATGTGATTAACGGGGAACTGAAGAAAGCAGTGAAAACGGATAGTAAAGTCGGGAAAGATCAAACAACAACGAAATTCACGACATATGCTATCAACAGTGATCAATTGCTAACACAAATGGATAAGGTTGCAGATGACAACGATGTGAAAATGACAGTTGTTCCAGCAAAACAAAATAGTGGCTGGATTACGTTCTTCACATCTATCATTCCTTTCGTTATTATCTTTATTCTGTTCTTCTTCCTAATGAGCCAAGCACAAGGTGGCGGCGGTGGCGGTCGAGTTATGAACTTTGGTAAAAGTAAAGCCAAACTTTATAATGACGACAAGAATAAAGTCCGCTTCACTGACGTAGCTGGTGCAGATGAAGAGAAACAAGAATTAGTGGAAGTAGTAGATTTCCTGAAAGATCCACGCAAATTTGCCGAACTTGGCGCACGTATTCCTAAAGGGGTCTTACTCGTAGGTCCTCCAGGTACAGGTAAAACATTACTTGCCCGTGCAGTAGCCGGTGAAGCAGGCGTACCGTTCTTCTCAATCAGTGGTTCGGACTTCGTGGAAATGTTCGTCGGTGTCGGTGCAAGCCGTGTCCGCGACCTTTTCGAAAATGCGAAGAAAAACGCTCCATGTATTATCTTTATCGATGAAATTGATGCAGTAGGTCGTCAACGTGGCGCAGGAATGGGCGGCGGACATGACGAACGCGAGCAAACATTGAATCAATTGCTTGTAGAAATGGATGGTTTCGGCGGTAACGAAGGAATCATTATCATCGCTGCAACGAACCGTGCCGACGTACTTGATCCAGCATTACTACGTCCAGGCCGTTTTGACCGTCAAATCATGGTTGATCGTCCAGATGTTAAAGGCCGTGAAGCAGTACTTCAAGTCCACGCTCGTAACAAACCACTTGCGAAAAGTGTTGACTTAAAAGCAATAGCTCAACGTACGCCAGGATTCTCTGGTGCCGATTTAGAAAACTTACTGAATGAAGCAGCACTTGTTGCCGCCCGTTCTGATAAGAAACAAATCGACATGAAAGACTTGGACGAAGCAAGCGATCGAGTTATCGCTGGCCCAGCCAAGAAGAACCGTGTTATTTCTGTCAAAGAACGCCGTACCGTTGCGTATCATGAAAGTGGTCACGTAATCGTCGGAATGGTCCTTGATGAAGCAGAAGTAGTTCACAAAGTAACGATTGTTCCACGTGGACAAGCAGGCGGTTATGCCGTTATGTTACCGAAAGAAGATCGCTTCCTAATGACGAAAGCCGAGTTAATGGACCGTATTACAGGTTTACTAGGCGGACGCGTTGCCGAAGAAATTGAATTTGGTGAGGTAACAACAGGCGCAAGTAATGACTTCGAACGTGCGACACAAATCGCGCGCCGGATGGTAACAGAATGGGGTATGAGTGACAAAATTGGTCCACTTCAATTCTCATCAGGCGGTGGCGATCAAGTGTTCATGGGTCGCGATTTTGGAAATAGCAAGAACTATTCCGATAAGATTGCGTATGAAATTGATACCGAAGTTCAAAGCCTAATCCGCTTCTGTTATGACCGTGCGAAAACAATTATCGAAGAACATAGAGAGCAACACACGCTTATTGCGGAAACGTTGCTTGAAATAGAAACATTAGATGCACGCCAAATCCGTTCTCTATATGACGATGGTGTTTTACCATCCGAAATGGACGCTGACGAGCAAATGTCAGAATTCCCTTCAGAAAAAGATGACATTGAACCAAAATCTTTTGAAGAAGAGAAGCGAGAAGCTGCCGAACAAGAAGCAGAAGAACGCAAAGAAGATAAAATTTGGGATTACGCAGATAAAGACGAAAAAGCAGAGAAAGAAGTGAAATCAGAAGAACCAAAAGAGGTTGTTACTGAAGAAGCTCCTGATGCTGAGAAAACACCGAATGATGATAAAAAAGGTGAATAAGTAAAGTTTCAGACCAGTGCATGCAAGTTGTGCGCTGGTCTGTTTTAGTTGGAAGTGTCATGGGAGCGGGCTGTAAACCATCAGTTGGCTCTTACGGTGCTGAGTCAGGAGAGTGAAGTCTAATTTTAAGACATGGTATGGCGTCATGCTTCGCGCCTCCGGATCCAGCTTCAACGGCCACCTCCTCGAAAACTTCACGCCCTCCATAAAAAGCAAGAGCGGCTTTTTACTGCGGCCGCTCCAGTTTTTTTCGGAGCTGAGCGGGCCGTTTCAGCTTTGTTGTGGGTCTTAGGAAATGTTCTGTATTTCCTTAGAGCCTCAATATGAGTGCGAACATAGGGAGCATTCGTTCCTCGCACTGCGTCATGCTTCGCGCCTCCGGATCCAGCTTCAACGGCCACCTCCTCGAAAACTTCACGCCCTCCATAAAAAGCAAGAGCGGCTTT
>NZ_AODE01000042.1 GCF_000525855.1 Listeria cornellensis FSL F6-0969
CTAGAGCACGCGACAGGAGATATTGTGACATTCGGCGATGATGATTGTTGGTATGCTCACGACACCTTCCAGCATGTGGTAGAAGCCTTTCAGAGGGGGAAAGAAGTTATTAGCTTGACAATGTATGATCCAGAACAGCAGAAATTTGGTCGAGCGCAAAAAATAAAGACTAGTCGTTATTTAACAAAACGCGAGCTAATGAGCCGTTCTTCGATTGAAGTTTTTGTGAAGCGGGCGTGTTTGGAGAAGAATGAGGCTGGTCCAGCTATCCGTTTTGATGAAGCGTTTGGGCTCGGTGCAACCTATGTCTCTGGTGAGGAAAATATCTTTTTGGTCGATTTGTTTCGGCAGGGATATCGGACGTATTTTCACCCGGAATGGTTGGTGTATCATGCTGTACAACCAAGAATAACAAGACTCACCAAAGCGCAAATATTGAGTAAAGGCCCGCTATTCAAGCGAATGTACAGTACACCGATAGCATTTTTACTCGTATCGCTATTTTATATCAAAAAGAAGCAAAAAAACTTATTCTGGGAAGTCCTAAAAGCAACGTGGGCTTACCAACCAAGAGGTGAACGTTAACGTGTATCAATGGATTTATAAACAAGGCGTTAAGCGGCGTAACCCACTGTTACCAGCAGCGGAACAATTTCTACAGGAAACCGACACATGGTCGCGAGTAGAACTGGAAGTCTATCAGTTGGAAAAATTACAAGAACTTGTACACTGGGCCTATGAAAACTCCGCTTATTACAAAAAACTGTTCGACGAGACTGGTATTCATCCCGACGATATTAAAACATTAGAAGACCTCAAAATAATTCCCCCGATTACAAAAAAGATATTACTAGAAGAAAATGAAGCTATTCACGCAATGGCTGATTTTGACCGTTTAATCTTTTCAGAAACATCTGGCAGTACGGGATCACCGCTCATCTTTTACCGCAATTTAGAGTGGGATGCGAGACACCGCGCGGCAATTCATCGTGGTTATGATTGGTATGGCATTAAACCCTGGCATCGTAATGGCTATTTCTGGGGCTACAATCTCGACGTGAAGAAGCACTGGAAATTAAAAATGATGGACAAATTGGTGAACCGATTCCGCATTTTTTCCTATGAAACGAAGGATATCAATGCTTTTATAAAAAAATTAGAACGAGCCGATTACCTAGAAGGGTATTCCTCGATGATTTACCACATCGCACAGAAAATTGAACGAGAAAAACTACCAATACGTGCAGATCTAAAAATGATTAAGGGTACTTCTGAGAAAATTTTTGACTCATACCAGCCGACAGTAGAAAAAGTGTTTGGGCGTAAAATTATTAGTGAGTATGGCGCAACCGAGACAGGAATTATCGCATTCGAATGCCCAGATGGGAATATGCATATGACGATGGAAAACGTTATTGTAGAGGTGATCGACGGAGAAATTTACGTGACGAATCTGTTTTCTAAATCATTTCCGATTATCCGGTACGCACTAGGTGATTATGTCGAATTAGATACAGAAACCCAGTGTTCTTGCGGACGCGAGCATACGATTGTGAAATCAGTCATTGGACGCATTGGCAAAGAAATTGTGGGCGAGCAAGAAACGTATCCGAGTTTCATCTTTTATTACATTTTCAAAAACCTTGTGATGGATGGCGGAGAAGCGATCGCTTATCAAGTATTGCAACATAAGAAAGGACACCTTGAGTTTCGAATTGAACCTCATTTGAGTGAGCAGACACGAAGACGCTTAGAAGCTGAGATCGTGAAATATTTTACGACAGACGTGACCTATGAGATAAGCGAAGGCGCCACATTTTATCGTGATGGCGGAAAATTAAAAGACTTTGTTTCGTTCATAGAAACAGTGTAGGAAAGGAGCGCGTCATGACAGCGGCAAAAGTATCAATTATTATTCCAATTTATAACATTGAAAAATACGTGGAGCGTTGCCTGGATTCAATTCTAGCACAGAGTTATCAAAACTTTGAGGTACTTGCTGTAGATGATGGCTCAACAGATCATAGTGGGATGCTATTGAAACGTTACGTGGACCAAGATACACGTGTTTCAATCATCCAAAAGCCGAATGGCGGACAAGCTAGCGCTAGAAACTTGGCACTGACACAAGCAAGTGGTGATTACATTTTGATGATTGACGGTGACGATTATATTTTGCCAAATCTGCTTGAAAAATGTGTCGCAGAATTAGAAAAAGGTGCCGATATGGTCGTATTTGATTATCTATCGCTTGATAAAAAGAAGCAGAAACACTACGTGAGTGTTGGAAGTTCACCGATTACAGCAAGCACTGCACCGTGGAATAAAATGTATGCCGCACATCTATGGAAAGACACCTTTTTCCCAGAAGGTTATTGGTACGAAGATTTAGGTGTGGTTCCCTTTCTACTTTTAAAATCTCAAAAAACTTGCAAAATTAACGAAGCATTCTATGTATACGATCAATCACGAGAAGATTCCCAGACGAATACAATTAGCTTAGCGCGCTACCTCGATATTTTAGCTGTTCTTGACTACTTGAAACAACAAGTTGGAAGGTTGCCAGAAGCGCATACAACTATGATTTCTGGCATGTATTTGGAGCAATTGGGCTACGTGATGACATTAAATAAAAGTCGAAATATCCAAAATAAAAAAGAACGGCAGGCATTTCTAAAAAAAAATGCAGCAAGAGCTAGAAAAAGCATGCCCCAACTGGTACAGCATCACACATAAACCAGAAAATGCAAAATTGAAAATCATGCGTCGAATGGCAATGCGCTCTTATTTTAAAGGTCATTTCTCGCTAGGGGACATGTTTTATATATGGCCGAAAAAACTAAAAGAGATCGGAGCTAGAGAATGAAATTAATCATGAACTGCTTGCTTGCCTTATTCCGTTTATTCCCGGTAAAGAATATCATGCTTCTCGAAAGTATGTCTGGATTTCAAGATAACTCAAAAGCACTTTTTGAAGAGATGATGCTGCAGAAAATAAACGAGAAATACAAAATGATTTGGTTTGTAGCCGATCTAGATATGGTAAAAAATCAAGACTATCCAAATGTTCGCTTTATGAAAAAATCAGGCATCACAAGAAAATCATTGCGATACCTCTATTACAACTGCGTCGCGAAATACTGTTTTTATACACATGAAGTACTAGGATATCGTACAGATGATAAGCAAATCCGCTTTTTCCTCACACACGGTACACCTTTAAAGGACAGTCGCGGATGCTTTGGGCCAACAGAAAATCACACGTACATTTTGGCCACGTCTGATTTTGCAGCGGAACTACGCGCAACATCATTGCTTGGCGGTGCCGAGAAAATGCAAGTGCTAGGCTTCCCGCGCAATGACAAGATGTTTCGCGAAGACACAGGGACAGAAAAATTCCTCGCGAAGAATGAATATAAGAAGCTAATTGTCTGGTTACCAACGTTTAAACATATAAATAACAGTGATCGTGTTGATTTTGCAAGAGATAGCGACCAAGATATATCACTGATGAGCCCCACTTTTTTCAAGACATTAAATGAAAAATTAGCAGCGACAGAGACACTGCTAATCATCAAATTCCATCCAAATCAAGACCTTCGATTCGTGTCCTTCTACGATTTATCGCATATTGTCACGCTATCCAACCAGAAAATGCTGCAAGAACGCATCGATTTATATGCCTTGCTCGGAAAGTCGGATGCGCTAATCACGGATTTCTCCTCGGTCTATTTTGACTACTTACTGCTGAATAAACCGATTGGATTTGAACTGGCAGACATGAATAACTACAACTCAGGGCGCGGTTTTCTCGTCGATGAACCGCTAGACTATATGCCTGGTGCTAAAATTTATGACGAAACAGGATTCTTACAATTCATCCATCAAATTGCGCGAAACGAAGACGATCACGTACTCGAACGCGCCAAGTTATGCACGAAAATGAATCACCATCACGATAATAAATCAGCTAAACGAATCTTGAAATTCTTGAAATTGGACGGTGAGCACACATGAAAAAATATAAACTAGGCTATACATCCGGTGTTTTCGATCTTTTCCACATCGGTCACCTCAACATTTTAAAAAAAAGCGAAAGCGCAGTGTGACCACTTAATCGTAGCGGTGAGCACAGATGAACTCGTTCAGAGCTATAAAAATAAAACACCAGTCATCCCGCACGCCGAACGAATGGAAATCGTAAAATCTATCACGTTCGTCGATGAAGTTGTGGCACAAACGAACCGCGATAAAGTCGCCGCGATGGAAAAACACCAATTTGATGTTATGTTTGTTGGTTCCGATTGGAAAGGCAACGTATTATTCACCGAAACCGAACGAATTTTTAACGAAAATGGTGTCGAGGTCGTCTATTTTCCCTACACGAGCAACACGTCTTCCACTTTGCTAACCGAAGTTCTCACTAAAATAGCCCAGCCAAATTAAAACATGGAGATGAGTTAAAATACATGAGTAGTAAATATAAAAAATTATTTCAAAATACCGTCCTGTTCTCGATTGGGAGTATGGGAAGCAAGTTTATCAGTTTACTACTTGTCGTGGTTTTCACTCATCATTTAAACCCACAAGAATATGGTGAAGTAGAACTTATATCGGTCATTATCAACCTCTGTTTACCATTTGTAACACTCTCAATTTATGATGCTGTTTTGCGATTTGTGATGAAAGACAACGAGAATAAAGGGAGCGTTTTGCTGAATGGGCTTGCGATATGCGCCGTCGTTGGGCTCACTTTTATAGCCGGAAGTGTGGTCGGTATTTTCTTTTTCGGATTAGAAATAAATACACTCGTGATTGCCGCGATTATTTTTGCCCAGTCAATTAACCTTGTGTTTGCCCAATATGCACGCGGGACAGGCCGCATCAAATTGTATGTCGTCAACGGGTTGCTTACAGCTATTCTGATTTTCGGCATCGTTAGCGTTTTGCTGGTTTACTTCCATGTAGGCATCATGGGTTATTTTATCGGTATGGTGATTTCTTTCTCCATCAGTAACGTCATTCTGTTTTGCTTCAGTGGAAACATCGCTGAAACGCTTGCAAAAGCACCATGGGATCGCGAGTTGATGAAACGCATGCTACTGTATAGTCTGCCACTTATCCCGAATACCCTCATGTTTTGGGTTATGGATACGTCCGACCGCCTGCTGATTCAATCTTTCCTCGGGCTTGCTGCAAATGGCTACTACGCTGTTGCTAATAAAATTCCAGTCATTCTAAATACACTCAGTTCCATTTTTATGCAAGCTTGGCAACTAACGGCGATTGAAGAAGGCGAGCAAAAAGATCGAGATCGTTTTTATTCGAGTGTGTTCAACGCGCTTTCCTCCTTCATGATCATCATCAGCGCCTTGATTCTATGCGTTTTAAAATGGGGGTTTGGCATCGGGCTTGGAAGCGAATTTTACGAAGCGTGGAAGTTTGTTCCAATTCAATTGTTTGCCGTTATTTTCGCCAGTTTTTCAAGTTTCCTCGGTGTGATTTACGCGGTACAAATGAGAACCAATCAAGTATTCATCACATCTTTTGTTGGGGGGGCACTAAACATCGGGCTCAATCTCTTGCTCATCCCACGAATCGGTCTATACGGCGCGGCAATTGCGACTACCATTAGTTTTCTCTCTGTCTGGATTGTGCGCTTACTACAAACGAGAAAATACGTCAAAATACGCATCAATTTCCTAACCCTTATTTCCGCATTAGCCGTACTCGCAATTCAAGCGCTATTCTTATATCAAACCAGAGTTCCAGACCTACTTACAAACACACTAGCCGTGAGCGCGATATTCCTAATCAATCTCCGAAATATCCAATTTATGATGCAAAATTTATTAACAAAAAAAACGAAGAAAGAGTGATGTAGCATGAGTTTAAAAACAGTTTTAGTGACAGGTGGCGCAGGTTTTATTGGAGGACATTTGGTCGAACGATTACTGGAAAAATATCATGTCGTCGTGATGGACAACCTAAGCACAGGAAAAATATCCAATTTACCACAACATCCCCAGTTAGATTTTGTATTTGGCGATGTCAGTAAGGAAGAAGATGTTACGCGTGTTTTTGAAGCCTCTACCTTCACCTACGTATACCATTTAGCAGCCATTGCGAGCGTTGCCGCATCCATCGAGAAGCCGTTAGAGACCCATCAAACGAATATGGACGGGACAATCCATCTACTAAACGCCGCCAAAAAACAAACCGATACTATTCAAAAATTTGTTTTCGCATCATCGGCTGCAGTGTATGGTAGTGAACCAACCCTTCCAAAACGAGAAAACTCGGTCATTGCGCCTATCACACCGTACGGCATTGATAAACTAGCCTCTGAAAGCTATGTTATCTCCTACAGTCACCTATTCGGGCTCAAAACAAGTGCGGCTCGATTCTTCAACGTTTACGGACCACGACAAAACCCAGCATCACCCTATTCAGGAGTTCTTTCCATTTTGACAAATTGCATCCAGCGAGTGGTGGCAGGGGATGAAACAGCAACATTTACTTTATACGGCGATGGCTCACAAGTCCGCGATTTTGTGTACGTAGACGATATTGTGAACGGCTTGATTTTACTAGCAGAATCAGTAGAAAGCGAATCCGAAGTATTTAATATTGCCTCCGATGAAAGCCATACACTCCTTGAAGTCATCGCGATGTATGAAGCTATTGTAGACAAAAAGCTCCCGTTAACGTATAAAAATGCAAGAGCAGGGGATATTCATAAATCCTACGCTGATATCAACAAAATAAAAGCGATCGGTTACAAGCCAACAAACACATTAAAAATGGGATTGAGCAAGTATAATCAGCATGAAATGGAGCAAGCTAAACAACCTATTGGTATGTCTTAAATTGACAAATAGAATAAATCAAATAATAAAAAGGCCCCTCGGTAGAAATTAGTGATTTCACTAAAATACTACCGCAGGGGTATTTGCACGAATGCTATCAATTATTTGATAGAGTAAATTTTATAGACCCATTATGTGTTTTGCAGCGCCAGTTAAGATTTGACCATCGCTTGTTTTGTACTCCATAATCACACCGTCACCTTTTTGGAATTCGGCTTTGGAAATTATATACTTTTGTGTTCCAGCTTCTGTCGGAGCTCCTATTACGCCGATTGTTTTTATGATTTGACCACGTTGATTCATGATTTCTAAATGCATTGTTGCATCTTTGTAAACCTCAGTTAGTGCGTAAGTGATAATATAGTTTTCACCAGAGGCAGTAAATTTTAGAGTGGTAAATGCGTTAGAAAAATCAGGGAGTTCTGGTGTTTCTGGCTCTAGCGGAATACTTGGCACAGTTGAAGGCTCTGTCTTGGGGTTAATAATATGCTGAGCTAGACCTGTTAAAACTTGACCATCTTTTGTTCTGTACTCTACAATGATACCATCATTTTTTTGGAATTCAGCTTTTGAAATCGTATATTTCTGTGTTCCAGTTTCTGTTGGAGCACCAATTTCACCGATTGTTTTTATAATTTGACCACGTTGATTCATGATTTCTAAATGCACTGTTGCACCTTCATAAATCTTGTTTAGTGTGTACGTCACAATATAGTCATCATCCAACGTGGTAACGTTTAAGTCTAATGCGCTAGAGAAATCAGGTAGGGCTGGTGTTTCTGGAATACTTGGCAATACAGGTTGGGGGGTTAATAATATGCATAGCTAAACCTGATAGTTTATTTTTTCCCTCTCTATATTCAACAATAATACCATCACCTTTTTTAAACGCTGATTGAGCGATTACAAATGTGTATGTTCCCTTTTTTTTGAGGCTTGTTAATTGCACCAATCGATTTTATCTGCTGTCCTCTTTGATTTATAATATTCAGGTGGACTGTTCCTGAAGGGGTAACATTTGCGAGCGTGTAACTAACTACATAGTTGTCACCACTTGTGGCAATATCTAAATCTGTTAAATAAGATAATTGAGATGCTTCTACCTTCGTGCTTGTAGAATCAATTGTCCCAAGTAATGGTGCTGCTGAAAATGCAAACACAGTGGCACCTGCTGCTAAACTTAATTGTAACTTTTTTTTAATCGACATATAAAAAACTCCTTCTATCATTTTATTATGTACGTGAGAATAAATAACGCATATATTGCCTCACTTATTCTCATGTACTCTAACTAGTATAAGTTAGATTTTTCAAGAACATGTTCTCTATTTTGTCGTTTACACATAAAAAGGGTTACATATTGGTGAATATGTTGCTGATTTTCGCTTCATTTGATCAATAGAATAGCAAGACAAAAAAGCATACGGTTCGTAATCCCGATCATTGGGAAAATGAATCGTATGCTTTTCGTGTATTCAACCTTTCTTATCCGACAACAACAACGCCAACCGCAACTTAAGCGAAAAATCTGCATGTGTAATCGGATGATCCAGGAACGCCGCACATTTCGCAATTCTGTACTTCACCGTATTCCGATGAATATAAAGCTGTTTCGCCGTCTCCGTAATCTCACACTGACAACTCAAATACACCTGCAACGTCCGCCGTAACTCCTGATGCATCTCATTTTGCGGGTAGGCCAGCGTCTTCAAGGTAAACAAACAAAAAATGCTGAATCTGCTCCACCGGAATAAACTGCATCAACTCCATAATACCCTTCGACTCATAAAAATGCACAAACGAGTGGTAGTGGTCCTTCTCACTTTGCCGATACGTATCCACAGCCTCCATGTAAGAATAGTGAATCGAAGCCGTCTCATACACCTCGTTCCCCGCCGCAAACGAAATCGAAATCGGGAACAGCCGATCAAGCGCCATCTGAATCGCCACCAATCGCTCCTTCAACTCCGCCTCGTGTTGCTGCAACAAAATAATAAACTTATCCTCCGTCGGGTGCGGAAATATCAACGCATTCTCAAAATTCCGATGCAATTCTCGCTCCAACCACTCATACGTCAGCGAATAAATCTCTTCCTGCAACGTCAAATTCTTCAGCGCCATCGAACTCTCATCAATCCCCGCCACCAAACACCGATAATAATCCGATGGCAACAACCCATAACCTTTACCATAATCCAGCAAGTTCCGCGTATATTCCGCGTCATCCTCACCTTTTTGCAACAACTTCGTGAAAAACTTCCCGCGCAAAGTCCGGTTACTTTCCGCCAATTTCTGATTCTTATAAATCGTAAACGAAATAATCGTGTTCGCCTGCTCAATCGCGAGCTGCGAGAACGGATAGGGGATCTGATCTGCCTTCAAAATAACTAGAAAATAAGGATAATACGTCGTCACTTTCACCGGAAAAACCGAAATTAATAACGTATCATTTTCCAGCAAAAACGTCATTTCACTCGAAAGCTCCGGCGTCTTTTTCAATTTCTCATGAATATCATCCAGCGTCGTCGCATAACTCGGCTGTTTAAAATGCTGTGTGCTCGCCACAACCTCCAAAAACGGATTAATCAACACCACCGGCCGTTTCAAAATTCCACCCAAATTCTGAATCAGCGACTGTAGCGATGCGCCCTTAATCATCATTTTCGAAAACTTCTGCTGAATATCAATCGCATAATGGAATTTCTCCGTCTGATGATCCCAAATATAAGACAACAACTGGTGCGAAATCGTTCCCAGCGTCACCGTGAGTGGAATCCGCAAAATCGGAAACTTCAACCGGTTCGCCGTCGCGATTACCATCGGATCTAATTTATCAATAAAGCGCCCCAACTTAATCCCGAGCCCTGCAGCCGGCAAACGATGCAAATCTTCAATCAATTTACAAAGCGCTTCCGGATCATTCTGAAAAGCCATCGCAGTTGTGAGCAAAAACGTATTTTTAGGTAAATAAGCAACAATATCAGGCGTCTCCGAAATCTCAATTGTATCGACCATATTTTCCAAGTCGGCCTCCGCATTGATCACTTCAATATTAGAAAACCTTGGCGTTAGTAACAGTTCAGACATCGTTGTCATTGTAAAAACCCCTTCCATTGGCAGGACGAACAAGCATCGGGCCACACCAAAGTTTAGTTCCCTCAATTGTACTATAGAAAGGCTCCGTTTGTCGTTAAAAAATATTGTTTACTATGGACAAAACACAACATCCTTTTCGTGCTAGTTGGCTAATGTTTCCCATTTAGAATTATCTTAAAATAAAAGCAGAAGCATAGCTATTGTGGCGGTCGGTCAATGGAGAGTGTATGATGAATTCCCAAGTAATGTTGTGAATAAATATACATAAACGACCAGCTGCTCTTTTTTAATAACGAAGGAGGAACATAATATGGTAAAAGAACTACAAGCATCGATCCGAACAATCATGACTCCAGGCCCAGTAGAGGCTGAACCACGCGTATTAAGAGCAATGAGCACGCCAATTTTAGGGCAGTACGATCCAGAGTTTTTCGAGATGATGAACGACGTAACGAACCTTTTAAAAAATGCCATTCCAAACAGAAAACGAGTGGGCGCTCGCCGTTGATGGCACAGCCCGCGCAGGACTTGAAGCAGCCGTTTGTGGCATCATCGAACCTGGCGACAAAGTACTCGTACCATCATTTGGCCGTTTTGGCTATTTGATGGCGGAACTCGCGCAACGTGCAGGAGCGCAAGTCAAAATCGTTGAGCAAGAATGGGGCTCGATTTTTGACCCGAAAACGGTTATTAACGAAATCAAAGCTTACAATCCAAAAATGCTAATCATGGTTCACGGCGAAACGTCCACAGGTCAAATGCAAGACTTAAAGGAAATCGGGTTATTCTGTAAGGAAAACGATGTCCTATTCATGGTTGATGCGGTCGCAACTTTCACCGGCGCTGACTTCCAAACAGACGCGTGGGGAGTAGACATCGCCGTTGCCGGAACGCAGAAATGTCTCAGCGTCCCAACAGGAATGGCACCAGTCACTTACAACGCAAAAGTCGAGAAAATCCTCGCATCCCGTTATCAAGTCGAACTTGGCCTAACAAAAGACGTCCGAAATGACCGTTTTATTTCAAGCAACTACCTAGACCTTAGCCAAATTCAACAATACTGGGGACCAAAACATATCAATCATCATACTGAAATGACATCGATGATTTATGCGCTACGTGAAGGTTTACGAATCGTTCACGAAGAAGGCCTGGAAAACCGTTTTGCCCGTCATCGTAAGCACGAAAAAGCGATGATGACTGGTCTAAACGCGATGGGCTTAACGCTGTTCGGCGATATGTCTAGCAAAATGCCGACCGTAACCTGCGTGAATATCCCAGAAGGCCTTGACGGAGAAGCCGTTCGCGCGACACTACTCCACCATTACGGCGTCGAAATCGCTAGCTCATTCGGTTCCCTTGCTGGCAAGATTTGGCGCATCGGAAACATGGGCTTCAGTAGCCGCAAAGAGAACGTCCTGCATACACTGAACGCATTAGAAGCCTCCATCACATTCCATGGTGGCAAAATCGCAAAAGGCGAAGCAGCACAAGCCGCGTTAAAATTTTATAGCGAGAATTGAATAATGTGAAGAATCCCTTACTTGAGAGAGTGGGGATTTTTTTGCGTTGTGGTCATATGCTGCATATACATGATTTAGACATATTTTAAATGAGTGTATAAGGTCGTTCAACTCAAGAGCATTGGTAAATAAAATCACATTGTAAATAAAAGAGAGTTTTACAGACTATATATCCAATATCAGCCATTTTTGCTATTGTGTAGCGAATTCCACTCTAATATAATTGGAAATAGATAGAAAAATAGCATAGAGGAGTGAAGGTATGAACAAAAATCACAAATGGCTTAAAATCACAATGTGCAGTTTGACGTTGTCGTTGGTTGCCACACCACTTTCCGTTTTTGGAGCAGAGAAGGAAGCACAAACTGGAGAAGTTCTAAACACAACTGAATCTAAAAAAGTAAACGCAGAGAAGTTAACAACCCCCCGACCCATCCGAAAAAAAAGTCTTTTCGAGAATGGTTTCCTGCTGATTTTGATCTTGCTCTTGCGGCTGCCCAAGCACTAGATTCCTATACGACATGGGATGTGAGCTACGAGGAGTTATGTACTATCACTGGGTTACATATTTTGACAGACGGTAATATAGATTTTGAAGGGATTGAGAATTTACCTAATTTGGAGTCGATTGATTTTAGTGGAAGTACAGGTATCACTGATCTGAGTTCTTTAGAGAAAATACCAGGGTTATACGGTTTGGATTTAGATGGCTGTGGGATAACTTCACTCGATTTTTTGAAGTATCTTCCTAAATTAGAATATCTCAATATCGGAAATAATGCCATTCAAGATCTAAGCCTTTTAAAAGAAGTACCAGAACTAATTTTTTTGGATTTTCAAAATATCCAAACAACTGATTTTTCACCGATAGGAGATTTGACGAAATTATCTTGGCTATTGGGTGATAAAAATCAAATGACAACGCTGGATTTTATGAAAGGATTATCGCAATTAGAGTATGTCTCATTGAATCGAAATAAGATTGAAGATTTGACCCCGTTGAAAGGGCATGTGAAATTGGATTACCTTCTGTTGGAGGATAATCAGATAACAGATGTGACACCTCTGAGCGACTTGCCGAAGTTACGAAATTTGAATCTATTAAGGAATCAAATAACAGACATAATGCCCTTAGCGGCACTGGCATCACTGGAAAGACTAGAGGTAGGGCTAAACCAGATTACATCTGTAGGCTCGCTAACAAGTCTCAATAAGCTGAAATACTTAGGTGTTGGTGCAAATAAACTCACTGATGCTAGTTTCGTCAATGTATTGCCAGATAATGTGGAAATATGGGTGCAGAATAATGAGATTACAAATATAAGTAATGTAGCTCGGTTTGCAGAACGGCAGAATTTGAATATACAAAGTCAATATATAACACTCTCTACGCAGTACTCGAACCAAGAGGGGATGCTGAAAGTTCATAATCCAATTATAGATGACAGGAACATGAGTGTAACCAATATCAAACCATGGTCTCACCCTAATGTTCCAAGTTATTATGATGCCATGAAGAATCAAGTGGTTTTTAATGAGTTAACGGGAGCAGAGAAAGTCGATTTCTCTTTTGTTGATAGCACGGGGCGCTTTTCGGGAACGGTATTTGTATCTTATACATTTGTTTCGAATCAGACAGTTACTTTTGATTCCGATGAAGCGTCATCACAAACGCCAACTCAGAGTATATTTCCAGGAGAAAGTGTGGTAGAACCAACGAATCCGACAAAATTAGGGTATGATTTTTTAGGTTGGTTTGTGGGGGAAGGCGTTTCTTCACGATTATGGAATTTCCAACAAGATACGATGCCAAATGAATCACTAATTTTGCATTCAAACTGGAAGAAATCTGTTTATACAGTAACCTATGAAGGAAATGGAGCAGATCCGACGAGCAAATTGCCAGAAGTAACGCCGTTCAGTATAGGTGATTCTCCTGTGATGATTGCGACTGGAGAGGATATCCAACGAAAAGGGTATACATTTATTGCATGGAATACGGCGGCCGATGGTTCAGGAACTAACTATTTGCAAGGAGAAAGCTATGATACCTTAGAAAATTTGGTGTTATATGCGACATGGGAGAAGGAAATACCAAGCATTATTGTGCCCCCAGTGAAGCCAATAACTCCAATAAATCCTCCATTTCCAGGAAGTCCTGTGACTCCTATTGTACCGATTACAGTGAAACCAATAGAGGCGGATTCGGAAAAACCTAGTACGCCTAGTACAACAGCAGGTCCCGACATATCCAAATCATCAGAAAGCACGACAGTTAAATTACCATTTACAGGTGATAGTAGAAATTTATTTATGTGGTATTCAGGAATATTGAGTGTCTTAGGTGCTATGGTATATCTAGCACGAAGAAGGAAAAATTAGGTGAGTTCAGTACAGCCGTTAAGGCGGCTGTGCTCTCAAATAAAGTAGGAAGAAGAAATGAAAGAGCAAAAAATAAGAGAATGAGATGGAGGAAGAAGAAATGGCAATTAAAGAAATGATTGAACTGATTAATCGTGACAACTACGTGGAAGGATATGCTACCGATAATCAACAATTATGGAATACGCGCATGCAAGCGTTGGAAGCAACAGGAGAGGATATTCTTATCGAGGTATTACCAGGAACCTACTTTGTTAAAGGGTCACTTCGCCTCATTTCTAAAGCAACGATTCAAACGACAATGGATTCTAAGCTTAACCCAACTAAAGAAAAAGCAATATTTGTTTTTGGTTTAGGTACAGATGGAGAAGCTGGGTTTAGTAATTTACCAACGTCGAAGAATCCGAATTATCTACATGATGTATGCTTACAAGATGTTAGGTTGGAATTCATGATAACAGCAGGAAATCTAGGTGTCAGTTTGTTGCTCGACTACACCCAAGCCAATTTCCTAGCATCCCCATCACTACTATCCATAACTGGACCATACATGGGAAAATATATGCCATACAAAGGAATGCAAAATATCACTGTTCGTAACGTAGAAGTAGATGGGAAAAACGTTGGGAAAAACGGGTTTGATTTCGGCGGTATTGATAATTTACGTGTGATCGATTGTAATATAAGGAACATAGGCTATTTAAGTGGGATTTCTTTGGAGTTTTGTCACGATGTTATTCTTGAAGGGAATCAGACGACCAATACAGGGCGTGCCGGTATCCAAATATATCGAGGTAATGAAAAAGTGAGCGTGATAAACAACAAAGTGACCGATTGGATGCAGCGTTATGGTGTCTATCACTATTACTCTGTCAATGATCCTAAAAAAAGCACAGAGATGTTCGATGGTGGTATTGATAGTTATGGACCGAATAATACAGAACTAGTCATTACAGGAAATCACGTTACGGTAGGGTGGGATGAAACCGAACGTGTGAACAATGCTGTTCCGAAAGAAAATCCGTGTAATCCTAATATTATTGCGCTACACGGCAATACATCGGTTAATCCGGTAGATGTAAGCACAAGGAAGAACAGGCCGTTACCAACAACCCCGCACACCTTGTATCTACCCTACCGACTCAGCGGTGCCAGCAATGTTCGACTACAAGGAAATACAGCGAGAGTTCGAAGTGTGCATATTTTTGGTTTCCTTTTTGCCGCACAGCGCGAAGTATCTGTAGACTCAACGGAGAAGGCTATCGGAGAAGTATCTGATGTCGTTGTGACAGAAAACATGCTCGAATTAGAAGGTGAAATTCGTCTTCCATTACGTGCTATCACAGTAAAAAAGCGTAACAACATAGAGCGTAATGATGATGGAACAAGTGTGACTCATACGCGAGGCATTGGTTTAGAAATTTTGGATAACGATTTCCATATGAAAGGGATTATAAACGGGAGTGGACAAACCGGTGTGGTGAGCGCATTCACAACGAAACCACGCTTTATGACGATTCGATTAGGGGAAGAAAATGGGCGTACTGTTATATCAGAAGAGGTCGTTTTGCATAATAATCGGATTTATCATCAGCCGCTGGAAGGTTACTATCCGGAGAAATGGGCGCAACCTGATTTGTTGCTTGTGGCGAGCCCAGAGAACATTGGAGATGTTGTCATTAAGCATGTGGCGGTTAACAATAATAAATTAACCACGCATAAAAAAGAAGCCGCTTTCGAAACTGTTTTGAATGAACGAATTGAGGTGCTGCATAAATCATTATTTGTAGAAAAAGTTGTTTACGATGATGTAACACCAAGTCAAGATTATCAAAGTCAGTGTTTTCTGCCCGTTTGTACAGTAGAGTTACATAAGGGAAATGTAAAAATAGATGAAACTACCGTCAATAGTCAAGGTGCTTTTCTTTTTTCGAATATGGTCACTAAAATGACAGAGAGAACAGCGACATATTCTTTTGTTGGAAAGGACATTCGTGGGAACCAAGTGGAACAAGTCGCGATTACGTTCCTGTCAGATGTATCTATCACAACGGATATGGATTATACAATTCATGACACGCAGATCACTGGAACCTATGGTATGGAAATCTATGCGATTAAGTTACAAATTGCGGGCATGACAAAAAATGCGATGTTAGATGGAACAGGGCGTTATATGCTTTCTGTGGATGATATGATGATTAGCCCTGGGGATATGCTGGAACTAGTTGGATTTGATCGCCAAGGTGTAGAGCGTTATCGATTACATGTACGTGTACTAGAGGCACCACTCGATTACACGTTGACAGGAAGTGATTATACATTAGGGACGGACCAGATTACGGGCACGTTTGGGCGAGACATCCGAGTGGTTTCTGCGTTGATTAGGGATACCGAGGTACCCGTCACGATTACAGGGATTAATACATTTCAAATCACGGGACTTGCTGCTAAAAATATCTGTTGGGAGGATACATTTATCCTTCGAGGAAAAGGTGTGGACGAGGAAATATGTCAGGAAATAGAGATCCAATATCTAGATTATGGTTTGACGGTTGTGCCGTATGTGATCGCCTACCCTGAAAACGCTTTAACGGGAACGTACGGTCATTCTATTGCGGGAATATCGTTATGGATCGAAGGGCAAGAAATGTTAGATATACCGTTAGATGGGGCTGGGAACTACACGTTAAAAGATATAAGACTACTTTTGACTAGTGTGTCTAAAGAGGTAGAAATCGTTGGTAGAAATGAGTGGGGGCAAGAGGCAAGTCGCATACCAGTTGTTATGAGTACTCTTTTTCAAGTGACGGCGCAAGACTATACGATTGGAGAAACTGTAACGTTCGCTGGGACATACAGTGATAGTGTTTTTAAAGTTCGGTTATGGGTGAATGGTGAGGTTGTCGAGCAAGCAGCAACAGATGGAAATGGAAATTATAGCTTTGCGAAAGCATCGACTTATATTAAAGCGGTGAATGATGTCGTGGAAATTGTTGGTGTAAACAAGGTGTACCAAGAAAGAGTTCGGCTGTTAGTACGTGTGAATGCACCGAAAGATTACAGTTTAACGACTACCTCTTTTGTCATTAATCAAAGCAAGATATTGACAGGAACTTTTGGTAAAGATATTCAGGGGGTACGTCTGTGTGTGAATGGAGTGAACAAGACCAGTGCGACGCTTAGTAATGATGGAAGTTATCGTTTTGAGAACGCTGCGCAGATGATAACAAATGCAACACTGAAAGTTGAAGTACAGGGTGTGGATGGCGCGTTTGTGGAGCGCAAACGAGTGTCTGTTGCGGTAACGGTATGGAAGGATTATGCTTTGAAAGTAGAAGCTTACCCTGTAGATTATCCGCAATTGTTGGGCACGTACGGTAAAGATATTGTAACGGTGCAATTGTGGGTCAATGGTGTAAATAAAGGACAGGCGACGAATATAGCGAACCAGGTCGGAAAATATAGTTTTATGGAGATGCGGAAATATGGTATTATAGCAACGAGTAAAGTAGAGGTAAGAGGGTTAGACGCGACTAAGAAAGTACAAATTATAACTCCAGTTGTCTTAAAGCCAGCCTTACAAGCAGTATTGACCGCGCCAACGAATTATAAATTAGGAACGAAAGAAATTGCAGGGACGTGTGGGAAAGATATAGCTTATGTGCGCTTTTCTGTGAATGGCGTGGTTAAGCAACAAGCGACGATTGATCGCGTAACGAATAAATTTAAAGTGACCTATGCGAATAATTTCATTTCCGCGACAACTAATAAAGTGGAGATTATTGGGTTGGACAAGGCGTATGTAGAAATGCGTCGAGTGTCAATACCAGTAATAAAATAAGACAGTTAAAAAAAATAAAGGCCTAGTAATTTCACAATACCGAACAAAAATAGAAACGTCGATTGATTATCTAAAAATCAATCGACGTTTCTATTTTTTAATCTAGTGCATCCAAAAGTAACATCAATATAATAAAACACATGCCGGCAATTAGGACTATTTTAAACGGAGAAATTTGCTTGGAGGCGGGCTTCTCTGTTTTTGTTTCTACTTGAACTTGAGGCGGCTCTGGTTGTGACAGGGCTTTCTGGATAACTGGTTGCTGCACACGCTTAGGAACCACAACAGCCCCTTGCACATACTGCTCAATAATATCATTTGGGTCGCCTAGCAAAGCAATAGCATCGACCTCGGATATTCCGTTCTCCAAACTTATTGCAATGTGTTCATCCAAATCTTTGATAATGCTGGCTCGCTCATCTTCCGGTAATGAACGCAGACCGTGATGTAACGTTTCAAAAAAAATCTGATCTATTCATTTGGATTGATCTCCTTTCGTAAAGCTGCAATACTTGCCGTGAATTCATCCCATTCTTGCAATGTCTCTTTCAAAAAAACGCGCCCTTGATGCGTGATATGATAATACTTCCGCTGCGGCCCAGTTGGCGATTCGACCGTATATGTCGCACAATAACCTTCTTTCACAAGTCGGCGTAAAAGGGGGTATAGTGTACTCTCAGTAATCGGAATATGTTTCTTTATTTGTTGCGTCAGATCGTAGCCATAAAAATCATCCGTCTGTAAAATGAAAAGGACACACATATCCAGCGCACCTTTTCGAAACTGTGTTGTTACGCTCATATTCATCCCCCAATAAAAATTTTTTTCCAACGCTATTATATGTGATAAGTATAGCAACTTTGCGACTTAATAGCAATACTCGTGTTATCTACTATGTAACGAGTGTAATGTTAAGTGTTGACAAAACAATGTGCTTGTATTATGCTGTTTACAGGTACTATGCAATGCATAATAGTATACTTCGTGATTTTCAAAGGAGAATAAAAATGAATAAAATAGCAAAAGTAACAATCGCAGCCGGAATGGCAGTAATGGTAGGATTTTCAGGATTTGGAGCAAGTGAAGCAGCGGCAGCGGTAAAAGCTAAGCCAAAAACAACGGTGAAAGCCAAGCCAAAAGCAGCGGTAAAAGCCAAGCCAACAGCTAAAAACCTTTATAAGAAAGTAGAAGTATCGATTGATTATGGTCGTCAAGAATTAGATTTTGAATTCGAAGTGAAATCTAATGGTCGCGTGGAAGTAGAATTCGAAAATGATTTCACACGAAAAAAAATTGCGCGGAACAGCTGCACAAGCAGAAATCGATAAAGCATTCGCAACGTATAATGTGACAGGCAAAACACGTACACAAATCGTGAACCATATTCTGAAAACATACAAATTGTCAACACGTTATCAAGAATTTGATTTTGAAGCGAAATTAAAGAACAATAAACGTGTAGCATTTGAGATTGAAAGATAAGCAACTGAGATAATACAAAATAGGAGAATAATCGAGGTTTAAATGCATTAAACTTGGATTATTCTCCTATTCTCATTTAATTATTGAACAGTTTCTTTCACGTTTTGAAGAACGAACGCGCCTTCATGTGTATCGCGAACACCGTTTGCCTTATCATAAATCACCGAACCACGAAGTACGGTTGCAACGACTTGTGCGCCGATTGTGCGACCAATATATGGGCTGACCTTGTGACGATACTCCAAGTCTTCTGCTACAAGTGTATATGGCGCGTTTGGTTGGATTAGTGCGAAATCGGCGTCTTTTCCAATCGCGATATGGCCTTTGTTCGCTAACTTGTAAAGGTCAGCCGGATTCGAGGCGATTAGTTTCGCGAACTGTGTCAGCTCCATGCCCCGCTTTTGTACGGCTTCATCGAACATAATGTCGACGTTATTTTGCAAGCCAGAAATTCCGCCCCAAGCGGTGAATGCATTTCCAATTTTCATATCGGGTGGGCAAGGCGAGTGATCCGAAGTAACGAAATCAATTTCACCTGCAAAAAGTTTCTCCCAAAGACGATCTTGATTCGCTTTATCGCGCAGTGGTGGGGCGCATTTCGCAGTAGTACCAATCGTTTCAAACTGCTCTTCGTCAATCGCGAAGTAGTGCGTACAAGATTCGCAGGTCACTTTTTGGCCTTCATTGCGCGCACGAGTGACTTCTTCCACGCCCTCTGGTGTACTCAAATGGCAAATATGGATTTGGCAGCCGGCGATTTTAGCAAGATAAATGGCGCGGCGTACGGCTTCCACTTCTGTGAAAACAGGGCGTGATGCAACATAATCTTTCGCGGATGTTTTGCCTTCTGCTTGGGCGACTTTGCCTAATTCATCGCAGATTAGCGCATTTTCAGCGTGGATTGCTAGAATTTTGTCCATTTTAGCAATTTTTTGCATGCCGGCGAAGAAGGAATAATCATCGACGTTACGGAAATCATTATCGACACCATCAAAGCCGCACGTTGCAAGGAAGCATTTATAAGCCACGACACCATCTTCATTTAGCTCGTTCAGACGATCTAAGTTATGTGGAACCAGCCCACCAAAAAGCGCTACATCGACGCTAAGTTTGCCTTTTGCCGCATCAAATTTAAGATTTAGAGATTCGCGGTCAATCGTAGCTGGTAATTGGTTAAGTGGCATTTCGATGAACGAAGTCACGCCACCTTTTGCAGCTGCTTTCGTCCCTGTTTCATAGCCTTCCCACTCGGTACGACCAGGCTCAGAAATGTGCACGTGCGCGTCAACCATACCTGGTGAAACAACGAGTCCACTTGCATCCATGACTTCTTTTGCCTCGCCTAAATCCGCGCCAATTGCCACGATTTTTCCGTTCGTTACCGCCACATCTGTCACTACCGCTTCCGTGTCTAAAATCACTTTTCCATTTTTGATAATTAAATCATAACTCATTTCCTTCAACTCCTATTTTTTTTAATATGAACTTCTGTATTTTCGTCATAAAACGAGGGATTTTGCTTGCGATGAAGCGAGGCAAACAGGGCATAAGCGCCAAAAGCTACAATCACACCGACGAACCATGAAAGTCTGGAAACTGGCTCCAAAACCGGGATGAATTTGCCACTAAGCGATATAATAACGGCAACAATCGTCACCACAAACGCGAGTGAATTAAAGCCGTTCTTATAGTACGAAAATTGACCTGGTTCTGTGTAGAGGCTATCCAAATTAATTTGTCGGCGCATAATAATAAAATAATGTGCTAGCATCACGCCGATAACCGGGCCAAGAATCCCGCCGATAATATCGAGGAATAAATAAATACTCGCTTGATTCTCCATCAATTTCCACGGACAAATCAAGACACTAATAATACTTGCAATCATAACGCCGTGCTTATACGTCAACTTCTTCGGAAAAATCGCAGCAATCTGATATCCTGCCGGAATAATATTCCCCGTCGCATTCGTCGAAATCGTCGTCATCAGAATAACCAAGACGGCGAAAATCGATGCAAACAAGCTATCCCATTTTTGCACAATATCAAGCACATTCCAAGTCTCCGTCCCGTAATGAATGCTCGCGCCCGCCAAAATACAAACACTGGCCACGGCGAATAAAACATAAGCTACCGCGAGACCAAACGTTTGCCCAGTCGCTTGCGCTTTAAAACTTTTCGCGTTTTGCGTGAAATCCGATGCGCTAACAGCAGGCGCCGCCCAAACCGCGACAACGGCATTAATCACGACAAGAAATAGGAAAATCGAGTTTCCGCCAGTTTGGACGTTAGCCGGCACGTAATTCACAATATTGCCGAAGCCCGCTAAATAAATCGCCCAAATCGCCATCCCGCCAAACACGATATAAATACACGGGTTAAGAATCGCGGTAAATTTGTTCAAAACACCGCCCCCGCCAAATCCAATCGCCACGTTGACCGCCCAGAAAAGTAAGAAAGCAATCAAACCAGGAATCGTAATCCCCAAAATATTGATGCTCCCGCCAATCTCCAAAAAACCAGGCCAAATTTTACCGATTAAGATCAAAAAGGCGAGCGACCCCGCATAGCACTGCAGACCAAACCACATAATCGCCGCGACACATCCCCTTAAAATACCTGGGAAGAGCGCGCCACGAACCCCATAAGAAGCTCGCAAAATCATCGCGAAAGGTACACCGTATTTTGATCCAGCGGCCCCGTTTAAAACCATGACCGCGGCGATAATAAAGGCGCTTACAATAATTGCTGCCATGATACTAACCGTTGACAATCCGAGTATTAGAAACCCGCCGACTGCTACATAGTTAGGAACGTTATGTACAGAACCCATCCACAATGTGAAATAGTTAAACGTACCCCATGTCCGTTTGTTCTCTGTTTTAGGCAGTAGATCATCGCTATACCCGCGAGATCGATATTTCTCTAGTTGCGCATTATCCACCTGAACCATACCATTTTTTCCTCCTTTATTTATAAAATAATGCTTAAAAATAAGCGAAAAACCATACTGAGTTTGCAAAAGAAAGCGCTTTAAATTATCAACTCTAAGAAACCGTTTTCTCCTAATATGTTAAATATAGCACGCCCTGAAACGTATTTCCTTAGGCGTTTTACATAAACTTTTGAAAAGGTTTGTCTGTTTCGGACAAAGTGAAAAACTGCACAAAATAAGGCGTTAACGGTAGGGAATTTCGTGAATAAATGCTAGAATGAAAGAATAGGAAAAGCTGCTTAATTATGAGGAGAGTGAGAATAGTGGCTAATTATATTAACGAGAAACGTCGCCAAATTGACTTTGATCCGTATACATTGCCCATCATCGCCTTACCCGAAGTGATCGCGACGTCTTTTGATCCGATTGGAAAAACGCCGATTATGATTCGCATTGCCGATAAAGATAAAGCGTTTGCACCGATAAAAGATCCTGGAAAATATCAAGGGATTCTAGAAATTCAGTTCAATGATATTAATGAAGAAGACGATTATTGGGGACTCAGCAAGAAAGAATCCGATGAAATGCTTCTTTTTAATAAGAAACATGCCGCAATTATTCACGATTTTGTCGATCAATTTAATGATATTAGCCAAATCGTGGTGCATTGCAATGCTGGTGTGAGTAGAAGTAGCGCGGTCGCGATGCAGCTTGCGGAGTACACAAATGACCTAGATACGTACGCCAAGCTACGCGAAATCAAGCGTTATCTCCCAAATACGCGTGTCCTCGCCATCATGCGCGGTGAAGAATTTTAACGTAATTTTTTTGGCAAAATTTGCGCCATAACCTTGTTCGTCATGTTATAATGTAGAGAAATGATTGGAGGGGTTTTTTTCGTGGGACGACAAGCTGATCTGCAGTTGATGCAACCAATCGCGATGCAACTGTTCATCAAAAGTATTCTGACAGACCGATTGGCGCATGGTTATTTGCTAGAAGGCGCGCGTGGAACTGGTAAGAAACGCACCGCTAAATGGCTTTCCCAGACCCGTTTTTGCTTGGAAAAAAGTGATGACGAGTTGGCTTGTGGGACGTGCAATAACTGCCTGCGAATCGAAAACGATAACCACCCTGACGTTCATTGGCTAGAACCAGATGGCAACAGTATCAAAATTGATCAAGTACGGGAATTGAAGCAGGAACTGTCTAAGCGCGGTATGGAGTCGGATAGCAAGGTTTTGATTATCGACAGCGCGGATAAAATGACGGTGCAATCTGCCAATTCTTTGCTTAAATTTATAGAAGAACCGGATGGCGGGATGTTGATTTTATTCCTGACCGCGAATCCACAACAAATCTTGCCAACGATTCAGTCGCGGCTACAACCGGTGAGCTTTCGTGCTTTGCCGTTCGAGGCCTTCGTTAGCGATTTGATAGCGCAAGGTATTTTAGAGCAGAAGGCCCGTGTGTTGGCGAGTGTCGCTGGAAATGCGGAACAGGCAGTGGCTTGGAACGAGGACGAATGGTTTGCCGAAGCGCGCAACGTGACGGTGAAGCTTTATGAAGGATTGCATCATCAAGGTGTGGATCCCATTTTGCTTATTCAAGAATCATGGATGCCCGTTTTCAAAGATAAAACACAGCTGCATTTAGGCCTAGAGTTGTTGCTATTGCTCTATCGCGACCGTTTGCATTTATCGCTAAACGACGACTATCGTCCAATCTGCATGGAGCAAGCATCGATGTTAAAGCAGGATATATTGCGGAAGTCACTCACGGATACGACTGCTGAAATGGAAATCATACTTGGAGCTAAGCGCAAACTAGATTCCAATATGAATACCCAACTATTGATGGAGCAACTCGTACTCAAAATTCAAGGGAGGTAGTCCAATTGCCAAAAGTTGTAGGCGTTCGTTTTAAGGAAGCCGGTAAAATATATTATTTTTCGCCTGAGAAACTCAAAATTGTCGAGGGGCAAGGCGTTATTGTCGAAAATGCACAAGGAATTGAGTTCGGAAAAGCGGTTATCGCACCGCGCGAAGTCGATGAAGAGGATGTTGTTATGCCTCTAAAACGAGTGTTACGTGTTGCGACAGACGCAGATTATAAATGTGTCGAAGAAAATGCGGCCTCTTGTCAGCGCGCATTTTTACTCTGTGACGAGAAAATTCATGAACACAAAATCGAGATGAATCTAGTAGACGTCGATTATACATTTGATCGCAATAAAATCATCTTTTACTTTACCGCAGAAGGGCGCGTCGATTTTCGTGAACTCGTGAAAGACTTGGCGTCGATTTTCCGGACGCGGATTGAATTACGTCAAATCGGTGTCCGTGATGAAGCGAAGTTGCTTGGCGGAATTGGCCCGTGTGGCCGGATGCTGTGCTGTTCGACCTTTTTGGGTGATTTTGAACCAGTTTCGATTAAGATGGCAAAAGATCAGAATTTATCGCTAAATCCGACGAAGATTTCCGGCCTTTGTGGTCGTTTAATGTGTTGTTTGAAATATGAGAACGATGAATACGAAACGGCGAAGAAAGAAATGCCTGATGTTGGTCAACACGTTGTCACACCTAATGGTAAGGCGCGTGTCGTTGGTATTAATTTACTCGGCCGAATTATGCAAGTCAGATTACCAGATCAAGACGCGGTTATTGAATATGCATTAGAAGAATTACGTCCCTTTAATGCTTTTTCAAAAGAACCCGCGAAGTCCTGAGGTGAGCCCATATGGATAAAAAAGCACTTTTTGATTCAGTCAGTAATATGGAGGAACAAATCGGCGAGTTATATCAACAACTTGGCGATTTGAAGCAAAATCTAGGCGATATGTTGGAAGAAAATAACCGGTTGAACTTAGAAAACGAACATTTGCGTCGCCGTTTGGAAGAACTCGATGGCAAGCAACATGTGAGCACGATACCCGCCGAAAAAGAGTTGGGCGCAATGGCCCCAGCCCGAAAAGAAGCGATGCGCCAGATGATTGAAGTTGGCGAAGGATACGATAATTTAGTCAAACTGTATAAAGAAGGTTTCCATATTTGCAATGTGCATTTTGGGAGCCCGCGCGGAAACGATGAAGATTGTCTTTTCTGCATGTCGTTATTGAATAAGAAATAAAACGCGGCTTTCTCTTTGATAGAGAGAGCCATTTTTTTAGGAGAGATTTGGATGTTAGTTGGAGATGAGAGGCTAGATCATTTATTAGCGGAGAATTTGCGAATTATTCAGAGTCCATCTGTATTTTCTTTTTCGCTAGATGCGGTATTGCTCGCACGATTTAGCTACATACCATATCAAAAAGGTGGACGCATCATCGATTTGTGCAGCGGAAATGGGATTATCCCCTTGTTGATTAGCTCGCGAACAAAAGTGCCGATTATTGGTGTAGAGATTCAGGAACGACTGGCGGATATGGCTCGGCGTAGCATCGCATATAACGGACTTGAAGACCAGATTGAAATGTTGCAACAAGATTTGCGTGAGGTTGTGCCGATTCTTGGAAAAGAGAAGAATAGCTTTGTGATGTGTAATCCGCCTTACTTTGCGCTAGAATCAACCAGCATCAAAAATGAAAATGAGCATTTGCGAATTGCGCGTCATGAAGTGCATTGTACCTTGCGCGATACGATTCAGGTCTCGGCGGATTTGCTGAAACAAGGTGGCAAGGCGAGCTTTGTTCATCGTCCAGAGCGACTGCTGGAAATCATTGATATCATGCGGGAATATGGTTTGGAGCCGAAACGAGTACAGTTTGTGCATCCGCGCGTCGAACGAGAAGCGAACACGATTCTAATCGAGGGCATTAAAGGTGCGAAGCCAGGCGTGAAATATTTACCACCAATCATCGTTCAGAGTGCAGATGGCGAATATACAGCGCAAGTAAGGGAGTTGCTTTATGGCGAAGAGTGACACGCATTATTTCTATGTATTGGAATGCAAAGATGGCTCCTATTACGGCGGCTACACGACCGATGTGGCGCGCCGTGAAGCCGAACATAACGCCGGGATTCGCTGCAAATATACTCGAAATCGTCGCCCAGTTCGGGTCATTCATTCCGAATGTTTCGAGACGCGATCTGAGGCGACGAAAGCCGAAGCTGCTTTTAAAAAACTAATACGAAAAGATAAGGATCAATATTTACGAGAAAAGAAGGAGGGTGACACGATATGAAAAGCCAGAAAAGCTTTGCTGAAACAGGTGACGCGAAAGGCACGTTATATTTAGTCCCAACGCCGATTGGCAACTTAGAAGACATGACGATGCGCGCGATTCGAATTTTGAAAGAAGCGGATTTAATCGCCGCGGAAGACACGCGAAACACGATTAAGCTGCTCAACCATTTCGACATACATACAAAAATGGTGAGCTATCACGAGCATAACAAAACGAGCCGCCAAGATGAGCTTATCGAAAAATTGGAGGCAGGAACAACGATTGCCGTCGTGAGTGATGCCGGGATGCCGTCGATATCTGATCCGGGCTATGAACTTGTAGGTGCCGCGATTGAAGCAGGAATCACCGTTGTACCACTACCAGGCGCGAACGCAGCACTGACCGCACTCATCGCATCCGGCCTCGCGCCCCAACCATTTTTCTTTTATGGTTTCCTACCACGAAGCAACAAAGACCGTGAAGAAGCATTGAGTCAGTTAAATCGCCGCGAAGAAACGTGGATCATTTATGAATCCCCGCATCGCCTGAAAGAAGTTTTAAAAGCGATGAACAAAATACTCGGAAGTACCCGCAAAATCGTATTATGCCGCGAATTAACGAAGAAGTACGAAGAATTTTTAAGAGGAACGGTGGAAGAAGCGCTAGAATGGGCAAAAGAAACCGAAATACGTGGTGAATTTTGCGTCATCGTAGAAGGAAATGAAGAAGCACCAAGCGAAGAGGGAGAAGTCTGGTGGGCGACAATGCCAATCAAGGAGCACGTCGAAAAAAATTATGGCTGAAGAATCGGTTTCTTCCAAAGAAGCAATCAAGCAAGTCATGAAAACCCGCCAACTTCCAAAACGTGAAGTTTACCAAGCATATCACGAATTATAACAAACTAGATCCGTCACTGCGCGGGTCTTTTTTTTGTTATAATGACTGTAATAGAAAAAGGAGGAATTCCAAATGACGAAACTACCCAATATCGGCAAACCAGCAACAAACGCATTGCAACTATTGGACATAACGACACTCGAACAAGTCGCGGCACACGGCGAAAAAAACGCTATTAAAAAGACACGGCGTCGGACCAGAAGCAATTAGAATTTTAAAAGAAGCGCTGGCGGATCAAGGCTTAGCATTCAATGAAACATCAACAGAAAGCACAACGTCTGGCGTAAAATTCGCGGTATTCTGCGAGTTCAACTGCGACAATGCACCGAAAAAACGCGTCATCCGAGACTATCTTATCGCATCCGCGTCAGGCGACAGAACCGCACTCGAAAACGTATTAGAAGCATCGTTCGTGTGGACAGTACCAGGCGAGTTCCAAATCAAAGGCCGAGATGAATTCATCGCGGAACTAATCGCGAACCTCCAAGAAGTCAGCACACTCGAAGTCCAATCCCTGCTAAGCCACGGCAAAGAAGGCTCCGCCCACGGAACTGTCACAAACAAAAAAGGCAAACACGTCTACTTCTCCGACATCTTCACCTTCCAAAGCAACAAACCAGACGCCAAAATCTCCAAACTAACCTCATTCGTGGTGATAGAAAAGTAGGCTATGACTTATAAGTCTTTAAGTTTTTATCTTTATCTTTTTGCGTATCATCTACATCCTGCTTTAAACAAATCGAGCGAAAGCGTTTGCATTGCGCCGGTTCGGTGGAAGCCGGAAGCGGAGCGTACTGGCGTACGTGAGAACCGGAAGTCCGCCGAACTGGCGCAATGCGAACGCTTGCCGCCGATTTACTCATAAGTAGGCTCCAACCCTAAGGAACGAATACTCACTGCGTTCGTACTCATATTGAGGCTCTAATTCAGCAAAGTACGCTTCATAAGAGCCAAAACAACAAAAAAGCATCCTATTTGAGGCTAGCACGCTTTCAAATAGGATGCTTTCTTTAATTGTAGTCTTAGATATCATCGCCGAATTGACGACGGATGTCAGCTACTAATTTCTCAGCTCCATCACGACTAAGTGTTAATTTACCGTCAACAACTTGCTTGTTTTGATCGGAAAATTCACCAGTGATGTCACAAAGGTTGCTAGCTGTATATTTCTTTAGGATAATTTCATCTTCATTGATGTAAATTTCTAAAGCATCTTTAACAGCAACGCCTAGGTTACGACGAATTTCAACTGGGATTACGATACGTCCTAGTTCGTCAATTTTTCTTACCATACCTGTAGATTTCATATTCTTACCTCCTAACTCTGTGGTCTACTATCTATAATACCAAGAATTTCCTAGAAAAGCTAGACGAAATTATCATTTAATGCAAAAAAAATGATTATTGTTTTTTTAACAGGGTATAAACCTAGTTAGGGCGCTATTTATGGGAATAATGTTCTACAATTGCAAATTTTGCTTCTTTAGCTAAATTGTATGAGTTTACAGATTTGAGAGGAGTTTTTTTATGGATATTTTAATTGCGCTTATTCCAGCAGTGATGTGGGGGATAATGCCACTTATTGTTTCAAAAATTGGCGGCAAACCGTATCAACAAACGTTAGGGGTAACATTTGGTGCGCTTATTTTTGCGATTGGTATGTATTTTTATTCCACGCCGCAATTTACCATTACCATTTTATTAGTGAGTTTTGTATCGGGTATTTTCTGGACAGTCGGGCAACTGAATCAATTTCGAGCATTTACTCATATTGGTGTTTCCAAAGCGATGCCGTTATCAACAGGGATGCAACTCGTTGGAACTTCACTGTTTGGTGTGTTCGTATTCCAAGAATGGGGCACGACTGCGAAACTTGTACTTGGTTTTTCAGCATTAGCTTTTATTATTATCGGGATTTCCCTGACATCGTATCAGCAGCATAAATCGAAGGGCAGCAATATGAAGCAAGGCATGGTCGCACTGATTATTTCTTCGCTGGGCTATGTTGCCTATGTTGTTATCTTAAAAGCATTCGACATCAGCGGCTGGGAAGCGATTCTGCCACAGGCTGTTGGGATGGTTGTTGCGGCCGTAGCATTTTCGTTTAAAGATCGCAAAACCTTCTTTTTAAAAGAAACTTGGCTTAGCATTCTTCCAGGTTTGATTTGGAGCATCGGAAACTTGGCGTTACTCATTTCCAACACGGTGATCGGTGTCGCTATCAGTTTTTCCCTTTCACAAATGGGTGTTGTTATTTCAACGCTAGGCGGAATTCTCCTTCTAGGCGAGAAAAAGACGAAACGCGAACTTATATTAGTCATCATCGGAATTATCTTAGTTAGCGCTGGAGGTTTCATGATAGGTCTCACCAAATAGGGAAGTTTGGCAGTGCGGGATTAAATTCTGTGCTGCCTTTTTCAAATTTTTCGGGCTTGCGGTATTTTGTTTTGCGTATAAAATGATATAATAGAAGGTAATTGTGAATTTAACACCGGAAAAACTGATTTTCGGCGGAGGAATGGGAGAGGATTAGATTGCCAAAAGAGAATAATACATTTTATATTACGACTCCGATTTATTATCCAAGTGGAAAGGCTCATATTGGGCATGCTTATACAACCGTTGCGGGAGACGCAATGGCGCGTTACAAACGTTTACGAGGATTTGACGTTTTCTATTTAACGGGAACAGATGAACACGGCCAAAAAATTCAGCAAAAAGCGGAAGAACAAAATATTTCACCGCAAAGTTATGTGGATGATATCGCGGCAGGATTCCAAGATTTGTGGAAGAAACTCGATATTACTAACACAGATTTTATTCGGACAACAGAACCGCGTCATAAAGACGGCGTCGCAAAAATTTTTTCAACAGTTGCTAGATCAAGGCGATATTTATCTTGGGCAATATGAAGGTTGGTATTCGGTTTCAGATGAAGAATATTTCACGGAAACACAGCTAGAAGAAGTATACCGCAACGAAAATGGTAAAGTTATTGGCGGAAAAGCACCGAGTGGCAATGAAGTCGAGCTTGTAAAAGAAGAATCGTATTTCTTCCGCATGAGTAAATACGCGGATCGTTTGCTGGCTTACTATAATGACAACCCAGAATTTATCTTACCAGAATCACGCAAAAACGAGATGATTAATAATTTTATCAAACCAGGCTTAGAAGATTTGGCAGTTTCCAGAACAACTTTTGATTGGGGAATTAAGGTTCCAGGAGACGCGAAACATGTTGTTTATGTGTGGATTGATGCGCTTTCTAACTACATAACCGCGCTTGGCTATGGTTCAGAAGACGACGCGAATTTCAATAAATACTGGCCGGCAGACGTGCATATCATCGGAAAAGAGATTGTGCGCTTCCATACGATTTATTGGCCGATTATTCTGATGGCGCTTGATTTGCCGTTACCGAAGAAAATTTTCGGACACGGTTGGATTTTAATGAAAGACGGCAAAATGTCGAAATCTAAAGGGAACGTTGTCGATCCATACATGCTGATTGACCGTTACGGCTTGGATGCGTTGCGCTATTACCTATTGCGCGAGGTTCCATTCGGCTCTGACGGCTTGTTTACACCAGAAGATTTCGTCGATCGCGTAAACTACGATTTAGCAAACGACTTAGGTAATCTATTAAACCGAACTGTCGCGATGATAAATAAATATTTTGACGGTGAAATTCCAGCTTATCAAGGCAATGTAACGCCTTTTGATGGTGAATTAGAGGTTTTTAAAGATAATGTTTTGAAAGAATATGAAACAAATATGGAGACGATGCAATTCTCAGTGGTACTTTCCCAGCTATGGACATTTGTAAGCCGCACGAATAAATACATTGATGAAACGGCGCCATGGGTTCTAGCGAAAGAGGAAGCGAACCGCGACGAACTGGCAAGCGTCATGACCCACCTAGCTGAGAATTTACGAATCATCGCTGTCATGCTGAAACCATTCTTAACGCAATGTCCAGAAGGCATTTTCACGCAACTAGGCGTCACGGATGAAGCCTTAAAAGACTGGGCCTCAATTACAGGTTATGGCAAAATTCCAGCGGGCACAAAAGTAGTCGCAAAAGGAACACCGATTTTCCCACGCTTAGATGCGGCGGAAGAAGTGGCTTATATCCAAGACCAAATGAAAGCAACAATCGCAGCACCAGTAGCAGAAGAGCCAACTATTGTCGCGCTTGAAACACCAGAAATTGGTATTGAAGACTTCGACAAAATCGATCTCCGCGTCGGTGAAGTCAAGCAAGTCGAGAAAGTCAAAAAAGCCGATAAACTGCTCTGCTTCCAATTAGACCTAGGTGAAGGCAAACTACGCCAAGTCCTATCAGGCATCGCAGAATTCTACGAACCAGAAGAACTCCTTGGCAAAAAAGTAATTGTCGTAGCGAACTTAAAACCAGTCAAATTACGCGGTTTAATGAGCGAAGGCATGATCCTATCTGGCGAAAAAGATGGCAAATTACAAATCATAGAAGCAAGCAGCGCTCTTCCAAACGGTGCAAAAGTGAAATAATAACAGTGAGGTGGGTTTCCTAGGAACTCATCTCACTTTAATTTTATTTCCTATTTTACGCTTTTTCTTTATTTTAAACTACGTTATGTGTTAAGATTGATTTAAAAATAAAGGTAGGGAGTGCTGTATATGGATCAATATGTTTTCTCTAAAGATGTGAATCAAGCGATTGTTGATGGTGTTCTGCAAGGGTATAAAAGTTACTTAGATGAACGACGTGCAAAAAAGACCGAGCTACATGTGAGTGGTGCATACGCTTGGGTAAAAGGGAATCATATTGATCATTATGTGGCTGATAAAGTTGCCGATGCAGGCTTTGAATGGAAGTTAGATAAAGCTGGATATGCGTGGGAGTTTCTAAAATTCGATGGTCAGTTGAAGGAAGACCGCTTTGTTTTGATTATAAAAAGCGTGAAAAGTCTTGCCAAAAGTTTACCTATCAAAAAGAAGAGCAAAGAAAATTATCTATCCGAGCTGGCCGCAATTAACGGAACTTTTAAAATGAAGGATTCTGTTGAGCGAACAGAGCAATTATCCTTGTTTTTCGCAGCCGAGGCTAATCTGGAGACTGTTCAATCCTTGGTATCTGACTACAGGCTTTTTTATGCCATTATTTATGAAGTAGACGAAGCTAAAATGGTCTCGAGAATCGCGCTGACACTCCCACTTCAAAAAGGTCAGATTATCGAAGTAGAGGATTTGACGCCATATATCGCGAGTAGCTCCATTGAAATTAGTGCGGAGGACCTCAAAGTCGTGCGGGGAGAAACCGAAGCGGAAGAAGAAATTGCAAGTGAATATGATGGATATGAGTATATTATTCCAGCAAAAGAAATAAAAAATTAAGAGGTGGCACCATGTTTTCAGGTGAAAAATTAAAAGATATTCGAATTTTAAATGGCTTTTCACGATCGGAACTAGCTAGCATGTTGGATGTTTCGGAGCAAGCGATATGGCAATATGAGACGGGGGCGACATTGCCTAATCTCAACAATATCAACCAGTTAAAGCAACTATTCAACGTGAAAGCGAAGTATTTTTATAGCCCGAATAGGTTAACGTATAATGTGGATGAGGCTACGATTGCTTATCGAAATGGCGACAGAGAATATCGATCAAAAACCGTGACAGAAGCGATGTTTTTAAATTTCACCAGTGCTATGATTAGCGATGTGGAACAATATGTAGAAGCCCCTCCTAATAATTTGAAGAAATGGATAGTCACAAGTTTAGGGACGAATCGTGAAAGCAGTATTGAAGAGCTTGCAATGAAGGTTAGAAGCCAGCTAGGACTTGAAAACAATAAAGATTTACTGTACGTACTAGAGAAAAACGGTGCTGTAATCCTTGAAAAAAACTTAGGAAAAGAAACCGATGCGTACAGCACATGGACGGATACACCGTTCATCGTTCTAAGTCGAGAAAAAAAAATCATCGGTTAGGCGTAATTTCGATTTGGCGCATGAATTAGGACATTTATTAATGCATCACAAACTAGATATTAATAATCTAGATAAGAAAAGCTATCAAACGGTAGAGCAGGAAGCAAACTATTTTGCAAGCTGTTTTCTCTTGCCAAAGGAGCTATTCCTCGCTGATTTTCAGGCAATTCCTAAACAAACGAATCCAGATGCGTATGTTGAAATGAAAGAGAAGTGGTGCGTGTCTATCCAAACGATGGAGTATCGTGCCTATAAGCTTGGACAGCTAACTTACGAACAGAATCGCTACTTCTTTGCCAGCCTGAACCGTAAAGGATATAGAACAAAGGAGCCGCTAGACGATCAGATAAAAATTATTAAACCAGGAAAAATCAAGGCTCTGTTTCATTTTGTATTTACGAATCAACTGGCAACACTAGAGGGAATGTTGCAGAAATGGCATGTAGAAATATCATTTTTGAGCCAGTTATTTTGCATTGAAGCCTCATTTTTCGAATTTTATTTAGCAAATAAACAAGTACCAGCAACATACGATTTTATTAAAAAGGCAGATTAAGCGACTAAAAACCGACTTTCTTCTATAGTAATACTACACAATAATGAAACACAAAAAGTAATTATACTATTATATAGAAGAAAGTCGAAATTATGCAAGTTGAAAATAAAGAAATGAGGGATAAAAATGCTTTTTGATACACATGTGCACTTAAACGATGATGCATTTAATGAAGATCTTGAAGAGGTTATCGCGCGTGCCAAGGAAAAAGATGTTTCACGCATGGCAGTTGTTGGTTTTAATGAAGAAACAATTAATCGCGGGTTAGAACTTGCCGATAAATATGATTTTATTTACCTCATTGTCGGATGGCACCCAACAGATGCTATCACCTTTACTCCAGAAAAACTAGAATGGCTACGCGAACTAGCCGAAAATCCAAAAGTTGTCGCGCTTGGCGAAATGGGCTTGGATTATCATTGGGATACGTCGCCAAAAGAAACTCAGTTTGAGGTCTTCCGTCAGCAAATTAGATTAGCAAGAGAAGTACAGCTTCCAATCGTGATTCATAATCGGGAAGCAACGGAAGATGTGGTTCGTATTTTGCAAGAAGAAAATGCGTCAGAAGTTGGCGGAATCATGCATTGTTTTGGCGAAACGGTAGAGGTAATGGAAGCGTGTTTAGCAATGAATTTCTACATCTCATTCGGTGGCACAGTTACCTTTAAAAACGCAAAATTACCAAAAATTGCAGCAGAATCAGTACCTCTAGACAAGATTTTAATCGAAACTGACGCGCCATATCTCGCTCCGCATCCAAATCGCGGCAAAAGAAATGAACCAAGTTACGTCAAGCTTGTTGCCGAAAAGGTCGCAGAATTAAAAGAATTGAAATATGAGGAAATCGCCCGCTACACAACAGAAAATGCAAATCGCCTATTCAAATTAAGTTGATTTTTGTCATCAAACTGTAACAATACCTGAACTTTGTAACGGAATCTTAAGCAAGCGAAAAATAAAGTTTAAGAAATCTTTAAGAACCCGCGCTATTATGCCTACGACTAGAGACTGACTCTACTGAAATATAACTGACACATTGGACATAAAATGTAATGAAAAAAGTTTTGCAATGGCTCTATGCCAACGATAAACGAGTTGTATTTGGCCTAGACATCTTTTTTTGATAATTCGTTGACAGTTCTTTCGTCCCCCGTATATAATCACAACAGAAGTTAGAAAGGGGAGAAATACATGACCATGGAAACTAGCAGTAACGCAAGCCAGAAATCAAAATGGCGTTTACCAATAATGATTGGCGCGTTTGTTATTGTCATAGCATTGGTTTTTTATTTCGTTTTCGAGGGAACTAAAAACGATATCACGATTGTAAAAGCAGGCGAGGTTACAAAGGTTAGCACGCACGCAAAAACAGTTGGAGAAGTATTAAATGACGAAGGTGTAAAAATTGGAAAACACGACGAACTGTCTTATTCCAAAAATACAGCTGTAAAAGACGGAATGAAGATTGCTTACATTCCAGCGAAGCAAGTGACAATTAATGACGAAGGTAAAGAAGCAAATGTGTGGACAACAAAAGATACAGTTGCTGAAGTGCTGAAGGATGAAAATATTACGACACGTCCGCAAGATGCTTTAAACGTTGCATTGAATGACAAGGTAGCAACAAACATGGAAGTTAAAATCGACCGTGCTGTAGCTCTAGCTATTCAAAATGGTGCGAAAAAAAGAAGTAACGTGGACAACAAAAGATACAGTAGCAGATTTATTAGCAGAGAAAAAGATTAAGTTAGATGCTCACGATAAAGTATTGCCAGCAAAAACGGCGAAACTTGCTTCAAATATGACGGTTGTTGTTACATATGTAGACAAGAAAACCGACGAAAAGAAATCCAAAGTAGCTTTCAAAACAGTAGTAAAAGAAGATGCTTCTCTTGAAAAAGGAGAAGAAAAAATAGTACAAGCAGGGAAAGCTGGCGAGAAAATAGCCAAGTACGACGTTGTTATCGAGAACGGTAAAGAAAAACAACGCAAACTCCTTGCAGAACAAGTAACAGCAAAACCAGAAGATAAAATCGTTGTTCGTGGTACAAAAGAAGAGCCAGTGGTCACTGCAATCAGCAATGCCCCAGCTAAATCTTCTAAAAAAGCTACAACATCGAGTTCATCATCTTCTAAAAACAGTAGCGCTTCAAAAGTAAGTAGCAAGCCATCATCAGGTGGTAAAACGTTCACGATGGAATCAACAGCTTATTCAGGTGGCGGTACAACAGCGACAGGTATCAACCTAACAGCAAACCCAGGTCTAAAAGTAGTTGCCGTAGATCCAAGTGTGATTCCACTGGGCTCTAGAGTCTATGTGTCAGGTTACGGAGAAGCAATTGCAGGAGACACTGGTGGCGCAATTAACGGTAATGTTGTAGACGTTTATTTTGCAGACGAAAGCCAATGTTACACGTGGGGACGTCGTCAAGTCACTGTAACCATTTTAGATTAAGAATTCATACAAAGCAGGAAGCATGCCAGAAGTGGTGTTCTTCCTGCTTTTTTTGCGGGTTCTGCTTTTTCGAATTTTATGGTATGATAGAAGAACTGATTAAGAGAAGGGACGTTTTGTATGGAGAAGTTAGTGATTCATGAAGTCATTGTTGTTGAGGGGCGAGACGATACAACCGCAATACACCGCGCAGTAGATGCAGACACGATCGAAACGAACGGTTCGGCTCTATCCGCTATGACCATTGAAAAAATTCGCCATGCAAAAGAAAAACGCGGCGTGATTATACTAACCGATCCCGATTTCCCAGGTGAGAAAATACGAAAGCAAATTGATGCAGCAGTTCCAGGATGCCATCACGCTTTCATCAGACGCAGTGACGCGTTGCCGAAATATGGCCGCGGTTTGGGCGTTGAACATGCCACACCAGCAATTATTCGCGATGCTTTAGAACACTTCCATACAAGCGATGAACGCGTCCAGACGAGCGATATAGACTACGACCGGCTTGTGATGCTCGGTTTGATGGGTGGAGCAGGCGCTAAAGCAAAACGACAAAAGCTAGGAGAAATCCTTAAGATAGGTTATACCAATGGCAAACAATTGCAAGCAAGACTACGCATGTTTGGCATTACGAGTGAACAATTCGAAGCCGCATGGGGCGAAGTAGTGCAGGAGGAGACGAATGAGTAAAGATATCGCAACACCAGGCCGTACAAAAGAAATTCTGAAAAAATATGATTTTCTATTCAAGAAAAGTCTAGGCCAAAACTTCTTGATTGACAGCAATATTTTGCGACGAATCACGGAGACGGCGGAACTGGATAAGGAAACGGATGTTATTGAGATTGGACCAGGTATCGGGGCGCTTACCGAACATCTAGCGCGCACATCGAAGCGAGTATTGGCTTTTGAGATTGACCAACGCTTGATGGCTATTTTGCCAGATACGCTCGCAGCTTACGACAATGTAGAGGTCGTGAACGAAGACATTTTGAAAGTGGATGTTGGGGCGATGATTACGGAAAAACTTCCTGATCGAACGAACCCAGTGAAAGTGGTCGCGAACTTGCCATATTATGTAACAACGCCGATTATTTTGCAATTGCTTCATGAGGACTTGCCGGTGTCCAGCATGACTTTTATGTTGCAGAAGGAAGTCGCAGATCGTATTTCAGCAAAACCGAGTACGAAGGCGTATGGGAGCTTGTCGATTGCGATACAGTACTACATGGAGCCGAACTTTCCTTTATCGTGCCAAAAACGGTATTTATGCCTCAGCCTAACGTAGACTCAGCGATTATCCATCTGAAACGACGCTCGGAACCACCAGCACAAGTGAATGATGAAACCTTCTTTTTCGACATTACGCGTTCGGCCTTTGCCCAGCGACGCAAAACATTATGGAACAATTTAGTGAACCGATTCCCGGAATTGAAACCACAAAAAGAAGAATTGGAAGCGGAACTTGCTGCGATTGGCATTGATGTAAAACGACGCGGGGAAACGCTTAACATCCCTGAATTTGCGACTTTAAGTAATTTTCTTGACAATTTCATGAGAAAATAGCGAAAAAATGATAAAAAGACGACCTTAGTGGTTGACACAGAGGCATTTCGCTGTTAAAATATTGTTTGTTGATTTTCGGCCCTCGATGTGGTATACTGGAATTTAGTGAGGTGGGGGTACAAAATGTCAAAAACTATTGCAAGCATCAAACAAAATCTTGAATCCAGACTTGGTACAAGACTAACTTTGAAAGCTAACGGCGGACGTAAGAAAACAATCGAGCGTTGTGGCGTTTTAGCTGAAACTTATCCAGCTGTTTTTGTTGTTGAATTAGATCAAGACGAGAACAATTTTGAAAGAGTATCCTATAGTTATACAGACATTTTAACAGACACTGTGGAATTAGACTTTACCGACGATGTAAGTAAAGAATTAGCACTTTAATCACTAATATCTCAAGACCAGCTCCTAACTCGAGCTGGTTTTTTGATGTTTATGGTGTTGAGCATATGACAGATGAATCGGCGACAAGCGCTCGCAACGCAGTGATTCTCTGGACTTCCGGTTCTCACGTACGCCAGTACGCTCCGCTTCCGGCTTCCAGAGAATCACTGCGTTGCAACCGCTTTCGCTCGATTTGTGTAAAGCAGAATGTACGTCTTACGCAAAAATAAAATGAAGATCAATGCTTTTTAATCACATCTTGAGTAAACTTCGAAATGGGTTTAGTCTTCATGTTTTTACAGTATGCTCAGAAGTCTTTTTGAGTTTGGAGTACATATTTGGGCTTTGCTATGGTAGAATAAACAAAGAAGATTTGAGGAGCTGTGACCAAACTTGAAGTCAGGCGAAATTACTAACTTATTACTTTGGGTTGAACGATGGATGTTCCCTAAGAAAGGCTGTAGAAATGATGAAAATAAATGTGAAAGCACCTGCGAAAATTAATTTGTCATTGGATGCGCTATATAAGAGAAAAGATAATTATCATGAGCTTGAAATGGTGATGACCACGATTGACTTGGCGGATCGTCTGCAGTTAGTTTTGTTGGAGAAGGATGTCATCAAATTAGATGTGAAGGCGCATTTTATTCCGGATGATAGGCGGAATCTGGTGTATCAGGCGGCTGCGCTTTTGAAGGAACGGTTTTCAGTGAAGCAAGGTGTTGCGATAACACTTGATAAGAGTATTCCAGTTGCGGCTGGGCTTGCGGGTGGTAGTAGTGACGCCGCGGCTGCATTAAAAGGCTTGAACCAACTTTGGGATTTGAAGTTGACGCTTGAGGAACTTGCGGACTTAGGTGCTGAACTGGGATCAGATATTCCGTTTTGTTTGTATGGTGGGACGGCACTTGCGACTGGGCGCGGTGAAATTATTGAGCCGCTTCCGATGATGCCGAATTGCTGGATTGTGTTAGCGAAACCTTCGATTAGTGTTTCAACGCCGGGCGTTTACCGGGACTTGCGTGTCGGCGAAGTGGATCATCCGAACACAGCTGGTATGGTGCAGGCGGTTCGAGACGGTAGTTTTGAAGGGATTTGTGATAATATTGGGAACGTGCTGGAGACGGTGACGCTTGCCAAACATCCAGAAGTGAAGCGAATCAAAGAGAAGATGCTAGAATTTGGTGCAGATACGGCGTTAATGAGCGGTAGTGGGCCGACAGTGTTCGCTCTTGTAAAACAGTACTCTCGAGCAAAACGCGTTTATAACGGCTTGCGTGGCTTTTGTGAGGAAGTATATTTAGTTAGACCTTGGCAAGAAGAAAAATGATAAAGGAGTCGTGAAGTGATGAAAGTTATTTTTAATGCGGATGATTTTGGTTTGTCAAAAGGCGTTGTTTACGGAATTTTGGAAGCGTATAAACATGGTGTTGTAAAATCGACCACGATGCTTGCGAATTCGCCTGCGTTTGATTTGGGTGCTGAGGTTGCGAAGGAAAATCCAGGACTTGATATTGGGGTACATTTGACGCTGACGTTTGGTAGCCCGCTTTTGAAAGATGTACCTAGTCTGACTGCTGAGTCGGGGAAATTCTTGGCGCAAGACATGCTGAGAAGCTCTGCGGATAAGATTGATTTTGATGAAGTAGAGCGTGAATTCACAGCGCAAATCGAAAAAATTCTCGCAGCTGGTATTACCATATCCCATTTTGATACGCATCATTTAATCGAGCCAATCGTCTTACCTGTCATGCAAAAATTAGCGAAAAAATTACAATGTTGGCTTGCGTCGTTCTGTGCACGAGGCGGATTATACGGGCATTCCGACAACGGATCGTTTTTCTGATCAATTTTATGCAGACGGGATTACGGCGGACGTTGTCAAACAAGTCGTGAAGGCGCACGAGCATGATACGGAGACGTTAGAATTCATGTGCCATCCAGCGTTTATTGATGAAACGATGCTCAGCTTGACTTCTTATTCCGATTACCGAATCAAAGAGCTGACTTTCCTAACATCAGATGAGGTGCAGGAAGCGTTGAAATCTGTTGGAGCGGAAGTAGTTAGCTTTAAAGAAGTCATGAAATAAGAGGAATCGGGGGTTCGGTAAGTTACGTGTCAGGCTATGACTATCTTTTCCTCTAGAAAGCCTTTATAATAATGTTAAACACGTACAAAAAGGGCGAAATAGATTCTAATGTTTGGAAAAAGCTATTTTTAAAAAGAGGAGAAGAAGCAATATGAAAATTCGGCGTAGTGAACGTTTGATTGATATGACACAGTTTTTACTGAGCCATCCACGAAAACTTGTACCACTGACTTTATTTGCTGGGCGTTATAGTTCTGCGAAATCATCTATTAGTGAAGATTTAGTTATTATAAAGAAAACATTTGAAGATAGAGGTATAGGTACACTTGAGACTGTCCCAGGGGCTGCTGGTGGTGTGAAATACATTTCGATTGCGGATAATGCGGATGTCTTAGATTTCGTTCAAACGCTCTGTAATCGCATCGCTGAACCTAACCGTCTGCTTCCAGGTGGTTACTTATATTTATCAGATTTACTTGGTGAACCAGTGACGTTAAGCCAGATTGGCAAAATTTTAGCGACGAAATTTAATAAGCAAAAAATAGACGCGATTATGACGGTGGCAACAAAAGGGATTCCGATTGCGCAAGCCGTGGCGGAACATCTCAATGTCCCATTTGTCATTGTGCGTCGTGATAGTAAGGTCACAGAAGGTTCGACGGTAAGCATTAACTACGTTTCAGGCTCGAGTAAGCGTATCGAGAAAATGGAACTTTCGAAACGCAGTCTTCCGGAAGGATCGAACGTTGTTATTGTGGATGATTTCATGAAAGCGGGCGGAACGATTAACGGGATGAAGAACTTGCTAGAAGAGTTCAATGCCAAATTAGTCGGTATCGGTGTTTTGGTAGAGTCAGAATATGCGGAAGAGCGACTAGTAGACGATTATGTTTCCTTGGTGAAAATTAAGAATGTAGATGTCAAAGAAAAGCAAATCGAAGTGGTAGAAGGTAATTATTTTAACTACCCTAATCAATAAATGACGACTAGAATCTGGAGCAGCGAGTTATGCTGTTTTTGGAATTCTAGTTTTTTATATGAATGGAATATGAACAGATAAATACGACCTCCGCATGACTGGTTTTGATTTTATCTATGCTACAATAAGAACTTGTAGAAGGAACATGAACATTTCGTTAGGAGAATATTTATGTTTATGAACTTTTTATAGCATCGCTTGCCTACATACTGGGAGCTGACAAACAATTACTTAATTTGGAAGGAGCAACACACATGAAGAAATGGGTTAAATGGTTGATTGCAATCGTGATTATCGCGGCAATCGTAGTGGGAGCAGTATTATTTTTAGGATCTAAATCAGGATCAGATACAACAGCGACGAAGGACCTTGTGACGTCGAAAGTGAAACAAGGGGACATGAAGATCAATGCAACAGCAACGGGGGCCATTGTTCCGCAAAATCAACAAGCGCCTGATTATAAAGAATTAGAGTTACAAGTACAAATGGACGAACTAGATGTACCGAACGTGAAAAAAAAATCAAGAAGCTAAGATCTCCGTTACGGCAGTCCCTGACAAAACATATACAGGTAAAGTGAAGGAAATCGCAGAACAAGGAACTGTGATGAACGGCGTATCTTCTTTCTTAGTAACGATTTCGATTGATGATACAACGGATTTGAAATCAGGTATGACAGCAGATGCTTCTATTCTAGTAAATGAAAAAGCAGACGCACTATACGTTCCAATTGAAGCTGTTCAGAAGAATGATGACGGCAAATATTACGTACTCGTTCCTAAAAAAGGGAAAAATGAGACGACAAAAGAAGTAAAACAATATGTAACGACTGGGCTTCACAACGAAGATAATATGGAGATCACGAAAGGTCTAGAAAAAGGCGATGAAGTCATTTTGCCAACGAAATCGAACTCATCCCAACAACCAGGATTTTAAAAACTAGACCAAACAAGGAGGTGATCGCGTGACTAGTCCACTTATTGATATGAGAAATTTAACGAAAACATATACACTTGGCGGCGAGACATTTAAAGCATTGGACAATGTAACGCTTGCCGTTGAACAAGGCGAATTTTTAGCGATTGTCGGACCTTCTGGCTCTGGTAAGTCAACCTTGATGAACATGATTGGTTGCTTAGATGTGCCAGACTCTGGTGAATATCATTTAGATGGTGTCGATGTGGCAACGCTAAACGATAACAAACTGTCCGCTATTCGTAATAAAAAAATCGGATTTATTTTTCAACAGTTTAATTTATTGACGAAATTGTCGGCGCTTGAGAACGTCGAATTACCGTTGATCTATGGAGGTATGGGTGTCACGAAACGAGAAGAAATCGCGCTAGATTGTCTTCGCAAAGTAGGGCTGACAGATAAGAAACGTAATTTACCAACACAATTGTCTGGTGGGCAGCAACAGCGTGTCGCGATTGCACGTGCGCTTGCGGCTAACCCGCAAATTTTGCTAGCTGATGAGCCAACAGGAGCGCTTGATTCCAAAACGGGGAAAGAAGTTATGGGCATCTTGCAAGAATTGAATCAGGCTGGCAACACAATCGTAATGATTACACATGATCTTGATATTGCGAATTACGGAACGAGAACAATTCGAATTCAAGACGGTCAACTTTTCAATGAGGGGGTAGCAAAATGATCCGCCAAAGTATGAAAATGGCCTGGAAGCAGTTAAAAACAAGTAAGATGCGTTCCTTTCTGACGATGCTAGGAATTATTATCGGGGTATCCTCGGTTATTTTGTTAGTATCGCTTGGTAAAGGTGTGACGGACCAAGTCAACAGCCAAATGGGAGACCTAGGCTCAAACTTGGTGACAGTGATGAATACATCGACGAATCCTAACGATAAATTTACGTACGATGATGTCCTGAAATATAAAAATATCGATGGCGTCAAAAGTGTTTCCCCAGAGCTCTCGGGACAAGTCAAGGCAACCTTTGATTATAAATCCAAAGACTTGAAGCTTATCGGCACAAATGAGCAATATAAAGATGCTCGTGGATTGAAGCTAGATAAAGGACGCTTTTTACTGCCAATCGATGTCGAATATGGACAAAAAATTGCAGTAATCGGACCAAATGTAGCTAGTGATTTATTCGGTTTTTCAGATCCAATAGGAGAATATATCCGAGTGAATGGCATGCCGTATAAAGTGGTCGGTGTTTTAAAAGAAAAAGGCGCGTCAATGATGGGGTCAAGTGATGATCAAGTATTCGTACCTTTGACTGCAGCACAAAGGATGTTAAAAGATACCAATGTCCGGACCTTTTATGTAGAAACAGATACAGCAGAGGATGTCGATCGCGTTGTTAATACGTTAGAGTCGCGCTTATCTATTCATTTTGATTATAATGCGGCGGATTCAGCAAGTGGTGAATCGGCACCGTATCAAGTCATTAATCAGCAAGAAATCTTAAACGCATTTGATACGATTAGTTCGACACTTACAACAGCACTTGGAGCAATCGCGGGTATTTCCCTTGTTGTCGGCGGTATCGGAATTATGAATATCATGCTAGTTTCTGTATCTGAACGTACAAGAGAAATTGGTATCCGTAAAGCACTAGGTGCAAAAAAACGAGATATCCTTACGCAGTTCTTAATCGAATCTATCGTTATTAGTGTTGTTGGTGGTTTGGTAGGGATTGCTATCGGTGTATCCGGAGCCCTTGCATTTGGCTCGATTGCAGGCATACCATCAGGAATTACTGCGTCAACAATCATTGGTTCTTTCCTATTCTCCATGCTTATCGGTGTTGTTTTTGGTATTACACCAGCAAATAAAGCATCGAAATTACGCCCAATTGACGCGTTACGATCAGAATAATGACTATAAAAAAGAGGATTTATGTATAATAATCCTCTTTTTTTATTATTCAGTTGCTTATCTACATGTCTAAAAGTTCTTTGTTTGATGTAAATAATCAAATTTACGTCACAAATAGGGCTGTCATATATTTTTAATCTGTTTGTCATAATTGTGATGAAAAGGATTGTAAAAAGCGATTTTTACAACATGTTATAACATCTATTTATTATTAAGAAAGCTTACATATCAGTATTTAAAGAAGAAAAATAAACGGCATTACTAGTTGTCATAATTCAGATAGATTTGTAAAAAAAAATTAAAAAAAAGATGTGCAAAAATGGATCGAATAAACGAGTAATACACCATTTTTTGTATACTAAAAAATAGGGTATTTTTATTTTTTTTGCCACGAAACGTTCTAAAATAAAAGTAATAATGCATGCCGAATAATGAAGACAAACGTTGTACCAGTACATGTGTATACGTATTTTTTAAAGCGTAACATTTTATGGTATACAATTATATATTTATAAAAAACAATTCATTTTTGTCAATAAAAAATGCGCTATAAACAGCATTTTTATACGCGAAGTCACAAAGTTGTCAAATTTAGCTTTTTTTTATTATGATGTTGTTAGAGAAAAATTCTGGGCTTTCCTTTTTGGGAACAAGGAGTGATTGAAGGATTGCTTTTTGTATGGGAGAAATGTCGAGGGAACAATTCTCTAGTGTTATCTTTATGATGTTGCGTGTGTGTTGGATCAACAAGTAGCATGTCAACAAGAGCTAAGGTGGTGAAGAAAATGGAAATTACAGATGTGAGATTACGTCGAGTTGAGACTGATGGAAGAATGAAAGCTATTTCTTCAATTACTATTGACGGTGAATTCGTAGTACATGATATTCGCGTGATTGATGGTAATGATGGATTGTTTGTAGCAATGCCGAGTAAACGTACTCCAGATGGAGAGTTTCGTGACATCGCTCACCCAATTAATTCAGATACTCGTGCTAAAATTCAGGACGCTGTCTTAGTTGCTTATGCAGAAGCTGATGAAGTTGTCAGTGAAGTAGAAGAAGCAGCACCAGAAGCGGAAGAAGGAAATGAAGACTAAACACTACTTTTTATAGGAAATGGGTAAATGCTTGTTGTAAAAAGCGTATCTAAAGGGAATCCAAGTTTGTCCCAATGTAACAAGATGAAATAACCCGAAGAAACTATGAGAAGACAAAATGGGATAAGGAGTGACTAATAATGCAAGTAACTGATGTGAGATTACGTCGTGTAGAAACTGATGGAAGAATGAGAGCTATCGCTTCCATAACTTTAGATGAGGAATTTGTTGTTCATGATATTCGTGTTATTGACGGCAACAACGGTTTATTCGTGGCAATGCCGAGTAAACGTGGCGTTGACGGTGAGTTCCGTGATATCGCCCATCCAATCAATTCTGATACTCGTGGGAAAATCCAAGAGGTTGTACTTGCTGAATATGTTCGTGTAGGCGAAGAAGAATCAAGTGCCGTATCAGAAGACGTAGCGGTTGAAGAAGAAGTAACTGCTGAATAAATAATAATATAAATCCAAACAACCAGCCTAGCGCTGGTTGTTTTTTTTGACGAGATTGCTTGAAATGCATGTTATTTCGAAATAATTCCAACAATGCGAGCGCTTGCCGAGGATTTATTCATAGTAAGCATAAGATTAGGTTCTATTTACACCTTGAAAAAAAGCGGTTTTTACGGTATTATCATTATGAAGAATAGTGGATAATTGGAGGGTCTTGTCAATGATGAAAAGATATGCGGTTGTTTTAGCGGCTGGGCAAGGTACAAGAATGAAGTCGAAGCTTTATAAGGTTTTGCATCCTGTATGTGGAAAGCCGATGGTAGAACATGTAGTAGACCAAATCAGTCAGCTTGATCCTGATGAAGTCGTGACGATTGTTGGACACGGCGCGGAACAAGTGCAGACCCATTTGAAAGATAGAAGTGTGTTTGCTTTGCAAGAAGAGCAACTAGGGACTGCTCACGCGGTGTTACAGGCGAAGAGCGTACTAGGTGACAAAGAAGGTGTAACGCTTGTTGTGTGTGGCGATACGCCGCTTATTCAGGGTCATACGATGGAAGACTTATTGAAGTACCATCAAGAAAAACGTGCCAAAGCAACAATTTTAACAACTGTTTTAGATAATCCAATGGGATATGGACGGATTATCCGTGACGACCTAGGAATCGTAGAGAAAATTGTTGAGCAAAAAGATGCATCTGAAAAAGAGCAGCGTGTGAATGAAATCAACACGGGAACCTATTGTTTTGACAACCAAGCGTTATTTGAAGCGTTAGCAAAAGTATCCAATGAAAATGCGCAAGGTGAGTATTATTTGCCAGACGTTATCAAAATTTTAAAAGATGAAGATGAGGTTGTTGCGGCCTATCGCATGGAAAATGCGAAAGAATCGCTTGGCGTGAACGATCGCGTAGCTTTAGCAGAGGCGCAAGAGATTATGCGTCACCGAATCAATGAGAAGCACATGCGTAATGGTGTAACGCTGATTGATCCGACGAACACGTATATCGATGTCGATGTTGAAATCGGTCAAGATACGATTGTTGGACCAAATGTTTCGATTCACGGTAAAACGGTTATCGGGGCTGATTGCGAAATTACAGGGGCGAGTGTGCTTGATAATGCAATTCTAGGTGAGCGCGTCCAAGTGAAACATTCCTCTATCTATGACAGCAAAGTCGGCGATGATGTCCAAGTAGGACCTTACTCGCATTTGCGTCCTGAATCAGAAATCAGTGAAGGCGTGAAAATCGGTAACTTTGTGGAAACGAAGAAAGCGACGATCGGTAAAAATACGAAAATCCCGCATTTTATCTATATGGGTGACGCAGAAATCGGCGAGAATGTCAACATCGGTTGTGGTTCTATCGCGGTGAATTATGATGGCAAAAATAAAGCCAAAACAATTATCGGCGATGACGTCTTTATTGGTTGCAACTCCAACTTAGTAGCACCGGTGAACATTGGCAATCGCGCCTTTGTAGCAGCAGGCACAACGGTTACAAAAGATGTACCAGAAGACGCCCTTGCAATTTCCCGCGTGAAACAAGAAAATAAAGAAGGATACGCTAAGAAACTGAATTTTGGTAAGTAGTCATTTGTAATGGGGTTGTACATCGGTTCGCTGATAATGCAACCCTAACCATTCAAAAATTATATAAAATCTATGTGGAGGCTGATTATGTCTAACGATTATTTTGATCCAAAGTTAAAAATTTTCTCTTTAAATTCCAACCCAGCACTGGCGGCGGAAATCGCGGAAGTAGCAGGAATTAATTTAGGGAAGTCCAGCGTGACCCATTTTAGTGATGGCGAAATTCAGATTAATATTGAAGAGAGTATCCGTGGTTGTCACGTCTATGTTGTGCAGTCCACTGGTTTTCCAGTTAACCAAAATCTGATGGAACTTTTGATCATGATTGATGCACTTAAGAGAGCTTCAGCAAAAACAATTAACATTGTGATGCCATATTACGGTTATGCTCGTCAAGACCGTAAAGCGCGTAGTCGTGAGCCGATCACGGCAAAACTTGTAGCCAACCTCATTGAAAAAGCAGGAGCTACACGTATGATTACACTAGATCTTCATGCACCACAAATTCAAGGTTTCTTTGATATCCCAATTGATCACTTGAACGCGGTTCGTTTGCTATCAAACTATTTCAGTTCGCATCATATCGACGAAGATTTAGTTGTTGTTTCTCCAGATCATGGTGGCGTAACAAGAGCTCGTAAGATGGCTGATCGCTTGAAAGCACCAATTGCAATCATTGACAAACGTCGTCCACGTCCAAATGTGGCGGAAGTCATGAATATCGTTGGTAATGTAGATGGTAAAGTGGCTATTTTAATTGATGATATTATTGATACAGCAGGTACGATCACGCTTGCAGCCAATGCTTTAATCGAGAGTGGTGCAACGAAAGTATACGCTTGTTGTTCGCACCCAGTCTTGTCTGGCCCAGCGATCGAACGTATTAATAATTCAGCGATTGAGAAATTGATCGTGACTAATTCACTCGTTTTACCAGAGGATAAATGGATTGATAAAATCGAACAATTATCTGTAGGACCGTTACTTGGCGAAGCAATCGTTCGCGTACACAAGAACGAGTCAGTAAGCCCATTATTTGATTAAAACAGAAAATACATAGCGCAGGCCTCCTTCCTAGGATGTCTGCGTTTTTGTTTAGGAAAGTATAAAGCGCCTCCCAACTTTTCCTATCTTGAAGATATTATGTTATAATGAGGAATGTAATAGTCTATCATTTGATAAATTTCGCCATGGCTAGAAACAAGGTCAGGCGCGGATTGTTACATGGGAAATAAAGCATTCAATTATCTCATAAAGAAAGACATTTTTCAGTTGCAACATAAGGGTTATTTCTCAAAAAATATAAGGTATCGCCAATGGAGCGATTTTAGAAATGGGAGGACTGGTTAAAGATGGCCGAAAAGAAAATTCTAGTTGTAGATGATGAAAAGCCGATAGCTGATATTGTGAAATTTAATTTAAATAAAGAAGGATTTGACGTATATTGCGCGTATGATGGTGATGAAGCCATTGATTTAGTGGAGGAAATTCAGCCTGATTTGATTTTACTTGATATCATGTTGCCTGGTCGCGACGGTATTGAAGTATGTCGCGAGGTTCGTAAAAAATATGACATGCCAATTATTATGGTGACAGCAAAAGACTCCGAGATTGATAAGGTGTTAGGTCTTGAGCTGGGCGCGGACGATTACGTGACGAAACCGTTTAGTAATCGTGAGTTAATCGCACGTGTGAAAGCGAATTTGCGTCGTCATAGTACAGCTGGAAGTGCCGCTGCAGAAGAGGAAGAAAACAGTGAATTGGAAATTGGTTCGCTTATTATTCATCCGGATGCGTATGTTGCTTCTAAGCGTGGCGAGACGATTGAACTGACTCACCGCGAGTTCGAATTGCTACATTATTTGGCGAAGCATATGGGACAAGTTATGACTCGGGAGCATTTATTGCAAACGGTTTGGGGTTATGACTATTTTGGTGATGTACGGACGGTCGATGTGACGGTACGCCGTTTACGTGAGAAAATTGAAGATAATCCAAGTCATCCAGCATGGCTTGTAACACGACGGGGAGTAGGCTACTATTTACGTAACCCTGAACAGGAGTAAAAATTATGCGGAGAATGAAGTTTTTTCAGTCGGTCCAATTTAGATTTGTCATGATTTATTTATTGCTTATTTTAGTAGCAATGCAAGTAATTGGGGCTTATTTTGTGCGAGAATTGCAGGATCAATTGGAGAAGAACTTTAAAACAGCGATTACTAATAGTGTGAATTTATTGGAGTATAATGTTCGTGAAGAAATGTTGAAATATACGAACGATGACCAGACGAAACTCGAGAGTGACATCCAAAGCATGTTGCTCGATTTCGTTCGTGGTAGTAATGATTTTGAGAATGTGCTAGTCGTAGATAATAAGATGAAAATCATTGGGACATCAGATGTGGACAATCAGGGTATTGTTGGCCAGGTCTCGACGAATAAGATGATTAAAAACACGATAAATAGTGGGAATGGCGAAAATAAAATCTTCATGGGGAAAAATCCAAAACGGCAAATTTGGGTGGATGTTACCCCGATTACTTCAAAAGGAGAGGTTATTGGCGCCATCTATTTGGCTACGGATATTGAGTCGGTTTATGAGCAGGTGGATAGTATTACGAGTATTTTTATCACAGGGACGCTACTTGCGATGATTATTACGGCGATTCTTGGTATTTTACTATCGCGAACGATTACGAAGCCGATTACGGATATGAAACGGCAGGCTTTTGCGATGGCTCGAGGGAACTATACGCGAAAAGTAAAAGTGTATGGCATGGATGAAATCGGACAATTGGCGGAATCGTTTAATGCGCTCACGAAACGGGTGCAGGAAGCGCAGGCCATGACGGAAGGGGAACGGCGAAAGTTGTCGTCGGTACTTTCTTACATGACGGATGGTGTGATTGCAACGGATCGCCGCGGGAAGGTCATTTTGATTAATACGCCAGCTGAGAAAATGCTGAAAATGGCGCATGAGAGTGCGAATGGGAAGCCAATTATTGACGTGCTTGGCGTGTCAGAGGACTATTCCTTTGATGATTTGATGGAGTTGGAAGAGCCGCTTACGATGGATCGCAGTACGTTTGAGGAGCCGTATATTTTACGGGCAAACTTGTCGGTGATTCAGCGGGAAACTGGGTTTGTGAACGGGATTATTGCCGTTTTGCATGATATTACGGACCAGGAAAAAGTGGATCAGGAACGTCGCGATTTTGTATCAAATGTGTCGCATGAGCTTCGGACGCCGCTTACGAGTATGCGCAGTTATTTAGAGGCGCTAAGTGATGGTGCATGGCGTGATGAAGAGATTGCCCCACGTTTTCTTGAGGTGACGCAGAGCGAGACGGAGCGAATGATTCGATTGGTGAATGATCTGCTGAAATTATCAAGAATGGACAGTGGACGCACGAATTTGGATAAGAATTTTGTGAATTTTAATGACTTTTTTAATCATATTATTGACCGTTTTGAAATGATGAAAAAGGATGGTATTACGTTTAAGCGTCAGTTCACGCGTGAGCCGGTTATTATTGAAATTGATGAGGATAAAATTATGCAGGTGATGGATAATATTATCTCGAATGCGAATAAATATTCACCAGATGGTGGCCGGATTACGTTCTACTTGTGGAAGCGGGGCGAAGAGATTGAGGTTAGCATCAGTGATGAAGGTATGGGGATTCCAGAGGAGGATTTGACGAAAGTGTTTGATCGTTTCTTCCGTGTGGACAAGGCGAGGTCGCGGGAAATGGGCGGAACTGGTCTGGGGCTTGCGATTGCGCGTGATGTTATTACAGCGCACGGCGGCGAAATCTGGGCAGAGCGTAATCGCGGGAAAGGTACAACCATCTCGTTTACGTTGCCATACAATGACTTACCGGAGGATGATTGGGAATGAAGGGTACAAAAATAAGAGGAATAATCCTCACTGTGCTTGTAGTTATCAGTATTTTCCTAAGCTACAGCCTCTGGAAAGTGCAACCAGATTATGAAGTGATCGATAATGAAACGGTGAAAAAGGAACAGATTGCGAAGTTACGCCAGCCAGAACAGGTTTTTAGGCCGACGATGGTGTATTATCATCAGAATGACAACAACCATTACATGACCCAAAATGTAACGATGATTAACGCGCTTGTGAAGGCTGGTACGACGTTCGATTTTTCTGAATTGGTACGGACGGATAAAATGACGGCGAGTTACCAAGGGATGATGCATCAGAAGAATTCGATGGAACTAGTTTTCCCGAATGCTGTACCGCTTTCGATTTATAGTCAGGTTTTTAGATTGAAGGGCGATAATTTTGACTTGAATTCGTTTAATCGGATTACGTTTAATTTGACTAAGTCGGAGAATGGTTTGTTCTCTGTATATTTTGGAAATGACTCGAATGAGCAGATTTATCAGGGCTCGATTCAGCAGGAGCAGGTTGATATGTTGAAGCAGGTTTTGACAGAGCAGAAAACGGTAATGGCTTCTGTGAATGAGTTGTATAAGAATAAGCAATATTTGTTCCTTAGTGATGAGCCGGTGAAGTTGCAACAGCAGCAATATGTGATTGAAACGATTGATATTGGATTGTTTAAAAAATGCGTTGTTTGGCGATGGGAGCAAGGTGAAGGGGCAGGATAACTCGTTTACAAATGGTTCGAGTTCGATGACGGTGAATCCGGAAGAAAAGGTGCTCACGTATGTGGATCCGGCGCAAGAACGTCGTGATACATCGCAGCTTAGCAGTGCGATGAAGTCGGAACAGATTCAGTCGAGTTTTAATTTTGTGAATGATCATTGGGGCTGGACGGGGAATTATTATTATTCTGGTTATGCAGCGGATAGCTCGGCAACCGCGTTTTCGCTGTTCGTGCAGGGGTTGCCTGTATTTAACGATGATGGTATGTCTCAGATTCTGGTGACGGAGGGGACAGAAGGTGTGTATAAATACCAGCGCCCGTTCTTCAAACTAGGTGCACAAATTACGACGGAGTCAAAAGAAGTGACGTTGCCGAGTTCGGTGAGCGTTTATGAAAACCTAATTAAGACGGTGGATCCAGATGATATTCAGATGATTGTTCCTGGGTATGTGATGGGCTACGAACAAAATAATAACAGTTATAATCGTGTTGTGGAACTGAAGCCTGCTTGGTTTTATAAATATAACGGTACGTGGACGCCTGTAGTGGGAGGCGAATCGTAATGGATTGGAAAAAAACAGAAACGATTTTTATTATCGCCTTCTTGATTTTGGATATTTTCTTATTGGTGTTGTTTATTGATTCTAGAATGTCTTCTTCGCCAACACCGCTCGTGAGTCAGACGCTGGAAGAAAAGCTGAAATCGGAAAATATTACGTATGGTAAAATTCCGTCTAATCCGGAGAAAGGTTCTTATTTATCAACGGAGCCGCTCGCTTTTACGCAGAAGGATATCAATGATTCGAAGGGGCAGAAGATTTCGGTTTTGAATGCGAATCAGCGTATTTATTCTTTGCTGAACAAGCCTGTAAAGATTGATCCGGATAAGTATGGCGCGGATTTGATGCCATTTTTGAAGAGTGATGTTTTTGAAGGGGATCGGTATACGTACTGGAGTTATGATTCCGAGAGGCGCGAGATGACCTTTAATCAGAAAATTGATGGGCGGCCTGTGTTGTTTAATACGAATGGACAGATTGTGTTTAATTTGAACAAGGATAATGAGGTTATTTCGTATCAGCAAACGATGCTTGGTGATACGCAGATGTTCGATGAAAAGGACGATGTGATTTCGGGAACGGATGCATTGGAGGTACTCCATCAGCATGGCGATTTGAAGCAGAATAGTAAGATTGTGAATACGACGCTTGGTTATTATAATTTGGTGAGTTTGCCGAGTTCGGATGTGTACTTGCCTGTGTGGGCTTTTGAGGTGAAGCATGATAAGCAGACGACATTTTTCCTTGTGAATGGCTTGGAGGGGTCTGTGATTAATACGAACGATGCGCAGACGAAGCAGGAAGTTCCGAATGCGGAAAGTGACGTTACTCGGAAAGCGCGATAGTAGAATGAAAATTGGGAGAGCTTTGGAAAATATGAGGTTTCTCCTTTTTTCGTGCAATTGTGTTTTTTTTCGTTGTACAATAAGATTATGGAATTTTTAAGGGGGCTAGAAAGAGATGTTTGCAAAGGAAGTCAAGACAGCGAATCAGGCGACGGATCAGCTCCGTTTTAGTATATTGGCAAGTGGTAGCTCAGGAAATGCGACGTTGATTGAGACGGCGGATCAGACGATTTTGGTGGATTGTGGCTTGAGTGGTAAGAAAATCGAGCATTTGTTCAGCGAAGTTGGGCGGAGCGTGACGGATGTGGACGCAATTTTGGTGACGCACGAGCATGTGGATCATATTAAAGGGCTTGGTGTGCTGGCGCGGCGTTATGAGGTACCTGTTTATGCGAATGCAAAGACGTGGGCTGCGATGGAAACCTCGATTGGCGAAATTAATTTGGCGCAAAAGTTTCAGTTTGATATGGAAACGGTGAAATCATTCGGCAGTTTGCAAGTGGAATCGTTCGGGGTTTCGCATGATGCGGCGGAACCGATGTTTTACATTTTTCACAGTGGCAAGAAAAAGTTCGTCATGATTACGGATACGGGCTATGTCAGTGACCGCATGAAGGGACACATTGCGAATGCGGATGCATATCTTTTTGAGAGCAATCATGATGTGGAGATGTTGCGAATGGGGCGTTATCCTTGGAATGTGAAGCGTCGTATTTTGGGCGATGAGGGTCACGTTTCGAATGAGGATGCTGGCATTGCGATGAGTGAAGTGATTGGTGACGCGACAAAACGGATTTATCTTGGACATTTGAGCAAAGATAATAATATGAAGGATTTGGCGAGAATGGCCGTTTCACAAACATTGGCTGGTGAGGGAATCATTATTGGTGAGCAAGTTGATCTTTTTGATACAGATCCTGAGATTCCGACACCGATTTTTACGATTTAATGTGAGTTGTTGCAAAAAATTTAATAAAATTTCATAGTTTTTTCATAATTAGGGTATAGAATAGCTATATGGATACGTCTACAATTTGGAAAGGGATGAATTATGCATGGATGAGAAAAACAAAGACTTGGAAACACATAACGATGAACTAGCAAGTGGGGCTTCTCCTGAGAAGTTACCGGAGTCACAATCTTACGAAAAACCTGAACCAACTGGGGATGCGGCGGTACATACGTCACTTGAGCCGCAAGTTGCGCGTGATATCCCTGTCGAAGCTGTACATTCAGCAGAAGGTGTAACGCCAGAAGGTGAGCCTTTTGCTACAGCGACGAAAGAGGAAGCAGAGGCAAGTTCGACACATGCTTTCTTTGATGCTTCGGCTAGTGATGCAGAAGTGACACCAACACCGACGAATAGTGGTGGTGGGAATAATGTTGTTCCACCGGTACCTCCAACGCGAACTGGCGAAGGCGGAAATGGTAGCGAGCCGCCGAAAAAAGAAGGTAAGAAGAAAACAATGCTAGCGGTCTTTTTAACTGGGCTTCTGGGTGTCTTGATTGGTGCTTTGATCGTACTTGGTTTCTCGTGGGGTGCGCTTCATGACGATAACAACACGACTTCAAACACGACATCTACTGGCAGTGGTGACACGAAGAAAGTAACGGTTGAAAACACGACAAGCACGACCAAAGCGCTTGAAAAAGTACAGGATTCTGTTGTGAGTGTTTTGAATTACCAAGCCGGAACATCGATTAGTACAGATGCTACAGCGGAAGAGGAAGCTTCTTCTGGATCTGGTGTTGTGTATAAGAAATCGAATGGCAAAGCATATATCGTGACGAATAATCACGTGGTAGAAGGCGCTAATAAACTTGAAGTTAAGTTTTCAAATGGTAAGAAATCAGAAGCTAAACTTGTCGGAACGGACAAATGGAACGACTTGGCGGTTCTTGAGATTAGTGATAAAAATGTGACGAAGATTGCTGAGTTTGGTAATTCGGATTCGCTAAAAGTCGGCGAAACTGCGATTGCGATTGGTAGCCCGCTTGGAACAGAATTTGCTGGAACGGTAACAGAAGGTATTATTTCTGGGCTGAATCGTACGGTGCCTGTTGATACGAACGGCGATGGCACATCTGATTGGGAAGCGGAAGTTATTCAAACGGATGCAGCGATTAATCCTGGTAACAGTGGCGGAGCGCTCGTCAATATTGAAGGCCAAGTTATCGGTATTAACTCAATGAAGATTTCGACGGAAAATGTGGAAGGTATCGGTTTTGCAATTCCAATCAATACTGTTGAGCCAATTATTGAGCAGTTAGAGAAAAATGGGGAAGTGGAGCGTCCATCGCTTGGAGTGACATTGCGTGACGTTGACACGATTCCAGAAGTGCAACAACAGCAAGTATTGAAATTACCAGATGGCGTGGATTATGGTGCGATGGTACAACAAGTCGTTTCCGGTTCAGCTGCTGATAAAGCTGGTTTGAAAGAATATGATGTTATCGTTGAAATGAACGGTAAGAAAGTAACGAATTCGATGACATTACGCCAAATTTTATATTCGAACGATGTCAAAGTTGGCGATAAAATGGAAGTGAAGTATTATCGCGATGGTAAGAAGGAAACAACGACAGTGACACTTACTGCCGCTGCCTCCACCAACCAGTAACCCAAGAGGCGCAAGGACCGAGAAACGCTCATCTGCGTCGTTAAAGGCTCCGTTCCGGTGCTCTCTTGTACAGGTCGTACATTCCGCTCCGGTACTCGCCTTTGCCTAGCAGCTAAGCATTTCTCGGTTCTTGCTGATTTAGCGTTGAATGCGAGATTTCATAGGAAAACACGATTCTCTAAAACCAGGGAATCGTGTTTTTTTGCTATTGGGTGATTTGGTGACCAGCGTATTTTAGAGTTGTGATTGCGAGTTCTAGATTGGATTGCTTCATTAGGATGTAGTCGGTGTTGTAGGTGGAGACGGCGAAGATGCTGATTTCTTTTTCGGCGAGTGGAGTCGCTATTTTGTGTAGGATGCCGGTTAGGGAGAAGTCGAGGATTCCTTCGATTTTTAGGAGGAACCAGTCGGATTCTATGGATTGAGCTTCTGTCGCGTCAAAGTGCTCGGTTGGGATGATGATGGAGCATTCTTCATCGGTGTACGTGATGCTTTTGAATTGGGAGGCCTCGGTTTGGAACCATGTGGGTACTGGGAAGGCTGGCTGGAATTTGGCGATGGTGTAGTTGGTTTTGTCTAGTTTTAGTTTCATTGGGAAACATCTCCTTTTTGATAAGCGTATCATGATTTTTATTGGGTTGCAAAAAGTTTTGACAGACGGGGGTTCGGGTGGTAAAGTTAAGGGAGATTATAATTCTATCTGGTAGAGTAATTTGAGGGGTGATTTTGATTCGTAGTGATATTTTAAGAGGGCATGTGGACTCGATTATTTTGCGAATTTTGGCGGATGGGGATTCTTATGGTTATGAAATCTCGAAGCAAATTAGTGAACGGACCGGTGATCGCTTTCAAATTAAAGAGGCTACGCTGTATGCGGTGTTTCAGCGGTTGGAGAAGAAGCAGTTGATTGAGTCGTATTTCGGGGAACGCTCGCATGGTGGGAAGCGAAAATATTATATGATTACAAGTCTCGGCCGGGCTTATTTGAGTGAAATGGCGCGGGAATGGCGAGAGATTAAGGGTATTATGAACCTTTTTTTGGAGGAGATTGATTAGTGAATAGGATATCGGAATTTGTGGAGAAGCTATTTGAGAATGTACCGGAAAGCGATCAGGCGGCGCAAATTAAGGAAGAGATTACGTACAATTTAGCGGAAAAAGTGGCGGACTTGATGGAGGAAGGAAAATCGGAAGAGGACGCGGTGAATAAGGCGATTATTGAGTTTGGTGATATCGATGAGATTATCGCGGAACTCGAAGTGGCTAAGCCGAACACGAAGAAAAGACGCGCGCTGGCGAAGGTGAATTTAGGGTTTTCGATTTGGGGCGCGGTGCTGCTGATTATTTTATTTATCGTTGTGAACGTAATGTATTCGCCGGATGTTTTGTGGTGTATATTTCCTATTTTTGCGGTACTTTGGTGGCCGCTCGCGATGTTTTATTTTTGGTATCGACGGAAGGCTGAGGATAGGTAAGTAGTGAAGAAGATAGAGGTAGCTAGTTTTGTGACTGGTTGCCTTTTTTCGTTTGGAAAAATAAAGAACAGGGAATATTGGAAGTATTGTGAGGAGGGGATTATGGATGGGAAATGGCTATTTAGAGTTGTATTTGCAAGAGGCGATTCGGGAAAATAGAGTGGTCATTGTGTCGGAGCAGGAGCGTTTTATGGAGGATGTGATGGCGCATCCGCTTTTCAAGGAAATGTCGATGGAACCTCTTAGTGATAAAGGGTTAGCGAGTGTGGAATACGTTGTTTCGGATACCGCTATGCCGCGTTATTTTTTGAAAAAGTCTGGCCAAACGTATATTCATTTTTATCGCGGCGAGCCATTGGAGCCTATGCTCGTGCGGAGTTTATTGCATGCGGATTACGTTGTTTCGGACGATGCTTTGCCTCAAAATTTGCAGGAGGTTTTGCATGGAACGGTTGTCTCAACAGCGGACTGGAAGCGTGGTTTATTAACGCTAAAACATGAGATTGGTCTAAAAAAAACGATTTTGATGTATTGTGGTGGATTTAAGAATAATGGGATTACAACGTCGGCTATTAATTTATTGCATAATTTAGACTATAATCGATATCGGGTAATTGTGATAGATAGCGAGGGGCTACAAGAAGATTGTAAACGGAATTTTGAAAAATTAGATCCGCGAGTTTTGCGGGTGACGGTTGTTGGGGATATGTTGGCATTGCCAGAGGAAAAGATAGCGGAGGAACGGCTTTTTACAAAGGCGCATGAATTATTTGTTGAATTTGGCCCGCAACATTTTTTAGAGGAGGGTGTAGAGCGATTATATCAGCGAGAATTGGCGCGTATTTTAGGGCAAACGGAAGTCGATATCGCGATTGATTTTGATGGTTATTTTAAGTATTGGACGTTGTTGATGGCGACTTGTGGAGCGCAGCAGAAGTTGATTTACCAGCATAATGAGATGATGCAGGAATATAGTAAAAAAATTGGGTGTGGATTACAAACATCGTGCGGATTTGAATGTGATTTTCTTACTGTATAACTACTTTGATAAAATCGTTTCGGTGGCAGAGCATACGCGGAATCTGAATGAGGAGAAGTTGCGGCATTTAATAGAGAATAGCTCAGAAAAAATGGTTTTTGTGCATAATTCGCTGGACTATGAGGCAGTGCTTGCTGCGGCGAATGAACCGCCAGATTTTGAGTTTGATGCGGACAGTTTTTATTTTGTGACGATGGGGCGGCTTTCTCCGGAGAAGAACCAAAAAATGCTGGTTGAGGCTTTTGCGGAGGTTGTTGCTAAGCGGGAAGAGGCGAAATTGTTGCTGATTGGTAATGGGGAGCTGAAGGAAGAGCTCGCGGAAGTTATTCGGGAGTTGGGGCTTCGGAAACATGTGATGTTGCTTGGACAAGTTGGCAATCCATTTCCTTTAATGAAACGGTGCGATGTGTTTATTCTACCGTCCAATCATGAGGGGCAGCCGATGGTTTTGCTAGAAGCGCTGATTTTAGAAAAGGCAATGATAGCGACAGATATCCCTGGATCGCGGAGCATTTTGGAGGATGGGTATGGTTTGTTGGTTTCGAATACAAAAGAGAACTTGGTGCTTGAGATGGTGCGCGTTATAGAGGACAGGGTGCCGAATAAAAGGTTTGATTACGTAGCTTACAATAAGTGCGCCATGGCGATGTTTTATCATCTTATTACATGAGGTAAAGTCTTGACGGTTGTAGTGAGTCACCTTGATTGGTATTTTTAGTTTAATCCTGAAACAATGAATCCTTTTGGGAAATCAGGATAATGCTTATAAAAGTTGCCAAGTTGGTCTGTTAATAGACTGATTATGGTGGCTTTTTTTAATAGTATATATAACAAAAACGTAAAAAAAACACAAAATGTACACAAAAAAGATGAACGAAGTAAGAAAAGATAATTAAATCTATATATTTCGAATTAATATTTGTGTTATATTCAAGGCAATCCGTTTTTTTGCGGGGTGGAAGATATAGAAAAATTGTAAGGGGGAAAATGATGAAAACAAGAAAGTATATAGCGATGTTCATGATTGTGTTATTAAGTTTGCAATTGGGTGCGCTATTCACAGAGGCAGCGGTTAGTCAGGTGGTAAGTAAAAATGATACGATAGAAACATCGATTGCGGTAACTCCAGGTGTCATAAAAAGTCGAGAAGAAGTGAATGTGCGCGTCAATATTTCGGCTAGTGCGGGGGCATTTTTGACAGAGCAGGGCAATATTACAGTCACGATTCCAAAAGAAATAGTCTATAATATAAACGACTTCAATACGAAGATGACTATCCCAGCACCATTTAAATTAGAGCGTGTTGATAAAGGTGCCAATGATTATGTACTCGTATTTTCAGTAGACACGAACATGATTGGTGCCAACGATGCTTTTACCGGTACATTCCAGATAAAATTCGGAGCGCAAATTTTTAAAGTGGGAGATGCACATGCGGATACTCAAAATTTCACAGTAGAGTACGCTGGGGATAAGCAACAAGCAAGCGCAAGCATTCAACGAGAGAACAAATTAGTACTTCCTATTTTTGATAAGTGGTACAAAGGGGATTTCGATACGAATGGTAATGCTAATCTCAATACGACATCGCCTGAGGATAATCGATTCCAGCTTGTTGTGAACTACCGAGGTATCGATTTGAAGGATGTTAGAGTGTCGGATACGTTGCCAAAAGGAACCACTTTGATTGAAGCAACTAAAAGGATAGCTGTGCCTGGTGATTCGATGACCAAAGATAATATCCGCATCATGAAGGTAACTGATTTTGATGATGAAGGAACGGCGATTGCTTATAAATATGTTACAGATGAGTTCCAAGATAAGATAATATATGATGGGACAAATAATAGTTTTTCAGTCGATTTTGGAAATATTGCGGCGGACGAGACCTATTTTGTAGAGTATGCTTTAGCAGTCGACAATCTGAATCTAGGGACGCCGAAAAATAGAGCGAATTTCACAGCAAGTAACAGCCCAGCAATTGAAAAAGAAATCGCTGTTCAAGCAATCACGCATTACGGGACAAGCTATGTTCTAAATAAGAGCGTGGATAAGACGGCTTTAAATCACGATGAGAATGAGCTTAATTATACATTGAAATTGGAGTTATTGGATGGGGATGCAGTTCCAGCGGGGACTATTATTACAGATCCGTTAAACGCAAAAATGATTTCTCCTGAAATAGCGGCCTATGATACAAGTAAATTTGATATCAAGCTTGAGGATAACAAGCTACTGATTACAACACTAAAAAACATTCAAAAAGGAGAAGTCGCAGAGTGGCGTTTTAAGGTGAACGTGGAAAACTTGAAAATGGGTGAGGAGCTTTCTAACCAAGCTTTTTTAACGCTTCCGAATAACGTGATTTATTCCAACTCGGTTTCAACGCGTAAATATGATGGCCGGATTCAAATAAAAAAAGTAGATAACTTGGGCCAGCCAGTTCAAGGTGCCAACTACAAAATTGTAAACGATAAGAAGGAGCTTGTTTTTGAAGGGCAGACAAATGCGGAGGGTCTGATGATTTCAAATGCGCTCACGTTAGGAAACTATACGATAACGGAAACAGCTGCGCCCACTGGATATATACTGGATAGCACATCGTATTATGTCGTGGTGAGCGATTCGGATACTGTGCCGATTATTTTAGGAACGGAGAACAAACTTCGATCTGGAACGGTAGCTCTAACGAAAATAGATGCGGACAATCAACAACTGCTTTTAGCGGATGCAGTATTCGAGTTGCAAGACGAGGGTGGTAAGGTTTTATTTACAGAACTTGTCACGGATGCGGCAGGAGAGATAGTAGTATCAGGGTTGACGCCAGGTCGCTATCAATTTATCGAGACGAAAGCACCACAAGAGTATGTGCTGAATGATATGCCGGTGGTTTTTGATATTAAGATTGGTGAGAATGATGCACCTGTTCGGGTCATTAAGGAAAATAGACGCGAAAAAATCGTTATACCAGAGCAATTATTGCCACCGGTTAGTCCGCCGAATAAAGTCCCAGAGATGATATCACCAGAGAAGCTCCCAATAAAAAATACATCAAAAAAAACCTAAAAATATACAGTTGGAAGCAAAGCCAGAAGTAAAAAAAATACCGAAAACAGGCGATAGTGACGCGCGTGCATCTGTTTTATTTGGAATGGGATTGGTAACGCTTGGTTTAGCTATTTTAATCAGACGAAAAGAATGATAGAGTGAATACATCTATTTTTCTCAGTATTTGATTAGTGATATTGTTACAGATAAAGAAATCAATATATCCGAAGTTGCGGAGAAGGATTACTATGAGCCGGAAGAAATTGAGAATCAATCCGTATAGACCCAGATACGAAAGAGAGCGAGCATTATGTAGATGATATCGTGAACACAATGGTTTATTACGTCTTGAAGTACGGCGGTGGCGTCAACTTCTTACCAAATGGGAAACTTGAAAAAGTACGGTAAAATTGCTGCTAGAACGAAATATTAATAGCTAAAAAAAGCTGCCAAATTTGACAGCTTTTTTAGGTTTTATTCTTCGTCTTCCTCTTTTCTAGATCTTCTACCTAGCCAGAATACAAGGATAAGAGCTAAGAGAGCTAGTATAGAGCCGGCGATAATGTATAACCATGTATAGTCTTTTTCAATGTCAAGTGCTAATTCGTTTAACTCATCTGCAGTTTTCCCGTCTATTGTGAAATGTTCAGACCATTTCCAGACTTGTTCGCCACTTGTTGCAATCATATCTAAGCGGTATTTTCCAGGTTCGAATTCTTTCGTTCCCCAACTAATGGGAAAGTTGAAATTGGAGTTGGGAGCCATGTGCATGTTTTGTTTAGAGCCTTCATGCAAAACTTTTGTCCCATCTTTCTTAAAAATTTGTGCTTCAACGTCTAGATCTTTAAGAATCGCGGATTCTGTATTTTGCAAGTTCGCCGTCACGACATTGCGATAGTTTATTTGTGTTGGTGTAATCTCGTTTAAGGTCATATCTGCTTTGACTTGCGTATCATTTTGAGAAAGTATCATACCGATGACGTACGCGTACTGATTTTCGATTTGAATGTCCTTAGATTGCGATTCTTTTTTTTTCAGGTGTTTTTTCTTTAAAATAAATGCCACCGAGGATAGTACCATCGAAAGCTTCGTTTGGCATGTTTATTTTGATGGGATAATTTTTGCTTGAGTTGGCTGGAAGGACGACTTCGCCCGCGGATTCTGTGAGCTTAGATATCGGGTATTTCAGCGTTTCATCAAGCTTTGGATTTTCTTGGCTGTAGTCGACAATGCCGTTATCGTTCGTAACTGCGGTGTTTACAGAAGTCAGGACGGTCAACTCTTGATTGGTTTCGTTTGTCAGCGTTACATCTACGATCTGCTTTTTCCCAGGCGCTAATTTCAGATGGAAGTAGTTTTTCGTTTTGTCGATTTGATTTTCAGGTATGCTCGCACTTACGGAGAAGTTCATTTCAGATGCATCGCTGTGTACTGGAAATAAGAGCGATGAGGCCAATAACGGTACGATTAAAAATAGGGTCATTAGTTTTTTCATGCAGAGTTCCTCCTAAAATATAATGACAATAATAAGGACTCTCTAGCGGAGAGGGGGCACGCACTAGAGAGTTTTGAGGGGGAAAAAAAAGGGGGTTATGTCTGGAGGTTTGTGAACTTGATTACATACTAAGTATACGTTATAAAAATCGGATAATAGGGATTTTATCATAAACTTTTAGGGTTAGGAAAAAAATGATATTGGAATTTAATGTCGGTTAATAATTATTTAATCTGTAGCTTATTTTCAGTTTAGATTTGAGCGCTATGATGTAGAGAGTATCAATTTTCGAAATAAAAAGGAGAATGTTAAAATGACACAATCAAAAAAAAGTATTATCTTCTATATTAGTAGCCACGACAATTATCGCAGGTGTAGCACCACAAGTAGCACCAATTGGAGCTTCGGCTGTAGGAACAAGTGAAACCACGGCAAGTGTAGCGGCGATCACTGAATTGCGTTCGCTAAACGCGATGACGTTACAAATTAAGTTTGACGGCACGTTACCGACGGCGGATGTTGCGGATAGTAATTTGGCCGCGATTAAGGAACATTTTGAGTTTAGCGGTGGGCTTAGTATTGTCAATGTACCGCGTTTGAAATCTGGCTCTACAGACACGTATATCGTACCGGTGACGATTCAGAATCCTGGTGTGAGTTACACGCTGAGTTATAAAGGTGGCGCGACGCAAACTTTCACGGGAAGCAATGTAAAAGTTGGAATTCGTGATACAAACCAAGTGACGAGTGATACGTTTGAACTGGAGTCGTTCCAAGCGGATGGTACCGTTGATTATGCGAATATTATCGCGGCCTATGCTGGTGGACGTGGGGACCAAGCGTTTGTAATCGATGATGATAATAAAAATGTGGCTGGTCAAGCGCTCCAAGTGATCTCGTCATTACGTGATCGTAGCGTGACGCTTACTGGGTCGAATGGCGATATATATACGGCAAATTATGTACCATTTACGCAAGCATCGGATCGTCGTCAAGCGCCGAAATTCCGCTTGCCTGCGGGAGAAACGTTGACACCAGGCGTGACGTATACCGTGACTTCTAACTGGGCGACAATTGCGAATCCTACCTTTACAGCACGCGCTATGGCGCCATTGACGATTGATGCAGCAGAATTTGTAGATGCGACTTCTTTTAAACTGACGTTAGCGGCTGATCCTGGTATGGACTTGCTCGCTGGACGCAGTGTCATTTTGAAGGGCACGGACGGTAGTGAACTAACTGCAAGCTATCGTTTCTCTTCACGCCAAGGTGCGACAGGTACTTTTGATGTGACTGGTGGAGGTACACTGAATGAAGCAATCGCTTATGAAATTGTACCACAAAATAACTGGGCTGCAAGTACAGAAATTACATTAGGTCAAAAAGGAGCGTACAAAATCGAGTCATTAAACGCGATGACGCTACAAATTATTTTTCCTGAGGCGCTTTCGGCAGATGAAGTGGCGGACAGTAATTTAGACGCGATTAAGAAAATTTTTGTATTTAGTGATGGTTTGAGTATCGTGAATGTACCACGTTTGAAGTCAGGATCTAAGAGCACTTATATTGTGCCTGTGACCGTGCAAGAACCTGGGAAAACCTACACATTGAGCTATAAAGGAACGCAGGTAGAGACATTTGTTGGTAGTTCGGCTAAAATTAACGTGCGAGATTCAGCGCAGGTAACGAATGATACGTTTGAAATCGAGTCCTTCCAAGCGGATGGCGTGGTTGATTACGCGAACATTATTGCCGCATATGCTGGCGGGCGCGGCGACCAAGCTTTTGCGATTGATGATGATAATCGTGATGCAAACGGTAAACTGTTTCAAGTTATTTCCTCTTTACGCGATCGTAACGTGACATTAACTGGAACGAATGGTGATGTATATACGGCGAACTATGTGCCATTTACGCAAGCATCCGACCGTCGCCAAGCACCGAAATTCCGTTTACCAGTCGGTGAAAAATTGACGCCAGGCGTGACATACACGATTACTTCTGATTGGGCTGATGTTGCCAAGGCATCCTTCACAGCAAAAGAAATCGCACCGCTAGTTATCGCGGAGGCAAAAGCCATCGATGCCAAATCATTTGAGCTAACATTGGCTAAAGATCCAGGTATGGATTTACTTGCAGGGCGTCAAGTAGAACTTAAAGGCGCGGATGGTACGACACTAGTAGCACAATATCGTTATTCTTCACGTCAAGGCACAACAGGCATTTTTGACCTTGTGAGTGGTGAGCTAGACAAAGATACGGTTTATACCATCACACCGCTTAACAATTGGGCAACAGCCACGAATGTAACGCTTGGCGAGGCTACAACGGTACCAGAAGTAACAGATCCAGAAAAACAACCAGATAAAGGAGTCGTTGTTACACCTGAAAAAGGAAACAACAACAAGCCGACACTTCCAGAAGTAACAGATAGCAAAAATACTCCGGGCGTAGCAGATACGCAAACAAGTACATCAGGAAACGCAAAAGACTTGCCGAAAACTGGTGACACAATGCCGATTATTCCATTGACAGCAGGACTGGGTGCCATTTTAACAGCAGTTTATATGCTTTTGAAACGTAAATTCACAAAATTAGAAGACTAATTCATGAAGCTTGTTTTAGGAAAGAATGATTTGCTATAATGCAGATGATTTGCTATAATAAATACGAAAAGAGGGTCGTGCGTCAACACAACCCTCAAGTCAGAGCCGTCTGAAACGGTGGCCGTATTATAACGAAGAGATAACCGTTACTTTTTGGTCAAAGTAGGGACGGTTATCTCTTTTTGTCTTGATCACGATCAATGTAGAGAACGAGCATAGCAAAGGATATTGCAATGCTCAGAGCTTCGTACACAGACACTAGTTGCACTTTCTGGGGGCAACGACAAATTAAGATACATAAGGCATCACCCTTTCCATTGGACTAGCCTTCCGTCTCACACTTCTCTATCGATATTATAGCAGATACATTACAGGAAAAGTGCTTATTTTACAAAAAAAGTCTAATAGTCTAGAAAAGCGGTAAATCAGCTTTAAAAATCATAAAAAAACCATTATTCGACGTGTATTTGATATGCTCCCTATAGAGTAGACAATGGAAAAAACAAAAATTCCAAATCTACTTTATAAGGGAGTTTTTTGTATGTCAAAACGCACACGTTTTTCCGTCGAAGAAAAACATACCGCAGTAAAAAAAATAGCCTCCAAGGCGAAATATACCATTAACGGCATGTCCAAACAGCTAGGAGTTGGA
>NZ_AODE01000043.1 GCF_000525855.1 Listeria cornellensis FSL F6-0969
AGCTTTACCAGATATAGCTTAAAATAAAAAAATGGTGAAGAGATACTTACTGTACCAGCAAAGGGTTCTAAGAAAGTAGAAATAGAAGTAACAATGCCAGAAAAAAGCTATGATGGGATTATTTTAGGTGCAGTTCAATTTAAAAAGGTAGACAAGTCTAATGATGAATCTAAAAATGAAGGAATTTCTATCCAAAATGAATATTCTTACGTAGTAGGTGTTCGTTTATCAGAGACGAAGCAGAAAGTGGATCCTAATTTAAATTTAGTATCGACTAAGCCTGGACTAGTCAACTACCACACAGCAGTCATTTCGAAAATTCAAAATGATACAGCAATCCCCATTAGTAATCTCGATATTGAGGCAGAAGTTTTTAAAGGTAATTCTGGATCAGTACTTCATAAAACAGAGAAAAAGGGGCTGGTAATGGCTCCGAACTCCAATTTTGATTTTGCGATTGATTGGGAGGACAAACCTTTAGAAACAGGCAACTATCGATTGAAAATGACGGCAACCAATGGGGAAGAAACCTGGAGTTGGGATGAGAATTTTGCTATCAAATCCGAGAGTAAGAGCTTAACTGAGCAAGCTGTTAATCAAGAGGAGACGACGAGTGAGTGGCTTTACGTAGGAATCGCAGTTGCAATCGTAGGATTATTAAGCTTTATGATTGTTATCTTAAAAAGACGAAAAAAGCAGGATTAGGAAGGGTTGGGAAACTATGATTAAAAACCGAAATATATTTTTGAAGCTATTATTTTTCATAAGTGTATTAGTTCTAATATGTATGCCGAGGGAAGAGGTTCAAGCGGCGGCAATGGTCAATCAAGATAACCCTCCCAATGCCATTAAACTAGATAACTTATTCACTGTTCCATCTGGACAAAGTAGTTCTGTTGTGCAAAAAAAAAGACTATGATATCGTCCAAATAACAGCAAATGAATCTAACAAAGTCGGCACCATTTGGAGCACTGAATTAAATAAGATGGATTTAACCAAAGATTTTGAAGCAAAGATGCATTTATATTTCGGCAATGAAGGCGGGAATGCCGGTGATGGTATGGCGTTTGTTATACAAAATGACCCTAATGGAAATAACGCTTACCAAAATGGAGGTGGGGCAAGGATGGCTGTGTGGGATGCTACACAACAAAACATATTCGGATTGGGAATCAACAACTCTCTTGCTTTAGAATTCGATACGTTCTATAACTCAACATGGGATCGAGCTGTGGAAAACAAAAATCATATCGCTTGGAATTATCCAGGTGTCCGAAACACCTATGAAGATAAAGGTGGACGGGCTTTAAGGCATAAAGATGTTCAATATCCCGGCAATTTGTCTAATGATCAGTGGTACCCGTTAACTGTAAACTGGACAGCCGGAAGCAAGACATTAAAATATCAATTTTCGGATTTACCACCAATAAGTACAATAGTCGATACGGCAGAAATTTTTAAATCAGACACTGTCTACTGGGGTTTCACAGGTTCAACAGGTGCAAGTAAGGAAATGAATCGCGTTGTTTTTGAAAAAGTACCTGGACTTGTGGAAGAAGAGAATAGCTTAGATGTAGTAGAAACGAAGAGCGGTGAGTCTATTATCGGTAAAACAACCAACTCTGGTGAGAAGCTAACGTATAAAATAAAAACAAATTACCTAGGTGGAAAACAAGATTGGAAAGAAATTATGTTAAATATGAAGGTAAATAGTAATCTAGATTACATCCCAAACTCTCTTAAGTTGATTGATAAAAATGGGAGCATGACGGAGCTGGATGATAACAATTGGAATGATAATAATATCACGACTCCGCTGAATAATATGGACAAAAGTAATAACATTCAAGAAATTCAGTTTGATGTCATTACTAAAAAAGTTGCAACAGATACAACAATCACAAATGATGCAGAACTTGCAGGACAGAACTACATTACTTCCACTGCAAGTAATAGTTTTATTGTTAAAAGCAATAATATTCCAACAGTAACGCTAGATAATGCGAATGAAGAGGTGACGTTATCTACCAATCAAGATTTCGAGATAAAAGGAACTTGGCTTGATCCAGATAGTCCTAGTGTCGATCTTTATTATACCTTTGATAATGGAGCTGCTCAGCCAATACAAGAGGACATGGTGAATGATGAAATGGGTAGTACGCAAGCGTTTAAGTACAAAATTCCCGCTAATCTATTAAGCATTGGTAAGCATGAGGTAACGGTATTTGCAGTGGATAATTTAGGTGCCAAATCCAATATAGAGAAAATGACAGTTCAGGTTATTGGCGAACTAACGTTGAGCTCAATACCTGACCAACTCGATTTTGGCAATGTTATAATTTCAGGGATTCCGGAAGAATATTGGCTGCAAAATTTTGATAAGCCTCTAATTGTCAGCGATACACGAGAAGTGAAGGGGAGCTGGCAACTGAATGCTAGATTGTCTGAACCAATCGCGAATGGAGATAGCGTTCTTCAGGATGCGCTTAGTTTATATCGAACAGATGGGAGTCAAGCTGTCTTGACGGAAGACTTTGTTCCAATCGCTGAGCAACTTAACACGAGCGCAGAAGATCAGGATATTTCAAAAGACTGGGACAAAGACGGAAAGAGTATGAAATTAATGATTGATTCTGGTCAAGTGAAGGTAGGAAATTATAGAGGGGAAATAGAGTGGCAATTGCAAGACACTCCGGATATTTGATTACTGTAGTACGGATAGGTAAGGAAATCCTGGAATTAGATAAAATCTGATTTCAGGATTTTTAGGCGTTATAGTCTGAGCTCTATTGAAAAAGTGGTAATCGAAATTAGATAACGATGGTACTTTTAAAAAAAGTTTATTAGAATATATAGGAAACATGTGTAAAATAAATCAGGACAGTGTAAGTGGTGTGTGTAACATATATCCCCTTCTAAAGCGCATTGTTAACGCTTTCTTGTTGGCACAATACTTGCATAATACATAAGTGTCCAGAATGTAGTACACAATAAAAGGGGGATCTAACGGGGGATTTTTGAAATTCTGGATTTAGGAATTGCAGAGAAAGTAGGCATACCGTAAGCAGAACGCAAAAATTATGAAGAGGTGAAGAAATGAAAAAGGTAACAAAGAGGGTAATTAGTGTAGTCTCGGTGTTGTTGTTAGTCGTTTCGTTATTTGCGTCATCCGTTCTAGGTAGTGTAGGGAATTCTTCTGTGAAAGCTAAAGCCGCAACCACATCACAATACAGAAACGTGATGTATTATGGAGATTGGTCCATTTGGGGCGGGGAAGGTCAGTTCTATCCGAAAGATATACCAGCAGAGCAATTGACACATCTAAACTTTGCGTTTCTTGATTTCGATAGTAACGGAAACTTGAAATTCACGGATAAAGATGCGGCAGTTGGTGCACCAGTTGGGCAAGATGGAGTTCAATGGGGCGGAGCAAATGCAGGTATTTTAAACGCGTTACAAGAGTTAAGAGCAAAAAATCCGAATATGAAAATCGGTATCTCGATCGGCGGTTGGTCGAAATCTGGTGACTTCTCCGCAATCGGAGAAAATGCCACAGCGCGTGCTAATTTTGTAAGCAATGTCATGAAATTTATTAAATATACAAATATGGATTTTGTCGATCTAGATTGGGAATATCCTGCATCCGTTCGTGCCGCTGACTTAGTGGACAACAAGAACGATGAAGGAACACCAAATGCAAAACCTGCGGATAAACAAAACTATATTACGCTTCTTCAAGACTTGCGTACTGCTTTAGATAAGCAAGGCGTAGATGTGAAGAAAAAATATGAGTTATCTGTGGCACTACCAGCGTCTCAAGGCATGCTTGCAAATGGTGTCGATGTGGCGAAACTTTTCAATGTCGTTGATTTCGCGAATATCATGACGTACGATATGAACGGTGCTTGGACTCCGAATAGTGCGCATCACACGGCGCTTTACGGTAACCCTGCGGATCCTAATTATAGCGATGGTTTCTCTGTAGACCAAACTGTGAAATATCTGAAGAGCCAAGGCGCAGCATCTGAAAAAATTGTTGTCGGCGCAGCATTCTATACACGTGGTTGGAACAAAGTGGAAGCGGGTACAAGCACTACGCAACCAGGACTTTTCCAAGCAGCTACAAAAAATAACAAAGATGCAGACTTAGGGGCAACATATGGCGCTCCAAACGAAAAACCACTAGCAACTGGTGACGGTGGTCGTGCTGGCGGAGTTTGGGCATATAAGAGCATCGATGCTTTGAAAGCCAAATCACCAACGTTAGTCGAATACTGGGATGACGTGGCAAAAGCGCCATATCTATACAGCAAAACGACTGGCGAATTCTACACGTATGACAATGTTCGTTCTGTCACTGCCAAAGCGCAATACGTGAAAGATAACAATTTAGGCGGAATGATTTCGTGGATGCAATCGCAAGACAAAGAAACCACGTCAACAAAACGTGATGAATTAACAAAAGCAATTAAACAAGGATTGCTCGGCGCTGGAGCACTGGCGGCAAACGCAATCGTCTATTCGAACCTAAACATAGAAGCCACTGTAGCGCCATATAGCGAAAACGGTGTCGGCTATGAAATTACAATTAAAAACAAAGAAGTTGCCAATGAAACAAATGAAGTTTTACAAGCGACCGAATTTGCCGCAGAAACCGTGAAATTACCGAAGTTCTATATTCCTGTGAAGGCTGGCGAAACATTGACAGCTGGGGATTATAAAGCTGGTACAGTGGCAACAGCCAATGGATTCACAACGATTGATTTGGCATCTGTCTTTGATGCACAACAAATTCCGCAAGGCGCAACGTATACATTCCGATTGAAATCCAATCTAACGTCTGTAAACGTGAATAACATTGCGAACATCTCATTAACACAGCGTATGTCTAAAGCTGGAACAGAGCTTGGCAAGCAAGTTATTTTTGGTGGAGGCGCGGTTATTCCTGATCCTAGTGATACAGTAGCACCAACAGCTCCAACGAATTTGGCGACAGTAGCAGCGAACGTGACGGATGTGGCGGTTCCTTTAAGTTGGACAGCTGCAACAGATAATGTCGGAGTAGCTGGTTATAAAGTGTATCGCAATGGTACGGAAGTTGCGACTGTTTCTGGAACAACATATACAGATACAGGACTTACAGCTTCAACAGCCTATTCGTATACTGTCAAAGCGTACGATGCAGCTGGAAATACTTCTGTTGCGAGTGCAGCCCTTTCCGTAACAACAAAAGCTGGTACAGTAACACCACCAGTTGGAACAGGTACGTGGAGTTCAACAGCCGTTTACAATCAAAATGATCAAGTGACATATAATGGTCACACATATAAAGCGAAATGGTGGACACAAGGCGATGTTCCAGGGGCTGAACAATGGGGCCCATGGGAACTCATCGCGTGACGACAAACGCTCATTTGCGTCGTTAAAAGATTCCGTTCCGATGCTCACGTACAGTCGTACGCTCCGCTTCGGTACTCGTCTTTGCCTAGCAACTAAGCATTTGTCGTCCCGCTCAGGTTTTGCGGGGAGACTTGGTTGGAGTTAATAGAGAAGTGGGGGAGTGATTGGGCTCTCCTGCTTTTTTTGCGTGTGAAATCTTTGGAAAATTGTGTTTGGAGGTCTATACTTGGAGGTGAATGATTATTTGGGAGGTTTTGATATGGAGTTGAAGGCTACGGATAGGAAGGTTTTTCATAATGGGCAGGGGATTCCGCTTGTTGGGCTCGGGGTTTGGAAGATGCAGGATGAGCGTGAGGCGGTCGATGCGATTCAGGTGGCTGTGGATGCTGGGTATCGGGCAGTTGATACGGCTAAGGTGTATGAGAATGAGGCGGTTGTTGGCCGGGCGATTCGTGAGGTTGGGATTCCCCGCGAGGAATTGACGATTACTTCGAAGCTTTGGAACGCGGATCATGGCTACGACGAGACGTTGCGTGCTTTTGAGACTTCCTTGAAAAAATTGCAACTGGATTATCTGGATTTGTATTTGATTCATTGGCCGGTCGGGAGTTATAAGGATTCGTGGCGGGCAATGGAGCGGTTGTATAATGAGGGTTTGGTGAAATCGATTGGTGTGAGTAACTTTCATCAGCATCATCTGGAAAACTTATTCACGACGGCGAATGAAAAACCGGTGATTGATCAGATTGAGATGCATCCGTTGTTATCGCAGAAACCGTTGCGGGCATATTTGGAAAGTCAGGATATTGTTTATGAGGCTTGGTCGCCGCTTGCGAAGGGTGGGGAATTGTTGCATCATCCGGTTTTGACAGCGATTGCAGAGGCTAAAGGATTGACTGTGGCGCAAGTGATTTTGCGTTGGCATTTGAATAATGGTTCGGTGATTATTCCTAAATCGGTGACGCCTGAACGGATTCGGAGCAATTTTGATGTGTTCTCTTTTGATTTGAGTGATGATGATATGGCGAAAATTGATGCGTTGAATGAGGATAAGCGCACGGGGTCTGATCCGGACAGTGAGGAGTTTTTAGCGCGTACGTGGAGTTGAATTTGTTGGCATGTCGATGAGTCTAGTAGGGCTTGTTGGTATGCCATTTTTTATAAATGAGCTGGGTTGTTATCATATTTTTAGGAATGTGTCAATGCGCCTTTGTTTGTTTTGTGGATGTTTTTCGGGTTAAATGTGTCTAAAGTGTGTCTAAAAGAGAAAATTAATCAGTCTTTTTGTCTAAAAATAGTGAAATATATTACGCGTGTGTTATTATTGGAATGTGAGCGGGAGATTTCGAAAACCGCACTATGTATTTTCTGTTTGAAGAGGCGGGAACATAGAAGACTGAATAAAAAAGATAGTACACAATGAATGGGGAGACGTTTTTTTTATGAGGGAAAGAAGGCATATTTTTAGGGCGCTTATTGCATTTCTCGTTGTTGGACTTATTATACTGGGCCCGATGCAAGGCTGGGGCGCGAATCTTTTGAATCAATCACAAGAGAATACGGACATCATGATGACAACGGACTTGGCTGAGGTAGAAATAAACCAATCTGTTGTTATTCTTTTTGAGGATAAGTCGGAGGACGGGGTGCTGACTTTTGCGATTCCGGATGGGCTGGTTTTTGATAAGGCTAAGACGGTGGAGGAAAATAATGGTGTGAATATTTTTACGTTTGATGAGAAGGAGCGGGTTTTGAAGGGGACGCAGCGGACTGGTAAGATTGTTTTGCGGGTGAGTCGTGTTGGGGATTTTCAAGTGATGGCAAACAAGTTAGTGCGTGAGCAGGTTGTCGCGACAAATGAGTTGGTGATTACGGGAATCACGAAGAAGGTGACGCGTGTCGCTAGAGCAGCTGCGGCGAATACGGCGGATGTGTATGATGACGCGACATTACGTGCGGCGCTGAACAATAAAGATATTACGGTTATTAATGTGACGAAGGATTTTCAGGTGACGGCGAACGCGAATGAGCTGAGTCAGTATTTTCCGACGAAATCATCGCTTCTTTTTAACGGGAATGGGCATACGGTTGATTTTCAGGGGCTGAGTGCTTGGTTTACGATTAGTGCGGCGAATCCGATGAACTTGACGATAAAGGATGTAAATATTCTTGGGCGGAATTATTATGGTCCGATTCGTCTTACGGGGACGCGTGGTTACGGGAAAATTAGATATGAAAATGTGACGTACACTGGTGCGCAAATTACGGCTTCTTATGAGGCGGATATTGATATTGCGGGGCGTGTGGAGTGTCGGATGGTTACGAGTTATGTGAGTTTGGCGGGCACGACGGTGACGACGCAGGCGAGTAATCAAGCCAATTTTGAGGCGACGAACATGAACTTTTTGGAAGGGTCGCATTATATTGGGAATACGGTGAATGCGGGTGCGTTTCTACTTTATGCTGGTGGGAATGTGGACGTGGGCAAGAATGCGATTATTGATTTGACTTCTTTTGGCAACGGCGGCGAGGGTGATACGACTTATGCGACGGTTGCGACGCAGGGAAATATTAGTATTCATGATGGTGCGAAATTTAATATTAATACGGATGCGGGAAGTCGGCGTGGCGGGATTCGTGCTTCGGGTGCGAGTAGTCAGATTTTAGTGGAGTCAGGAGGCGAGCTGAATATTAATACAAAAGGTGCGCTGGATGCTTATCGGCACGCGATTTACTTAGGAAATGGTGCGGGGATTACGGTTCAGAATAACGCGAAATTGAATGTAAAAGCGGAAAATACGGCGGGCTCGACGACGAATATTATTGATACGGGGAGTAGTAGTAAATTCCTGATCGGTAAAAAGGCGACTTTCAACGTGTACAGTGATGGGACGGCTTCGAAACAGCTGATTTCGATTGGTACTAGTGCGTTATTCCAGTTTGCGGATGCGGCGAGTGTGGATTTGAATTTGAATAATACGAATGCGAATAGTCGGTTGATTTATATGGCTGGATCGGCTGGGAAACTGGTTGTGGATGTGCAGCGTGTGTTGGCGTGGAATGCGATTGGTTCGACGGGAAACATGGGCGCGACGTATGAGTGGAATCCGATGTATGGCATGAATATTAGTTATACGGGTTCAAACGTGACGGCTGCTGCGGGAAATTCTTTGACGACGCCGGTTCAAGATAGTTTTCGAACGAATTTCCGAACGCAAAATTTTAAGCGTGTGTTGTTTGAGTATATTCCTGATGTTGCGGTGACGCTGGATATTTTGACGGATGCGCATTTGCAGGCGAACAGTCATGTGATTACTGGGACGACGAATCCTGGTGCTTGGGTGATTTTTAGTGGCTCAACAGTGATTCCGGCGGGGACGATACTAGCGCAGAGCGTGAATGATGCAACGTTATATCATGTGAAAGCGGACGCTTCGGGGAATTTTTCGTATACGTTGCCTGTGAATAAGTATTTTACGGCGGGTGAGACGATTACGGCGAAATCTTATTTGAATGGAAAAAGTGCTACGGCGACGACGGTTGTGAAGGATTTGACGGCTCCGAATGCGCCAATTTTGAGTGGGATGAAGGATCGGGATGTTGTGATTTCTGGAACGGCGGAGGCTAATGCGACGGTGCGGGTGTTTGGTGCCGATGATACGGTTTTTGCGAGTGGTCAGGCGAACGCGGCAGGGGTTTATACGATAGCGATTCCGACTGGGAAGCAGCCGCTAGTTCCGTATTCTGTCTATTATACAAAAGCGACGGACGCTGCGGGAAATATCAGCGCGAAGTCGAATGTGGTGACGGTTGCTGATACGACACCACCGACGGCGAGTCCGATTACGCAGATGGTGGAGTGGAACGCCGCGTTTACAACGGATGCGAAATCGCTTGTGCGGGATGTGCATGATAATGGCGGTGACGGGGATGACAATCTTACGTACACGATGACGAAAAAGCCGGATGTTTCTGTCATAGGTTACACGACGGCGGAGGTTCGGATTCAGGATCAGGCTGGGAATGCGTTGCTCGTCTCGATTCCGGTTTTTGTGAAGGATAGTTCTACTGTGACGAATGGTAAGGCGATGCTTCAAGCGTATGGCTTCACCGTTTTTGGCAAGGATTTCCCAACGACGCCGGCTGCGGTGGATCAGATGATTTTTACCGAGGCAAAAGTGAAGGCGTGGGGCGTGCCGAGTGGACAGGATGTGACGTCGCAGGTGCAGATTGTTGATCGAGGTGGTTTATCGAAGACGCCAGGGTCGTATTTGGTGAAGTTGAGCGTGCTGGGCGTTGAAAAGACGGCGGTTGTGACGGTGAAGGCTGGGACGTTGGCGTTTAAAGATGTGACGCAGGATGTTTCGTTTGGAACGGCGACGATTAGCTCGAAAAACAAGATCATTGCGCCGGAGACGGATTTGAAAGTGACAGTTGAGGACACGCGTGCGGTGATTTCGGATTGGAAGTTGTCTGTGAAAATGACGCAGAACTTGAAGACGGCGGACGGTGAGGAAGTGGCGAATGCGTTGATTGTAAGGCAGAAAAATCAGCTGGGCGTGACGTCGGATATGCCGTTGACTGATTCGGCGACACCGGTTTATGAGGACAAAACGGGAATCGATGGCATCAAAGTGGTGGATATGGCGCCAAATCAGTCACAAAGTATTTTGTTGAATATCGAACCAGGTACGGTGAAGGCTAATAAGGAATATACGGCGCAAATGGAGTGGACGCTGGAGAATGGGCCATGATGATAGGGAGGGAAAACGATGCAGAAAATAACACGATTCCTAGCTATCGCAGTGTTTAGTGGATTTTTATTTGTTAGCCAGCCTGTTTTAGCGGAGAGTTATGAGTCGGATGTCGGACTGACTTTTGAAGGGTATGAACCAAGTCGGGAGGTGCCGCCGAATAAGGAGTTGTCGACTGGTGGGGTTGCTTTGCCTGAAACGGGAGATGTTGCGCCGAGTGTGATGTTGCTTGTTTTTGGAGTGGGATTGCTAGTCGTAGGTGGTTTCTTATTGGGCAGGACGCGGAGGCGGGCGGATGATTAGGAAATGGATGCTGGTTATGCCGTTCATGTTGGCGAGTTTGGGCGTAGGGAGCGATTCGACTTTTGCGGTTTATGAGTCGAATGTGGATATGATTTTGGAAGGTAAGGCGGAAACTGTTGATCCTCTGAATCCAATTGAACCGGGAAAACCAGTGAAGCCTGTGAATCCAAGTAAGCCAGGAACTCCGGGGCCACTGAGTATTGATTATGTGTCGAATATTTATTTTGGGAAGCATCGGATTGGGAAGGAAACGTCGATGTTCTATGCGAATTTGGAGAGGGTTGTTCGGGCTTCGGATGGCAAGGAAATCGATGTGCCGAATTATGTGCAGGTGACGGATAATCGAGGCAATAACAAGGGTTGGCAGTTGAACGTGAAACAGGCGGGACAATTGAAAAATGGGAATCATGTTTTGGAGGGTGCGCAATTGACGCTTTTGAATACGAGGCTCGTTTCGCCTTCGCGCGGCAAGGAACCGGCGTCGAGCAAGAATATTCGGCTGAATCCTGTTAGTGGCGAGGCTTCTGAGGTGATGTATGCTACGGAAAACCAGGGTACTGGGACGTGGGTTGGCAGGTTTGGTAAGGACGCCGATGAGGGCAGGAGTAGTATTCGGCTTACTGTTCCGAGTGACACGAAGAAGTATGAAGGGCATTACAGCACAACCTTAATTTGGGAGTTACTTGATTCTCCGATTTAAGTGAGAAAGGAATGAGGCTATGAAAAGGGGCAGGCGAATGGTGACGCTGGTCGTTGTGTCGATTGCAGTGTTGGGGATGATTGGCGAGCTAGCTTTGCGAAGAGTACGAGTTCTACGGGTGATATTATTTTAGAGCGCGGAACGACTTGGCACAAACCGATTGATCCGACTTTGCCGGGGGATGGGCATGAAATAACGCCGACAGATCCGGATGTGAACCCGCCGACACCCGGGCCGCTTAGTATTGATTACATTTCGAACATTCATTTTGGGAAGCAAAAGATTGCGGGGAATGATATTCGGTATTTTGCTGATAGTGATCATATTAAATTGGATGCGACGGGGGCGATTAAAGATGTGCCGAACTTCATTCAAATTACGGATGATCGTGGTAACAATGCGGGCTGGCGGCTCACTGTGAGGCAGGATATGCCGTTTACAAATGGGAGTCATACGCTGAATGGTGCGGTGTTGAAGCTGAGCAATCCGAAAGCGGATAGTGTGACGGCGAAGGCTCGGAATAAGCCGTTGGTTCGCGAGGTGACGCTAGATTCTTCTGGAAAAAATGCATCGGAAGCCATTTTGGCGGAGGAGAATCAAGGAATAGGCACGTGGGTACATCTTTATGGCGCTGATGCTGTGATTGGGAAGAAGAGTATTACGCTGGACGTGCCGGGTGAGGTGCCGAAAGTGGAAGGTGTGTATAGGACGACGCTCGTTTGGACGCTAGGTGATGTTCCGAGCTGAATGTATGTATTTAACAACAACTAAATCAAAAATGAAGGGAATTAAAAAACGATGAAAAATTTAGGGAAATTAGTTTTAGCAGGAATGGTAGTATTAGGAGGAACATTTACTTATGCAGCGCCAGCATTCGCTGCAACGGCGGGCACGACGACTTCAAAGGGGGATATCACGTTTACGACAGATGATGGGACAGCGCCGACAAATCCAACTGACCCGACTGATCCGGGGAAACCTGTAACACCAACGGATCCAGATAAACCAACTCCGACAACGGGGCCGCTACGTATTGATTATATCTCGAATATTCATTTTGGCGAGCAGATCATTTCGGGTAGCGACACGACATACAAAGCGAAATATGATGAAGTTTTGACGGAAGATGGCGTAACGAAAAAACACGTGCCGACTTTTGTACAGGTAACAGATAATCGCGGTTCGAACGCTGGTTGGAAGTTACAAGTGAGCAATGAGCAGTTCGCTGCGGGCGCGAATGAACTGACTGGTGCGGTTTTGGCATTTAAGGATGCGAGATTGAACTCGACAAATTTGGCCAAACCAGATAACGTGGCGGCTGTTATTTTATCGGGAAATAGCGTGAACCAAGATGTGGTAAATGCGCCGGAAGACACAGGAATGGGCGTATGGACGAACACGTTCGGAACGGTGACAGGGCAAGACGCGGACTCTGAGAATGCGAGTGTGACGCTGAAAATCCCAGGCGAAACGAAGAAAGTCGCGAGCAGTAAATATGTGACGACATTGACGTGGACGTTGGGGGATACTCCAGACTGAAAAGCTGAAGGGGCTCGTTCAGCTCCGAAAAAAACTGGAGCGGCCGCAGTGAAAAGCCGTTTCTGCTTTTTATGGAGGGCGTGAAGTTTTCGAGGAGCTAGCCCGTGAAGCTGGATCCGGAGGCGCCGAACATGGTAGAAGTACATGGATTACATGCTCACTTTGTTCTCATGCATATTGAGGCTCTAAATCAGCAAATGATGCTTCATAAGAGCCACAACAAAGCTGAAACAGCCCGTTTAGCCTCGACAGAAATTGTTAGGGGGCGCAGTGAAAACCCTCTTTTGGTTTTTGCAGAGGCCACGAAATTTCCGAGAGGCTGGCTGTTGAAGCTAGATCTGAAAACGACAATAAGTCAAAAAACGGAGCGTTCCCACAAACAAGATTACCGAACACGAACCACCTCAAATCAAGCTACGTCTTCTAAAAATCCGTTCTAAGAATCAAGAGCAAAAAAGGAAGGCAGTCTCATTGCATTCCACTGCATATTGAGGTTCTAAAAAAGCCAAATACGCTTTCTAAGAACCACAACAAAGCTGGATCCGGAGGCGCCGAACATGGTAGAAGTACATGGATTACATGCTCACTTTGTTCTCATGCATATTGAGGCTCTAAATCAGCAAATGATGCTTCATAAGAGCCACAACAACAAGAACACCCACATGTCTACGCAACCTCACCTCGCTCCACCCCCCCTCCGTCATGAAAGAGCCCTCAAAACTCATTCATGACATTCAAATAAAACAAAAAGACAGGGGAATTTTAAATATGAATCTAATCAAACTAGCAACTTTAAGCACAATCATGGTAGCATCACTTTCCGCAACTGGCCTAAGCGCATTCGCCGCGGACAACGACACAACATCCGACGCAAAAGTGATGTTCAAAGCAGACGATAGCGGGACAACCAATCCAACCGATCCGACTGATCCAGGAAAACCGGTCGATCCAACTGATCCAGTAAACCCAACAACGGGAGCGCTACGCATAGATTTCGCGTCTCAAATCAATTTTGGCGAACAAACGATTTCTGGTGCCGCGAAAGATTACTACGCTCTATACACCGAATTACAACCGCTAGATGAGGCAGGCCAAGCTTCGGGCGCTAAAAAATATGTACCGCATTACGTGCAAGTAACGGATAATCGTGGCTCAAACGCAGGATGGAATTTGACGGTAGCGGGAACAACTTTTAAAAAATAGTACTGGTGAAGTGTTGACTGGCGCGGCTTTGACGTTATCTGACGCGACATTAAGTTCGGAAATGGCGGACACATTGAAACCTAGTGCGGTGACGCCAGAAGTGACAGTGGGTACAACGCCAGCAGAACTTGTGAGCGCTGAGGCTGACAAAGGGATGGGGACTTGGGTAGACTCGTTTGGGACTACTCCTGGAACGAGCAATACGGATACGAACAAAAGTGTGAAAATCCACGTTCCAGCTGAAGCTAAGAAAATCGCTGGTGAAACATATACATCAACGCTGACTTGGACGATTAACGACACACCGTGACACTGAAAAGCTGAAACGGCCCGTTCAGCTCCGAAAAAAAACTGGAGCGGCCACAGTAAAAAGCCTCTTTTGCTTTTTAAGGAGGGCGTGAAGTTTTCGAGGAGTTGGCCGTTGAAGCTGGATCCGGAGGCGCAACACATGGATTACATGCTCACTGCGTTCTCATGCATATTGAGGCTCTAAATCAGCAGGAGATGCTTCATAAGAGCCACAACAAAGCTGAAACGGCCCGTTCAGCTCCGAAAAAAACTGGAGCGGCCGCAGTAAAAAGCCTCTTTTGCTTTTTAAGGAGGGCGTGAAGTTTTCGAGGAGTTGGCTAAAAGGAAGGCAGTCTCATTTCATGCCACTGCATATTGAGGTTCTAAAAAAGCTAAATACGCTTTCTAAGAACCACAACAAAGCTGGATCCGGAGGCGCAGCACATGGATTACATGGCAACGCTACTTATCATGAGGGGGGTTGCCTATTTTTTCGAGGAGGCAGAAGAGGATGGAAAAACTAGTAGCAGTGTTGGCTGTGATTAGCGTGATGATTAGTGGGATTTTAATACATACAGAAACATCAAAAGCCGCAGAAATGAATTTTTCCGTGTCCGCGGTGATCCCGGATAATCAGATTGATAAGTCAAAAACCTATTTTGAGCTACGGATGAAACCTAATCAAGTGCAAGAGCTTGAGGTAGTTCTGACCAATGGTTTGGCGCGCGCGGTAACGGTTGAAACTAGCGCGAACACTGCGGTGACGAACGATAATGGCATTGTGGATTACAGTAATAAAGCGCCGAAATTGGACAATACGCTCCAAGCTCCTTTTTCAAAAATTGCGGAAATGCCTTCTGAAATAACGGTTCCTGCGAAGGGAAGCAAGACGGTGAAGGTGAAAGTGACCATGCCAAGTGCTCCTTTTGAGGGTTTTATTTTAGGTGGGATTCATTTTTCTGAGAAGGACGATGGCGATAAAAAGGAGTCGGGAGAAGGCGTGCAAATTAAGAATAAGTACGCGTATGTGATTGGCGTGATTCTTTCTGAAAATGATGTTGCGGTGGAACCTGATATGAAATTGAACACAATTAAGCCGGATCAAGTCAATTACCGCAACGTTTTGAAAGCTAACCTGCAAAATATTAAGCCTGTCATTATACAAAATTTGGCGGTGGAGGCTCACGTTTATAAGGAAGGTTCGGATAAGGCGCTTTATAGTGCGAAACAAGATACGTTGCGCATGGCACCGAATTCGAATTTCGATTTTGGAATCGGTTGGAATAATCAGGAGTTCAAGCCAGGGAAGTATCGTCTGAAAATGGTGGCCTCGTCTGGGGATAGCGTGTGGAAGTGGGATGAGCCGTTTGAGATCAAAGGAGATACGGCGGCGGACCTCAATGATAAGGCGGTTGAGCTCGAGAAAGATTATACGATGTGGTACGTTGCTGGTGGCGTATTGTTAGCGTTGTTAGTGTTTGGATTGGTATTTTGGTTGGGAAGGCGATCGCGGAAGAGGGAGGAGGACTGACTTTAATCGGGAGTTAAGTATATACGCGTCTAATTATTTATTGATATTTTGTTTATACGCGTATATACTTACTGTAGGGATTAAAAGTCGGAGGTGAAAATTATGCTTGTTAGGGCTACTAAGTTAAAAAAATGGGGAAACAGCCAAGGTATTATTCTGCCGAAAGAAACGTTGAAACAAGCTGGTGTGGTGGACCTTGAAGATGTTTCATTTGATATTATTTCAACGAGACATGAGATTATTCTAAAACCTAAGAATAATACTACGAGAATGGAAAAGCTTTTTGAGAATTATACAGGCGGGCATCTAAATGACTCAGAAATAATTGAGAATAGCATAGGAGAGGAGTTTGATTTATGACATCGGGGAACACAGAGCTGCTTAGGTCAGGACAAATAATTATGTTGAATTTATCTCCAACAAGTGGGCACAGAACATGCTTGGTTTTGTCAGATCAAATTCCTAACTCTAATATGGTATCTGTCGCTGCGATTACGTCAACGATTCGACGCTTTCCACTTCATATTGATTTGCCAGAGGGGTTAATAACAAGTGGACAAGTACTTTTAGAACAAAATCGTATGGTGGATGCTAATGCCAGAGGATTTAAAATAATAGAAGAGGTGCCACTTGGAGTGATGGATGAAGCGAAGGATTTATTAAGTATCTTGTTTGATATCTAAAAAAGGATGTAGCACACACAAATCGTGTATATGCTAAATCCTTTTTTTGTCAGCTATTTCTTATCAATCACAATATGCTCCAATTTCTCCGTCGCAAAATCTACGGTAAACGCTTGTCCAAAGCCAATCACATATCGGCCGTCTTTTGGCGTCAGCTCGAAAATCGACATGTCGATGGTGCGCAGTAATTGGATCAGCTGGGCGCCATGAATCGCGGTCATTTTTTCGAAAATCATTTCCAAATCGTCATTACCGATATTTTCAGCGGTGCATTTCAGGTAAAGCCGCTCACGTGCGAATAGGTTTTTTGTGTCTTGTTCATCGGCAAGCATCATGATCTGAATCGTTTCGTTTTGCTCGATAAAATCGTAATGCTCGGCAATCGCGCTGATGTAGATGTAGAGTTTGCCTTCATGCTGAACGAACGGCGCGTAGCTGATAAACGGAGTTCCGTCCGCGTCGTTTGAGCTTATCACGATTGTTTTTCGACTCGCGACAAACGTATCATAACGCGATTTTACCTTGTCAATATTGATTGTTGCTACCATATTTTATCCAACCTTCCATGCTAAAATTAGATGTCTCCTGTGCGCATTAAATAGAGGAAGTACGGTGCTCCGACGATGGCCATAATGATTCCAGCGGGTATGTCGAGCGGTGCAAAAAGAGACCGACCAATCGTGTCTGCTGCGAGTAAAACGAGGGCGCCGAGAACCATGCTCATGGGGATGAGGCGCCAATAATTCGAGCCGACTAGAAAGCGCGCCATGTGTGGCACGATGAGACCAACAAAGCCGAGTAATCCGACGATGGAAACGGAGATTGCCGCTAAGTAAACCGCGATAATCGACAGGATAATGCGCGTCTGATTCATTTTTTCACCAAGGTTTACAGCGATATCATCGCCGAGACTCAAGATATTGGCTTTTCGAATGAAGAGAATCGCAAAAATCCAACCAATTATCGAGTAGGGAAGGAGCAGTCCGACGTCGCCCATTCCTTTTGCGGCGAGGCTCCCGTTCATCCATTGCACGACGGCGGGTAATCGGTCGCTATACAGAATTGAGAGCAGGCCGATGATTCCGCCCATAATCGCGTTGACGGCGACTCCGGACAAGATGATGCGCATCGGTGAAATTTTACCATTTTTCCATGCTAGCGCGTAGACAATTACGACTGCGACGAGTCCGCCAATCATGCCGGCAAGCGGTGCAAAACTGCCAAAGTTCGGGAAAAGGAGTACGATGGCCAAAACGGTGACGGCGGCTCCGCTGGAAACCCCGGTTAAACCAGGATCAGCCAGTGGATTGCGCATCACAGCTTGCAAAAAGGCTCCTGATACGGCGAGATTTGTCCCGACAATGACGGCGATGAGGACACGCGGAATCCGCAAATTCCATAAAATCGTTTGGGATAACTCGGCGCCTTCGCCAAATAAAGTACGAATGCTTTCTATCGGAGCGATGTGAATACTCCCGACGCCAACCGCGACAATCATTGCGACGACAAGCAAAATGGATGTCGTCCCAATGATAAACCAGCTTTTTTGTTGACGCTCCATCTTATTTGTAGAGAATGTCTTTCAATTGTTCTAGGCCAGTTGTCGCGTTGGCAAGGGATGCATAGCCAAAAAATATCATAGTCGAGCGCCTGAACTTTATCATTTTTGAAGGCATTTAATTTTTCCCAAGCGCCGTTTTTCTTCACATCTGCTTTGAATTGCGTCAAGGCTGCATTGGCATCTCCGTGCGATACGAGCAGAATCGCGTCCGGATTTGCGGCCGTGACATCTTCCATATTTAGCGGTACATAGGATTCTTCTGTTTTCATCGTTTCGGTGATGATGTTTTTCGCTTTCATCGTTTTCACAAGGCTGCCGACATAGGTTGTGTCATTCATTAGCATGAACGAGCTGCCAGTTCCGAATAAAATCATCACTTTTGGCGCGGTTTTATCTGGAATCGAGGCGACGATTTTGTCTTCGTCTTTTTGTAATTTGGTGAGGTATGTAGTGGCGGCTTTTTCTTTATCGAACGCGGTGCCAAGAACCTCCAGCGATACTTTTAAATCAGGGTAAGAATCGGTTGGCAAGTAAGCGCCTTTTAGGTTGATTTGGCTGATCTTCTTGTCGATGCTATCCTTGATGGACTCGGAACCAATGACTAGATCCGGATTCAGGCTAGCGATTTTTTCCACGTCGGGCTCCACCGCAGAACCGATTTTTGGAATATCTGTAAAATTGTCTGGTAGTTTGTGCGTGGTACTCGGAATACCGACGGGCGTGATTCCTACTATATCAAGCATTTCTGTCACAGAAACAGAGGTTGCAACGACGTTTTTGGCTGGTTCAGTTGGAAATTGTGCGGAAAGTGTCTTGATTTGTGCTGCTTCCGACTTAGACTTCACGGGCGTGGTGTTGCCGTGTCCTGATGTCTTGACCTCTGCCTTCGTGGTTTCATCGGCGGTGCCACAACCAGCTAGCGCTAAAGCCGATACGGTTACTATACTAAAAACTAATTTCTTCATCATCTCATGGAGACCCCCTTTAATCTTAATTGATAGTGATAATCATTATCAATTAATTGGAGTATACCAAATTTGGTTTTGTTTGGCAAGATGTTATCGGAATTTATAGAAAAAGAGGCTTGCTAATTACATCGAGCCGTGATATATTATGGTTATCAAATACATCGAGGTGTGATATATTTATGGATGAAAAACTCATTAAAACCTATGTCCCGATGACGGAGACTGCCTTTTACATTTTGCTATCTTTAATGCAGCCGAGGCACGGTTATGCGATCACAGATAACGTCAAAAAAATGACGAAAAACCGCATTGTTTTAGGCCCGGGAACAATTTACGGTAGCCTATCGAAAATGAAAAAAGATCAACTAGTCGCGATTATTCAAGAAGAGAAAAATCGGAAAATCTATCAAATTACCGAACTAGGAAAACAAGTTCTTAGAATGGAAAAATCACGCATTGAGGAATTATATACGAATTCTAGGGAGGCGAGCCAGCATGACGAAGAAGGTATTTAAATTCATTACAGTGGATAATGTGGAGAAAGAAGAAGCATTTTTGGAAGAAATGGCGAATAAGGGGTGGTTTTTCAGTAAGTATGCTTCATTACGATACCATTTTGAACAAGGAGAGCCAGCCGAATACACCTATTGCATTGATTATAAGGAAGAGGCAGGCGACGAAGAGGAGTATTTGGCGCTGTTTGAGGACGCAGGTTGGGAGAATATCTGCGCGTATCCGATTTTGAATGGCAAGTGGATGTATTTTAGGAAAGCGATGAAGGAAGGCGCGCCGAAAGAAGCTATTTTCACAGATAATGACTCGATGGTGGCGCTATGGAAAACAATCCGTTCGCGATGGAGCAGATTTGGCGCGATTATTGCGTTGATGCTTATTGTCCTAGCGGTTACGTCCTGGTTCACATCGCCGTATGTCTTCGTAAGTATTTTCATGGTGGCATTGGCACTCCTCATTATCGTCCTCTACGGCAAAATGTACATTAGAATAACGCGAAAAATCAAGCTCAGAAGTTAATCTATCTCGATGTCCTTCCAGGTTTCCTTCGCCCAAAGCATCTTATTTTTGTGCTCATACCATCATATATAGAGATAATAAAGTAAGGAGGGATTACGAATGGCGACAATAACAGTTCGTGTTTCGGATGTAGAAAAGCAGTTTTTGGATGAAATGGCGAAGTTTGATGGAAAGAGTTTATCTGAACTTATATCAGAATACGGATTGGATGACGATGAATGAGCTACCAGATTAAGACAACACGTCAATTCGAAAAACAGTTATCCAAATTAGATAGACAAGCTAGTCGTACGATTTTAAGATGGTTATCAAAACATAGTGATGGTACGGACAATCCGAGAACAAGTGGAAAGGCTTTATTAGGTAACTACGCTGGTCAGTGGAGATATCGTATAGGAGATTATCGAGTTATTTGTAAAGTTGATGGCGATGAGTTAATTGTGCTCGCCCTAGAAGTTGGGTACAAGAAGCAAGTCTATACAAAATGAAAATTCATGAAATATAACCAAAGCGAAACCCCTATCTCGGGCTTGAGATAGGGGTTTCGCTTTGGTTATACCATACTAGGGACCTAATTTTTCGCAAACACAACCCCTTCTGTCCTACAAACTGAAAATCCAAATCAATTTTCTGGAAAATCCCTGTTTTTGGATTTTCGGATGGTAAGCTATGAGTATATTA
>NZ_AODE01000044.1 GCF_000525855.1 Listeria cornellensis FSL F6-0969
TGCCGTTAATGGTATATTTCGCCTTGGAGGCTATTTTTTTTTACTGCGGTATGTTTTTCTTCGACGGAAAAACGTGTGCGTTTTGACATACAAAAAACTCCCTTATAAAGTAGATTTGGAATTTTTGTTTTTTCCATTGTCTACTCTATAGGGAGCATATCATACTGGATGTAGCGCCTCTTCTTTATTTTGATTTCTTCTTTTTGAAGCCCCAGAAACTGCGGCTTTTTATTTCGGCTTCATTTCCGCGTACGCCTAATACGTCGAATAGGAATACAACAACTGGAATACCTACAATCAAGCCCCATACGCCGAAGAAATGCTCGGAGAAAATGAGGATGATGAAAGTGTAAAAGACTGGTAAATCGGTTTTTGATGACATCAGCTTTGGATTGAGAATATACGTTTCAATCGAATGTACGATGACAACGGTGATTAAGATAACAATGACATCTGTAAGGCCACCTACGGAATAGGCGATAATCGAAAGCGGGATGCACGAAATGATAACGCCTGCAACTGGGATCAGCCCTAGCAAGAATACCATGATCGATAACGTTAACACTTGCGGGAAGCCCATCGCGATTAAGGCAATCGTTGTCAGCACGGTGTTCACGATTGCAATTAAAAACTGAGCCTCTAAGACAACGCCAAATGTGCCTACAAATTTCTTACCAAAATAGGCAATTTCACGGAATACAGCTCCCATTTTGCTCGTTAGAAATTTACTTGAAAAATGAACGACGCGTTCTTGTTCCAAAGAGAAAAACAGGCTCAGTATAAGCGCCATAAAGAAAGCAATACCAATACTACCAATCCCACTTAGTGATTCAATAATGAATTTCAGACCAGAATTAATATATGCTTTGACATTGGAATCATTGAATAAATTCATCACATATTTGATAAAATCATTATTTCCAGGGTTATTGTAGAATTTCATGACGCCATTGAACGTGGAAACGATTTGTTGGATGATAATCGGCAAGTAATGCGTAAATGCGATGTATAAGAATATCACAATCAATATGTACAAAACAATAACGATTAATTTCCGCGGTACCTTCACCCATCGCAAAATCACTTTTTCTAATCGCGTTATTAAAAAGGTGAAGATGAATGTTAATAAAATCAGGTTCATCATGCTTCTCACTAGATAGAGTACAAAAATGAGGAGCGCAAAAATAAGAACTCGTTGTAACGCTGTGTTTAATTTAAATTTCTCCCATAGTTCTTCCATAGAACACACTCCTATCGTTTCTTTATCATATTCTAGCACATTTTTGCTGTTCATGAAAAATTTAGTCATTTTTTCTACTGAAAATCTGAAAAAGATGGCTTTCAGGGCTTTACATTTGGTCGAAAAAGCGGTAATATATCCTATGAACCAATCATCCTACCTTTAAAAGGAGTGTCGTGATAATGCTACATAAACTACAAAAGAAATCGCTAGTCGAGCAAGTTTCTAGCCAGATTCAAGAGATGATAAAAGACGGCGTTTGGCAGATTGGAGATCGTTTGCCTAATGAGGCGGAGTTGATGGAACAGTTTGGTGTCAGCCGCAATACAGTACGGGAAGCCATTCGTGCTTTAGTACATGTCGGATTACTAGAAGTCAAACAAGGTGACGGGACATTTGTGCTTGCAACGAGTGAATTAAGCGCCGTTCTGCAAAAAAGAATTCAAAGTGCTGCGGTGTTGGAGATTTTAGAGGTGCGACATGCGCTTGATCGTGAGGCGGTTTCGCTGGCTTGTTTACGAAGAACGGAAGAAGACTTAAATCAGATGGTGAAATACCGCGACCAATGTTTGCAATTTACGCAGGATAACAATTTGGAGAAGTTTGTGGAGGCGGATTGGCAATTACATCAAACCATTGCTGCGGCCTCTTATAACCCCCTTTTGATTGACATGTATTCGCATTTATTTGAGGAAATTCAGATATCGATTACAAGTACGACGGAAATGAATGATGCGAATGGTGCTGGTCATAATGATCTTATTTTAGCTATTCAAAATCAGGATGCGGCTTCGGCTGTGCATTGTGTGGATATGTATATTTCGCAATTTAAACAAATTGTGTTACCTAAAAAAGGAGAGTGAAATAATGGACGAGGAAAGACCGAAAATGCGGAGTCGTATTTTTTTGATTGTTGGAATTTTATTAGTAGCAGCGAACCTGAGGGCCCCAATTACCACATTAAGTCCATTGCTTAGTTATATTCGCGTGGATTTACCACTGTCCAACACGATGACTGGATTTTTGACGACATTACCACTTCTTGCTTTTGCTGGCTTGTCCCCTTTTGTATCCAAATTGGCGCGAAGATGGGGTATGGAGTTTATTGTCTTTTTTGCATCATGTTTAATGGTAGTGGGGAGTTTGATTCGTCCGTTTGGTGGGATTTCATTGCTTTTATTTGGAACGTTTCTTATTGGACTAGCAATCGCAGTTGGCAATGTTTTGTTACCAAGCCTCATCAAAAAGGAATTTCCTTTTAAACTGGGATTAATGACCGGGATGTATTCGATTTCTATGAATGTGTGTGCGATGTTGGCATCTGGGATTAGTGTACCTATCGCGGTGAATTCTGGCTTTGGTTGGCAAGGAGCGCTCGTTGTGTGGTCAGGATTAGCGATTCTTGCGCTTCTAGTCTGGTTGCCTCAATTGAAATATAATCAGAAGAGCCTTCCTCAAGCTGTAGCGCAAACACCAAGACAGAGTATTTGGAGTTCTCCTTTAGCTTGGAAAATTACACTCTTCATGGGCATGCAATCAACTTTATTTTATGTCATGGTCGCTTGGTTGCCGTCGATACTTATTAGTCAAGGAATGGCGAGTACACAAGCTGGTTTCATGTTGTCCTTATTCCAGCTCGGGATTATTCCTTTTACATTTATCGTGCCAATTATTGCCAGTAAAATGAAATCGCAACGGCCGATCGTTATCATTATGACGGTGTTATTGCTTGTTGGAACCGCTGGACTTATATTTGGCGCGGGTGACGCGTGGCTTGTTGGTCCATCGGTGTTTATGATGGGTGTGGCTTCTGGGACGGCTTTTAGCGTGTGTATGATGTTCTTTAGTTTGCGAACATCAACAGCAACGGAGGCTGCGGACTTGTCTGGAATGGCGCAGTCTATTGGGTATTTACTCGCCGCTGCGGGTCCGACATTGTTTGGGGCGCTTCATGACATGACGGATAGCTATACCGTACCACTTGCGATTATTGTCGTTGCTACATTGTTGCTATTTATTATGGGAATGGATGCAGGACGTGATAAGAAAGTTTTTGGGAAATAGGAAAAAGGCAATTTCAGCTCTGGACTGAAATTGCCTTTTTATTATTTGTCTAAATATGCCCACTTAAAGCTATATGGTGCGCCGAAAAGATGTTTTACTACGCCTTTTACGTATGGTTTTTCAAGGACGGCTGTGGCGTTTTGATATAGTGGTGCGATCGCTGCATCATCATCTAGTAAGACTTTTTCGGTTTGGAGCATGGCTTGCCAACGGGCTTCTGGATTCGTCGCAAGTGTTGTTGAAATATCGGTTGTTAGTTTGTCGTAAGCAGGGCTTGAATAGCTCATATTATTGTAGTTGTTGTCTGTTTGCCAGCTTGCGATGTAAGTCATTGGGTCTTTGTATGCTGGTGCCCAACGTGAAAGTTGAACGGTATAATCTTGGGCCTTATCAAGTGCTAGCCTGTTTTTGTAAGGCACTGTTTTTAAATTGATTTTGAGACCGTCGAGATTTGTTTCTAACTCGCTTTGAATGAACTCAAGGGTTTTCTTCGCGAATTCTTGGTCGTCGCCTACTAGCTCGAGCGTAATTTCGCTTTTACCTAGTTGTTGCTTCGCTTTCGCAAAATGTTCTTTGGCTTCTGCGACATTGTACGTAAGGTGATTGCCACTATCTTCGCGGAAGTCTTTTCCTGTTTTGGGATTTTGGGCAAAACCGTTTGGAATTTCACCATCGATTGGTGTAGCTCCATTCGCGATTACGGTGTCGGCTAATGCTTCTTTGTTAATCGCTTTCGCAATGGCTTTTCGCAGTTCCACATTGGCAACATCGGCTTGTTTTTGATTGAATTTTAGCCAATATACGTAGGAATCTGGTTCTGCGACGAACTCTTTGTTGTCTTTATATTGGCTTGCGTAATCGCCGGTTAATGGTGCGCGATCGACTTTTCCGGTGTTATAGAGATTGACTGCTGAGCCAGGTTCTTTAGCTACTTGCACATCGATGCGGTCCAATTTGACGTTTTTATTATCCCAGTAGTTATCATTTTTGATGAAACTCCAGCTCTTGCTTGTGCCCGACCAATCTGACATTGTGAATGGACCGTTGTAAAGTAAATGATCGGAATCTTTAGCGAAGTCTTTCCCCTCTTTGGTCACATAGGCTTCTTTTTGTGGATAGAATGGGCCAAAAGTGAGCAGTGAGTTGAAGTATGGGACGGCTTGTGTCAACTGGATTTCGATGGTTTTGTCGTCCAGTGCTTTCACGCCGAGTTCTTTTGGATCTTTTTTGCCGTCAATGATATCGCTCGCATTGGCAACGACATCGCGGTATAAAAAGGAATACTGGGCGCCGGATTTCGGATTAACGACTTTGCGCCAAGCGTAGATGAAGTCATTGGATGTGAGATCTGATCCGTCTGACCATTTAGCGTTGTCGCGGATTTTGATGGTATATGTTTTTTGATCTTTACTTATTTGAGGCATTGCTTCGGCTGCGGCTGGAATGATTTGATCGTTTGAATCAAGTGTATACAGCCCTTCAAAAACTTGATTCATCGCGGTGAAACTGACGCCATCTGTTGCTAGTGATGTGTCCATGAGTGGAATTTCAGTGGATTCAATGACGCGTAAAACTTGCTTATCTGAAGCATCGCTCGCCGTGTCTTTTCCTCCTCCGCATGCTGCTAATACAAACATACTAGCTACTAGAATCAAGCTTATAATATACCTTCTTTTCATATGTATAACTTCCCCTTTTTTTGTGTGACTGTTTCTATCATACGCTATTTTGGCGCGAAAATAAATACCTTTTTCTAAATTAATAGAATTATTTTATAATGTTTACTACGTTAAAGGAGATAAGCGGTTGACCTATCTCCTTTTTGGCAGACTACATTTGTTTTGTATCTTCGTACTCTTGCTTTATATCAGCTAATAGTGTTTCGTTTGTGTAGAGTTCTAGAGCGGTTAGCGCGAGGAGTTTGGCGCCTTTGATTAGGGCTTTGTCTCCTGCAACAGATCTTGCGGCTTCGCGGAATTCTACAGTATGCCCAACAAGGTCACTGGAACCAATTTTGATGTAAGGATGGATGGTTGGGATGACTTGGCTAATATTCCCTGCGTCTGTGGAGCCGATGCCACGACTATCGGTAATAAGCGGTTCATCAAGTTGCTCCGCGATACGTGCGAACAGGCGATTAAACTGTTTGTTAATCAAGAAATCATCGACGCCATTTTGGATATTCGTCACTTTAAACGTTGTACCTGTTTGAATTGCGGCACCTTCTGCGACTTGGATGACGCGTTTCGTGATGTCATCGAGACGGCGACGTTTGTCAGCACGCGTGAAAAAACGGGCACGGGCGTAATCTGGGACAATATTAGGCGCTTGCCCACCATCTAAAATAATACCGTGAATGCGCACATCGGAGGTCACGTGTTGGCGTAAAGCATTGACACCGTTATAAAACTGGATAAGCCCGTCCAGTGCGTTAATACCGTCTTCTGGATTGGCCGCTGAATGGGCTGGTTTCCCGAAGAACTCGAATTCTAAAACGTCCACAGCAAGCGATGGCGTCGTTAGTGCGGAATCGCTTGATGGATGAATCATCAGCGCGGCATCAATACCTTTGAGGAGATCATGCTTCACGAAACTTCCTTTTGCACTGCCGTTCGGTCCGCCTTCTTCGGCTGGTGTTCCAAGTACAACTATCTCGCCACCAGTTTCCTCGATAACTTCGGCGAGTGCGATGGCTGCGGCGACACTCGTTGTACCAATGATATTGTGCCCGCATGCGTGCCCTAGCCCTGGTAGCGCGTCATATTCCGCTAAAAAGGCAACCGTCGCGCCTGGCTTTTCTGCTTTTTTACGAGCGAGGAAAGCCGTTTTGTGACCTGCTACGTCTAATTCCACAGTGAAACCAGCTTTTTCAAGGATAGTTGCCAGTTTTTCACTTGCATAGAATTCCTCGTTACCGATTTCTGGGTGGTCATGAATATCATGACTTACTTCAATATAAAAGTCTTGATGCGCCTCGATGTTTGTTTCAATCGCCTCAGACCATGTCAGTTTTGCTTGTACCATGTGCAACGCCTCCGTATTTCGAATTTATTTTTTAGACCACGTTTCTTTATACGTTTCTAGTTCATCAAGCGGGATAAATGCTGGAATCGAGCTACCTTTGTATGTTTTGTCGATAAATTTCTTCATTTCGTCCGAGTGGTAAATTTTCACAATTTTTTTCAAGGCTTCGCGATCTGTGTCACCTTTTCGAACAGCGATAATGTTAATGTAAGGTTTTGCTGTATCCGACTCTAGGAATATCGAGTCTTTTAGCGGGTTCAATTTCGCCTCCACTGCCACACCGTTATTGATTGCCGCGGCGTCCACATCGTCTAGCGCACGCGGAATTTGTCCAGCTACCATTGGCTTAATATCGAGCTTTTTCGGATTTTCTTTGATTGCTTCCGGTGATCCATTCCCATCAAAATCATCGACCAACGTGATAAGTCCAGCCTCTTGTAGCAAAAGTAAAGCACGCCCGTAGTTCGTAATATCGTCAGGAACCGCGATAGTAGCGCCATTTTTAATATTCTTAATGTCCTTCACTTTGTTCGAATAAATGCCCATTGGAGCAATCACCGTCGAAGCAAGTGGTACAAGATCTAGTTTATTTTCTTTGATGAAAGAATCGAAATAGGCAACCGTTTGAAAAGCATTCGCATCCAAGTCCCCGTCAGCTAGCGCGCGGTTCGGCAAGACATAGTCACTAAATTCTTTCAATTCGATATTAATACCATCCTTCTCAGCAATCCGCTTAATCTCAGGCCAAGTCCGATCCCCTGCGCTCACACCAATCACCAACTTCTTCTCATCTCCCTGCGCCTTATCATCCGAACCGCCACAAGCCGTAACAACAGCAGCCAACAAAACCAACGTCAAAACTAAAACCAACTTCTTCATCCAAAAAACTCCCTTATTATTTATTATTTGTGCCCTATCTCTTCTAAAAATCGTGTTTGTATGTCTTTCCTGATTGAGCCTCCAAACTTCGGCGGCGCCGAGAAATGCTTAGATTCTAGGCAAAGCCGAGCAACGGAGTGGAGCGTACAATTTGTACATCAACTGAAAACAAGGAGGGAGTATCACCCCCGACCATGTGAGAAGTTATGCGTAGCTCACTTGCGAAGAAGAGCACCGTAGCACAGGCTTTAACGGCGACGGATTTTGCGAGAGATGAAGTTCCCAAGCGACTGTACGCTTTGGACGATAACGACCAAAATGATGACTGTAACAAGCATTGTGATATTATCATAACGCTGGTACCCATACGTAATCGCCAAATTCCCAATCCCTCCTGCGCCAACGACTCCTGCCATCGCAGTAGCCCCAACAAGTCCGATCGTCGCAGTAGTCAGTGTCAGAATAAGTGAGCTAAGTCCCTCTGGCAACATAAACCGCCAGATGATTTGCCATGCGTTCGCGCCCATTGCCTGAGCTGCCTCGATAATACCTTGATCCACCTCTAAAAGCGAGTTTTCAACAAGTCTTGCGATATAAGGTCCTGCGTAAAAAACAAGCGGAACAATCGCAGCTTTAACGCCAATGCTCGAATCAACGATGAAGCGCGTCACAGGAATCAATGCGACTAGTAAAATAATGAATGGCACCGAACGCAAAATGTTGATAATCGGGTTTAAAATATTGAAAATCACCGCATTTTGCAAAATATGACCTTTTCGCGTTACCACAAGTAAGACACCGAGTGGAATTCCGATAAGGCAGGCAAACAAAAGTGACCAAGTAACCATGTAGAGTGTTTCAATAAATGCTGTACTCAGTTGTTCAGATGTGACTTCCATGTGCTCCCACCTCCTCTAATTTGACGTTTTGCGTCGCTGCGTAAGCGAAGGCCTTCGCGATTTCTTCTGGCTCACCTGTGACCTCCACGATCATATAGCCGAACGCAATCGCCTGAATTTCAGAAATATTCCCACTTAGAACGCTAACATTGACGTCAAACTGTTTGGCAATATTCGAGAGTAGCGGATTCCCAGATGATTCTCCCACAAATGTGAATTTCCAAACGGTGGCGTCGTGATTTTGAATCAGCTTCAGCGCACTTGCTGGAATATCGTCATTGATAACCGTCTTAACAAAGTTTTTCGCGGTTTGGCTTTGCGGATTTGAGAAGATATCAAATACTTTGCCTTTTTCGATAACTTTACCGCCTTCCATCACCGCTACTCGATTACAGATTTCGCGAATCACGGACATTTCGTGGGTGATAAGCAGAATCGTGATATTATATTCTTTATTGATTTTTCGCAGTAGTTCAAGAATCGCACCTGTTGTTTCAGGGTCTAATGCGCTCGTCGCTTCATCGCACAGTAGCACGTCTGGGTTCGTTGCAAGTGCCCGCGCAATACCGATACGCTGCTTTTGTCCACCTGATAACTGGTCGGGATAATTTTTTTGCTTTGTCTGCTAATCCAACAAAGTCTAACAATTCCAGCACTCGTTTTTCGCGTTCTTTTCGGTTTGTATGTATTAAAGCTAGTGGTATCGCGATGTTATCGAAGACAGTTTTAGAATTCAATAAATTAAAATGTTGAAAAATCATACCGATCTTTTTTTCGTTCTGCGCGGAGTTCTTTTGATTTTAAAGTTGTTAAGTCTGTCCCTGCCACAGCCACTGAGCCTTTTGTTGGCCGTTCAAGCAAGTTTACCGTGCGAATCAATGTACTTTTTCCTGCACCACTAAAACCCACAACGCCAAATATATCTCCTTTTTCGATAGTTAAGCTGACGTCGTCTAGCGCGGTAATCTCATTGCCTCCACTTTTGAATGTTTTTGTTACGTTTTTGAATTCAATCATCCTATTCACTCCCTTAGTTGCCTTACCTACAAAAAAAATCTCCCCTTAAGTTAATAAGAGGAGATCCTAATCCAAACATCTATGTACCGAATAATTATACAGTCATATGAATGCAGTCTTTGTCGTCTCACCTTATCTACCAAGCAAATGGAATGCTTGTTGGAATTGGCACAGTATCAATAAATGATCTGTTGCCGAGGTTTCATAGGGCCAAATCCCTCCACCTCTCTGGATAAAATGCGTAAGTCATTATTTATTTTTTATAACTATATCGTGTATTTCGGATACTGTCAACCACTTTTGGAAAAGTTCTTTGTTTATTGCCCATTTTTTTCTGCGTAATTGTTCGAGTTTCGATGCAATTCGCGCTTTGTTTTTCGCTGTTGTTTGGGCATCTAGCGTGATTCTTGTACCGTCAATGAGAACCGAGCTACCTTCTTGAATATTTTTTGGTAATTTGGTTTGTGGGATTGTCCATATTTGCTCGTCCGGTTCGAGTAGAAAAACGGCTTTTCCATCCTCGATACGGTCTAAAATCGCTTTTTTGCTCATGGTTCACCTACTTTACGGTCGCTTTGCCTTGTTCTTTGATTTGTCGAACAATGCCGTCGCCTATTCCGTTTATTTTTTTCAACTCGTCAATCGATTTGTATGGTCTTTCAGCGATAATTTTGTCTGCTAAAACGGGGCCAATGCTCGGTAGATATTGCAGTTCTTCTGCGGTTGCTTTGTTGATATTAATCGTATCTGGCATTGGAACTGCTGCGCCTGGTTCTTCTGTTGTCTGCTTTCCGGTGTTGCTTCCTGGTTCAGGTGTGCCGGATTTTTCTGTCGCGACATGTATTTGTTTGCCGTCGGTCTCAATTGTCACCGTTCCTTCGACATCCGTTCCATACGTTGTGATGTCGCGATCTTTGAGCCACTGGACGACTTCGCGATGTGGGTGCCCATAGGAGTTTCCTTTTTCAGCAGAATACACGGCGACTTCTGGTTTGACCGCATCTAAAAAGTACGGTTGATTCGATGTCGATGAACCATGATGCCCCAAATCGAGAATCTGAGCGTTCAAATCAAGACCACTGTCTACCATTTCTCGCTCGCGTGATTTTTCCGCGTCTCCTGTAAAAATAGCAGCAATATCTTTGTATGTTAAACGAATCGCAATGGAATCATTGTTGGCGTTATCCGATAATTTATCTGGGCTTAGTACCTGAATCCCAAACGGTCCGAATGTGGCTTTTTCACCGCGTCTTGGTTCCTTATATTTCGCGTCCGATGCTAAGGCTGCATCAATGACACGTTCGTATATCGAGCTATTAAAAACAAGGCCGTCCATCCAAATTTCCTTTGGTTTATATTTCTGGATGACTTTATCCGCGTTACCAATGTGATCTGAATGTGGGTGTGTTAAAAGTAGCAAATCAATTTTTTTGATATTCGCTTTTTCAAGATATGTTAAAATCCGATTATCGTCATGGCGGCCAGTATCAATCAAAATCGTTGTTCCATCATCGGCTTGAATAAGCGTGCTATCCCCTTGCCCAACATCAAAAAAGGTGAATTTCGCGCCGTCTAATGTATTTTCGGTAACACTGGATGTTTGTGTACTATTTGAGCATCCACCAATAAGTAGGACTAACATAATCCCCATGATGCTCCATTTTGCTAATTTCTTCAAAATCTCAACTCCCTAACTCTCTTCCCCTTAGAATAGCAGAATCGCCTCTTGGAGTAAATAGTTGATGGCAAAGTTGGGAGATTTACGCCAAATAAAACGAGCCCCACAAAGGACTCGCCAAAATATCTTACTTTACTTTCTCGAAAAATTTGAAGGTTACTTCTTCGCTTTTTGGGTTGTAATCAATAATCCAGTCATGATCTTTAAAATACCAATAATCATGATCTTCTACGTAGAATAAAATATCGCCGATTTTGTGTTGCAATGCCATTTCCGTGGGTTTCTCAGATACTAACCCGATCGAAAAACCAGGATGTAGGGAACTGTTGGAGCCACCATATTTTGCGAATAATCTAATTCCATTACCGTCGGCCGTGTTAAACTCATTTCTAAACCAGTGTTGTGCTTGATCGCTTACTTCGATTTGCATTGTCATCACTCCTCTTCCCTATTTCGATTACTGCAAGGATAGCAGATATCTACTCACTTCGCATGTATTTTGCTTACAACTAGATAACTGTATGTACCACTTTTTTTTGAAAAGTTAAACTTCTTTTTTGATAAAAGCTTAAAATATAATTTAATATCACAGTATGATTGATAGCAAACACGACAAAAAATCGCCAAACCCATTATGCCAGGTAAGACGAAAATTTTGCTTTAAACAAATCGAGCGCTTGTCGCCGATTTATTTGGGATATAATCTATTTCTCCAGAGGTCCTTTTCCTAGGAATGCTTGGAACATCCAGATATGTTTGTCAATCGATGCTTTGAAGCCGATGAGCATGTCTTGTGTTACGTCGTCGCCTTCTTTTCCTGTTAGTTCGATGCCTTGTTGGTATTCGTCACGTAATAATTCTAATGTGCCAACAAGATCGGCCATGAACTGCTCGATTGTTTTTGGTTTTGTGTATGGTGCTTCTTCTACACTTGCGTTTTCAGAGAACTCTTTTAGTGTTGAGAATGGGGCGCCGCCGATTGCTAGTAAGCGTTCTGCCACTTCGTCCATTTGTTCGCCGAATTCGCTGTAAAGGTCATCCATTTTTTCATGTAGTGTGAAGAAATTGTGCCCGCGCATGAACCAGTGGATTTGGTGAATTTTCACCGTAAATACGTTTAAGTTCGCCACCTGATGGTTTAAAAATTCTTTTGTGTCTACTGAATTGATTGTTTTCATTTATTATTCTCCTCCTTATTTATAATAACTATTATATAATAATAATTATAAACTAGTTTACTCGATTTGTCCAATCGTGTTTTGCCTCACAATCATTTATACCACTATGAGTCAATTTAAAACAGGCTTGACATCTTCTTTTTTTTGTAACTACAATGGTTACAAAGGAGTTGGTTTGGATGAAAATAAGTAGCCGTTTCACAGTTGCTACCCATATTTTATCACTAATTGCTACCCAAGAGCCACCATTAACCTCTGAACGCATTGCGGGGAGTGTCAATACCAATCCGGTCGTGATTCGACGCATTAGTGGGCAGTTGAAAAAGGCTGGACTGATTGCAGTCAAGGCTGGGATTGGCGGTGCTACGCTTTTGAAGCCACTCGATCAAATCACGCTTTTGGAAGTTTATAAGGCGGTGGATAGTGTCGAGGATGGGGAATTGTTTCAATTTCATGAGAATCCTAATCCGAATTGTGAGATTGGAGCGCACATTCAAGGCGCGATGGAGCAAACATTACGTGACGCGCAGACCGCGATGGAGCAAGTTTTGGCGGATCAAACAATGGCGGATGTTGTGGATTCGATTCGCGCGGAACTAGCATAAAGAAAGACAGAATCATTTTTGATGTTAAGGCGCGTCAAAAATGATTCTTTTTGGTATACTAGGTGTAGAAAGAGGTGAATCGGATGAGTATTTGGTTGCATGGGGCGAGTCCTGCTTTGGATAGGGAGATTGATGCTTGGGAGCAAACGCATCATCTTTCGTTGCCGGGCGGATATAAGGATATGTTGCGTGTACATAATGGTGGTTTGCTTGCGAAAAATCATTTTCCGGTTGCAGAGCCGACGTCATATGGACTCGCGGATGCAGAAATTTATTCGATGGCGGGGCTGGATGGGCTGCAGCACCACATTTTGGAAGAGCAGGATGTGGATTTGCCGGGAAAACAGGTGTATTTTCATCAAGACGGGCATCGGTATATTGGGCTGGATTATCAGACGGCGGAACCTCGCGTGATTTATGTGGATTTCGAAACGTTGCAAACCCTTGTTGTCGCGGAAAGTTTCGCGGAGTTTGTGGAATCGCTATACTTCTCTCCTTTTGACGTGGCATTTGCTCCGAATTATCCACTTGAAAAATTGGAACAGATGTTGGCCACGGCGAATGTGAAGAAGGCTTTGGAAATTTTACAGTTGCTGGAGGATCGCGAGGAGAAGGATTGGTATTTGAAGCAGATTGATGGTTTGCTGCATTCTGAGGAAGCGCCTTATCGACAAATCGGGATGACTTTGCTTGAGAATCAGATTTATTATTTCAGACGAAAATTGGATGCGAAGCGTGTCGATGGGATGTTGCGTTGGTTGGAATCACAGCATTTTTGGCCAGAAAAGGTTGCGGAGTTAAAAAAGGAATGGGAGGATTAAGATGGTCGTGCGTGTGTTGTTTGTATGTTTGGGGAATATATGTCGGTCTCCGATGGCGGAAGGAATGTTTCGTGCAAAGGTGAATGCGGCTGGGCTGACGGATCAGATTCGAATTGATTCGGCAGCGACGGGAAATTGGAATTTAGGTAATCCGCCACATCGCGGGACGCAGCAAGTTTTGACGAAGCATGGCATTGATTATTCGCAAATGCGTGCGCGTCTGATTGGTCAGGACGATTTTTCTGATTTCGATTATGTGATTGGGATGGATGGTTCGAATATGGCGGATTTGGAGGCGTTGAAACCGCTGGATAGTGATGTTGTCCTGAAAAAATTGATGGACTTTGCGCCTGATGAAACAGAGTCGGAAGTTCCCGATCCTTATTATACGGGGAATTTCGAGGAAACGGAACGGCTTGTGAGCGCTGGATGTGAAGGTCTTTTACAAGCGATTCGTGAAAAATTCGATATGTAACAAAAACGACGATTCGTGATTGAATCGTCGTTTTTTTCTTATTTCTTGCCTAGGTTCTTACTCGCTAGGAAATCTTTGATATCCTGTCTAGTCGTGTGTCGCAAACCACGTTCGATTTGATCGGTCCAACCTTCTATACGTTTACCGCTCGTTCGCGCTGCATAATAATCGCGAATCGTCGCATCATAATTTTTGAAGTCTTCCATATCTTTCGGTTGATAGTGATTTTCATGGTAGACAAGTTCGGTCGCAAGCCTTGGTTTTGGTTCGGAACTTGTTGTTGGATGACCGATCGTCAGGCCGAATAATGGTGTCGCATAGTCCGGAATATGTAGTAATTCAGAAACTTTTGCAAGATTGTTCCGGATTCCGCCGATGTAACAAATGCCGAGCCCCATCGATTCTGCTGCAATCGCCATGTTTTGAGCGGCGAGCGTTGCGTCCACCGTCGCCACGAGAAAGCGTTCCATCGTTGAAAGCGATTCTGTGTCTGCACCGCGCGCTTTGCCGATTTCATGATGCCGTGACAAATCTGCGACGAAAACGAAGAATTGACCTGTTTTTACAACATACTCTTGATTTCCTGCAATCGTAGAAAGCTCCTGGCGCAGTTTTACGTCCGATACACCGATAATCGAGTAGGCTTGCACAAAACTCGACGTAGAAGCCGCCTGTGCACTTTTTACAAGCAAAGCAATCTCGTTCTCCGTCAATGCCTGATCTGTGAAGTCGCGGACCGAATAATGACTTAAAATTCCTTCAATCGTTTCGTTCATTGGACTCATCCCCTAGTCTTTAAAAATTTTACGATCATAGTGCGGCATCTGATCCAACGCGCCGAACTGTTGTTGACGCAAGCATTCATAAATCAAAATAGCCGCCGTATTCGACAGGTTGAGCGACCGAATATGGTCTGTCATCGGAATCCGCAAACACGTATCCTCATGCGCCTCTAAAACCGCATCCGGCAAGCCCGTCGTTTCCTTCCCAAAAATAAAGAAGTAATCCTTATCCGTGTCCTGATAATCCACATCACTGTACAAATGGCGTCCAAATTTTGTAATAAAATAAAATTCGCCGCCCGCATTCACTTCAAAAAATTCCTCTATTGAATCGTAGTATTTCAATTTCACGTGATCCCAATAATCAAGCCCAGCCCGCTTCAACATCTTGTCATCCGT
>NZ_AODE01000045.1 GCF_000525855.1 Listeria cornellensis FSL F6-0969
TCCGCCGGCTTGTTTGGCGATGTTGAAGATATAGTCACCGGCGCTGTCTGTTTTACCAGACGCGATGGTAGTCGTACCGTTTTTGATCACGATAGCGCTGTTCGCTTCGCCTGTTCCAGAAACGCTTGTGGAATCGGTTGTTAACGCGCCAATCGTTGTTTGGGCGATGGTGTCATCGGCAATCGTGGTGCTGGCCGTCGATATTTTACCGTTCGATGCTTTCGTCACCGTCGCAGAAATAGTAGAGCCGCCTGCTTGTTTGGCGATGATAAAGCTGTAGTTACCGGCGCTGTCTGTTTTACCCGAAGTAATCGTTGTTGTGCCGTTTTTGATGACGATGTTGCTGTTGGCTTCGCCTTTTCCAGAAACGCTCGTGGAATCGGTTGTCAACGCGCCAATCGTTGTTTGGACGATATCGTCATCGGCGATCGTTGTGCTGGCCGTCGATGTTTTACCGTTCGATGCTTTGGTTACTGTCGCTGTAATCGTAGAACCGCCGGCTTGTTTGGCGATGATAAAGCTGTAGTTACCGGCACTGTCTGTTTGACCAGACGCGATGGTTGTCGTACCGTTTTTGATGACGATAGCGCTGTTGGCTTCGCCTTTTCCGGAAACACTTGTGGAATCGGTTGTCAACGTGCCAATCGTTGTTTGCGTAATCGCATCATCTACGATGGTTGTGCTGGCCGTCGATGTTTTACCGTTCGATGCTTTAGTTACTGTCGCCGAAATGGTAGAACCGCCGGCTTGTTTGGTGATGTTGAACGTGTAGCTACCGCTGCTGTCTGTTTTACCAGATACGATGGTAGTCGTGCCGTTTTTGATGACGATGTCGCTATTAGGTTCGCCTTTTCCGGAAACGCTTGTGGATTCCGTTGTTAACGCGCCAATCGTTGTTTGGGTGATCGTGTTATCTACGATGGTTGTGTTAGCAGTCGATGTTTTACCATTCGATGCTTTCGTCACTGTCGCCGTAACGGTAGAGCCGCCGGCTTGTTTGGTGATGTTGAAGCTATAGTCACCGGCGCTGTTTGTTTTACCAGATGCGAGGATTGTGCTACCGTTTTTGATGACGATGTCGCTGTTAGGTTCGCCTTTTCCGGAAACGCTTGTGGAGTCGGTTGTCAACGCGCCAATCGTTGTTGGCGTGATGGCATTAAACAAGGTGTTGGCAGTTATCACATCGCCTTGTAGTTTTGTTTTTGCATCGCTGGCTGGTAGAGCTTCTACGAGTGCACTTGCGGCATTAATCATCGCTTGTGTCGTGGTGTCTTTTAATGCCGTGTTTGTTGGCGGGTTGCTGAATAGATTATTGACAGCCGCTGTCGCATTCGCTAAGGCTATTCTCGCTGCTAATTCCGCTTTTGCTTTATCTACATACCCTTGTAATTCTGTTTTTTGTGCGGCATCGCCTGTGATGGCATCTACTTTACTTTGTGCAGCATCAATGGCTGCTTGGTCCGTGGTGTCTTTGATGTGGTTGGCCGGGTTATTCGAAATAAATAAGTCATTCACGGAAGCTCGTGCGATATCCGCTTTACTTTCCCCTACACTCACACTAATGGTTTTTGATAAACTAGAATTTACTGTCGATGTTACGGTGACTGTCGTTGTACCGGTTTCTTTCGCTATCCAGTTACCATTGGCATCAATACTTAAGATGTTGGTATCTCCAGATTTATACGTGACACTTTGAGAGGCATCTGCGGGAGATACGGTGACACCAAGTTTGCCTGTAGCGCCTTTTGTGGTGGCTATATCATTAACATCTAGCGCTAGACCAGTTGGACGAGATCCGCCTAGTACATTCGTGTACATTGTAGGCAAAAATAATCCTTGAAGTTGCATCAATTGACCCGCAGGCATTCTTTTTTTTCATATCAGACGTTATCAAGATAGCAAAATAATCATTAGTTAATATGGAAGCTGTTGTCTGAATACCAGGACTGCTGTTATAAGGAATAGGATCCATTCTCAGATCGGATCTCTGTCCTGTTGGCACATTCATGCGCCCAGTTACAATATAATCACTTACATAGATAGGGTCAATGACAGCGGTGCTGCCACTTGGAACTACTAGAGGGCTTGTAACTTTAGTATCTCCGACAATCTCGCCATTTGTAGTTGCTACCGTGATGCGCATACCTTCTGTTAAAGCAACGCTATACAGCTTATAGTTCCCATCTGCATCACATGTAACGGTAGCTGCAACTGACACGTCCGTATTATTTGCCTTATATGTTGAGACTAATAATGTTACATTAGGAGCTACGTGTCCTGCAAGAAATTTTTGGTTAGGCCTTGCTAGTGCTATAGCTTGTGGATAGCTTGTGGTGGCTTTCAAATTCGATGTTAATTTCTGTTCTGCTGCGTGTGTTTGTACGGGTGGCAAGGTTGTGATAATGGATGTTGCTAGCACATTGGCCACAAGAAGTGTCGTTGCGGCTTTTTTTAACTGTTTTTTCATGTTTATAAAATCCCCCTGAATATGTTGTTGATATTAGCTAATTGCTAACTCACTTATTTAGTGTACGCTTCTTTTTTTACAAAAAAAAAATATAATTATTCCGCTATTTTTCGTTTAGTTGTGAATACTTTGTTACAAACTTTGTTTATCTTGAAACGGAAACAAAAAGGGTTGGCAGCTTATTTTCTACGCCAACATTAGGTTCCATTCGTTGTATCGTGATACTGTGGACCCATAGATGAACTTTGCTACTGGTCATTTTTTCATGCTAAATAGCGACTAGCAAAAAGAACCACACCATCCATTTTGGACAGCGCGGTTCTTTTCATGCGTGACTGGCTACTACGTTACTATTCTCCCCCGTGTTATGTAGGAATGCAAGAAAATATTTCCTTGCATAGATATAAATCTATCACGGATAATGATTATAAGAAATACAGAATTTCCGTTTTTTTATGTAAAATTGTGGCGAATTTATGTTGTTTTGACAAGCTCGAAAACCTTTTTTTGAAGGGGGTAGAATCTGTGAAAAAACGGATTTCGCGAAAGCTCTTCTTTTGTTTGGAGAAAAACGGTATACTAGAGGGATAGAAAAGTTTGCACGGGATATAAAAGGTAGGTGCTAGTGGAAAAATGATAGAACAATATTGGAGTAGATCGCAGCAAGTTTTGCAGGAGAGTTTTGGTTATTCGTCGTTTCGCGATGGGCAAGAGGATGTGTTGCGGAACTTGTATGCGCGTAAGGATACGCTGGCGATTATGCCAACTGGGGGCGGAAAATCGCTTTGTTACCAAATTCCGGCGCTGGTTTTGGACGGTTTGACGATTGTTGTTTCGCCGCTGATTTCCTTGATGAAGGATCAGGTGGATGCGCTGAATGAGCAGGGGATTCCGGCGACGTTTGTGAATAGTACATTGTCGGGAAATGAAATTGATAACCGGTTGTGGGATGCGGAAAATGGGGAGGTAAAGCTGCTTTATATTGCGCCTGAGCGTTTGGAGACGGCGAGCTTTAAGCGGTTAGTCGACACGACGGATATTGCGCTTTTTGCGATTGATGAGGCGCATTGTATCTCGCATTGGGGGCATGATTTTCGTCCGAGTTATTTGACGCTGTGTGATACGCTGGACCTTATTCACCCGCGTCCACTCATTATTGCACTGACGGCGACGGCAACGCCAACGGTTTCGGATGATATTATGAAGTTGCTGGACATTGGCCCGGATAGTATTGTTCAGACGGGTTTTGCACGGGAGAACTTGGCTTTTCAAGTCGTGAAAGGGCAGGATCGTGATAAATATTTACTCGATTATGTGAAAACGAACGGTGATCAGTCGGGAATCGTTTATGCGGCGACGCGTAAAGAGGTGGAGCGGCTGTATGAGATGCTGAACAAGAAGGGTATTCCGACGGGGAAATATCATGGCGGTATGTCAGACAAAGAGCGTAACGGTTGGCAGGAGAAATTTTTGTATGATGATGTGCGTGTTATGGTGGCGACGAATGCGTTTGGGATGGGAATTAATAAATCCAATGTGCGGTACGTGATTCATTATAATTTGCCGCGAAATGTCGAGGCGTATTACCAAGAAGCGGGACGTGCTGGCCGTGACGGCGTTGCCAGTGACTGTATTTTGCTGTTCGGCCCGCAAGACACGCATATTCAGCATTTTTTGATTGATCAGTCGGAGATGGACGAGGAACGCAAGCAGAACGAGTACGGAAAACTGCGTCAAATGGCGGGTTACGGCTACACGGAGATTTGTTTGCAGAAATATATTGTGCAGTATTTTGGCGAAGAAGGCGAGAACTGTGGACGTTGTGGGAATTGTCTCGATACGCGAGAGGCACAGGACATTACGATTGAGGCACAGCAAGTCTTTTCATGTATTAAAAGGATGCAAGAACGCTTCGGAAAAGTGATGGTGGCCAAAGTGTTGACGGGCTCGAAGGATCAGAAAATCCAGCAGTGGCGCCTAGAGGAGTTAACGACACATGGTCTAATGAAGGATCGCTCGCAAAAAGATGTGTTGCAATTGATTGATTATTTAGCGGCGGAGAAGTATTTAGCATATACAGACAGCCAATTTCCATCGTTGAAACTGACGAATGAGGCGGTTAACGTTCTGCTCGGTAAAGAGAAAGTCACGCGGAAAACGGCCCGTAAAGTTACGAAAGTATCGATTGATGTGGATGAAGGCTTGTTCGGCGAATTGCGTGAAGTACGCCGGGAACTTGCGTCGAAACACAAAGTTCCGCCGTATATTATTTTTTCCGACGAAACGTTACGGCAAATGTGTGAATACTTGCCAAAAGATGAAGAGGCATTCCTCGAAATCAAAGGTGTCGGTATGAATAAGCTTGAGAAATATGGCGCGGAATTTTTGGAAGTACTACAGAAGCAAGCATGAAAAAAACAGCAGTATCTGGACTATATTTTAGAGTTCGAATACTGCTTTTTATTATTTTTATAATCGGGGTTTTTAAAATAAGGTCAGCGGGTACTTATAATAGAGGTATATAGGTTATTTATCTATAGTAAAGAGAGAATTGAAAGGAGTTGGGATTTTGTGAAGAAGTTCATGTTACTTTTAGTATTGCCAATGATGTTGATAGGGGTGCTATTCCATCCGTTAAGCCCTGAGGCGGCAGCGAATTTCTCTGTCACCGCGGTTATTCCAGAAAACCAAATCGATAAAACGAAGACATACTTTGATTTGCGCATGAAGCCAGGTCAAAAACAAGATTTAGAGGTCGTACTTAAAAACGATACAGATAAGGAAATCACGATTGAAACGAACGCAAACACGGCGGTGACGAATGATAATGGGATCGTGGACTACAGCCAAACCGATCCGAAATTGGACAAATCGCTGAAAACACCATTTTCCGAAATTGCGAAAACAGACGATGAGGTCGTGCTTCCCGCCAAAAGCAGTAAAACAATCAAGGTCACGGTGACAATGCCCGCCGCGTCATTTGACGGCATTATTTTAGGTGGCTTACAATTCATTGAAAAAGAAGATCCCGATGCGAAAAAAGAAGATGGCAAAGGCGTGCAAATCAAGAATCGCTATGCCTATGTGGTTGGCGTGCAACTATCGGAAAATGATACGGTTGTAGAGCCCGACATGAAGTTGCACGCAATCAAGCCGCAACAAATCAATTATCGCAACGTGGTGACGGCGAACCTGCAAAATCCAGAAGCGACGATGATTAAACCATTAATGATTGATGCGAAAATTTACAAATCAGGGGACGATCAGGTTTTACATCAAGCAAAACGCGATAATTTAAGAATGGCGCCGAATTCCAATTTTAATTACGCTATTGATTGGGAAAACCAGCCGCTTAAAGCCGGAAAATACCGTTTGAAAATGGTAGCAACATCCGGAGATAAAACATGGAAATGGGACGAAGAATTCACCATCAAAGGTGACGATGCGAAAAAACTAAACGATACCGCGGTAGAACTTGAAAAAGACTATACGTGGTGGTACATTGCGGGCGGCGCGTTAGTACTGATTCTGCTTGTACTTCTAGCCTTCTGGTTAGGAAAACGCTCGAAAAAAGATAAAGACGAAGATAAAAAAGAATAAGTAAAAGGACCCGGATGGGAGCTGCAAATTGGCTTCTATCCGGGTTTTGATTGAATTTTGAAATGTAGAATCCTTTTTTATGATAGAATAAACATATCTCATAATCCAGAAAGGAATTTTAAAATGACAAAAACAGTAGTTTTAGCAGAGAAGCCTTCTGTTGGGAAAGACATTGCGCGCGTTCTTGGTTGTAAGCAGGGCAAGAACGGCTACCTGGAAGGCTCGAAATATATCGTAACTTGGGCGCTGGGGCACTTAATCACGCTCGCCGATCCAGAGAATTACGATGCCAAATATAAATCGTGGAATATGGAAGATTTACCGATGCTTCCGCAGAAAATGAAACTCGTACCAATCAAGCAAACGCGTAAACAATACGAAACGGTGAAAAGTCTGATGACGCGTAAAGATGTAGATTCCATCGTAATCGCAACAGACGCGGGTCGCGAAGGTGAACTTGTCGCGCGTTGGATTATCGAATACGCTAAAGTGAAGAAACCAATCAAGCGTCTTTGGATTTCGTCTGTGACCGACAAGGCGATTCGTGAAGGGTTCAGTAAACTACAACCCGGTAAAGCCTACGAAAACCTATATCGTTCAGCAGAGGCGCGTTCAGAAGCTGATTGGGTGGTTGGAATTAACGCCACACGTGCGCTAACGACGAAATATAACGCGCAACTTTCTTGTGGACGCGTGCAAACACCGACACTTGCAATGATTGCACAGCGCGAGGAAGACATTCGCCAATTTAAGCCTAAGGAATTTTACCAATTGACCGCGGTGACGGAACAGGGTAGCTTTGCTTGGAGTAAGGGCCAGACATTTGATGAGGCAGAAGCTGAGAAAATTGCGCGGAGTTTGAATGGGAAGGAAGCCTTGGTTACAGATGTAGCCGTGAAGGAGAAGAAAACACACGCGCCAGGTCTGTACGATTTGACGGAACTGCAACGTGACGCCAATAAGCGCTTCGATTTTTCCGCTAAAGAAACGTTAAATATCATGCAAACCCTATACGAACGCCATAAAATTCTGACGTATCCGCGTACTGATTCGCGCTTTATTTCCGATGATATCGTACCAACGTTGAAAGAACGCGTCGAAGCGTGTGGCATTGGACCATACGCGAAACCTGCACGCGCCGTAGCATCGAAGTCAATCAAGGCAAACAAGTCATTTGTTGATAATAGCAAAGTAAGCGATCACCACGCAATTATCCCGACGGAAGAAACGCCAAGCTTGTCCGACCTAAACGACCGCGAACGCAAAATTTATGACCTCGTCGTGAAACGCTTTTTAGCTGTACTTTCCGCACCATTCGTGTATGAAGAAACCGCCGTGCAAGCCAAAATTGGCAACGAAACATTCGGGCTTAAAGGTAAAGTCGTGAAATCACTCGGTTGGAAAGCCGTTTACAATGAAGACAACGACACAGATACGGTAACAAAACTGAAAAAAGGCGAGCAGTTAAAGGTTCGCGATATCCAACTGACGACAGGCAAAACGAAGCCACCAGCTCGGTACAACGAAGCCACATTACTTTCCGCGATGGAAAATCCAAGCCTATCCAGTGGCAAAAAAGATTTGGCGAAAACGCTCGGTGAAACAGGCGGACTTGGTACAGTTGCAACACGCGCCGACATTATCGAGAAACTTTTCAACAGTTTTTCCCTAGAGAAGCAAGGCAAAGATATCATGATTACGTCAAAAGGCCGCCAGTTGCTCGACCTTGTTCCAGCCGATTTGAAATCCCCAGAACTAACCGCAATTTGGGAGCAAAAACTATCGAAAATCGCAAAAGGTCAGCTAGATAAAACAACATTTACGAACGAAATGCGCGACTATGCCAAAAAAGCCGTGACTGAAATCAAACAAAACGATAAGAAATTCAAACATGATAATGTGACATCAACCAAGTGCCCTGATTGTGGCAAACTGATGCTTAAAGTCAAGGGCAAAAAAGGTACGATGCTCGTGTGTCAAGATCGTGAATGTGGCCATCGTGAATCCGTTGCTAGAACGACAAACGCCCGTTGTCCAAATTGCCACAAACGTATGGAACTGCGTGGTGAGGGGGACAAACAAATCTTCACTTGTTCTTGCGGTCATCGCGAAAAACTATCCGCATTCAACGCCCGTCGAGGCAATGAGAAAAATAAAAACGTCTCGAAAAGCGAAGTTGCAAACTATATAAAGAAACAAAACAAGAAGGAAGAAGAGCCGTTCAACAACCCGATGGCAGAAGCGCTAGCGAAGTTAAAACTGAAATAACAGCTAGATACACATCTGAATCCGATAATGGATTTGGATGTGTATTTTTTGCATGCAATGCTTTAAATTGGAAATCTGGTAGCCTATTCGTTCTTAATTTGAAATAGTTCTTTAGTGACTTGCGAAAACGAACATATGTTTGTATACTGTTAATTAGAGTGGTGGAGAAAATAGCATGGAATTTTTCATCCAGCCAATAAACAGGAGGCGATTTACGATGGCCTACAAAGATCGAGGACTAAAGAAATGGGGCGGCTTCATATTAAGTGAGCATACCGCGCATATGGAACAATCTAATAGAACCCCACAGTGGAAAGCGGCAATGGACGAAGAGGTTATTCAGTCCGTTCTAAATCACGCAACATCTCACCATGTGATGCTTGCTATTCAAGAATACCAGCCGATGGGTACCGAGGCACAACCAGATATCGTTGGACAATTAATAGGTATCGAAGAAGACAGCCTTTATATTCGAACAAGCACTGGGATTCACGCGACAGAACTAGCCAATATTCGTCATGTAGAAGAAAGGCGGATTGAGAAATGGTACAGTTAATAGACTATGAAATCGCACCGAAGCGAGATATTCTATGCATTGATGTGAAAAGTTTTTTTTCGCCTCTGTTGAATGCGTGAAAAGACGTCTAAACCCTTTAGAGGCCTATTTAGTCGTGATGAGTAATCAAGAAAGCCAAGGTGGTTTGGTACTTGCCGCAACACAAAAAATGAAAAGATCAATTTAATATTAAAACGGGGTCAAGGCGTTACGAAATTCCAGAAGACGCGAAAATTATTGTGGCAGAACCGCGGATGAAACTCTATCTACAAGTCAATGAAATGATTACCACGATATTCAAACGATACGTGGGACCAGAGCATTTGCTAATTTACTCTATCGATGAGGCTATTTTGGATGTATCCCATTCACATAGCTTATTTGGAGATACGATGACTATCGCCAAACGCATACAACAAGATATTTTAGATGAGTTACGGTTATATGTCACCATTGGCATTGGAGAGAACCCGTTACTTGCAAAAGTAGCCTTGGACGTCGAAGCCAAACACCACCCAAACGGCATTGCAGAATGGCGCTACAAGGACGTTCCAAGTAAATTGTGGCAAGTAAAGCCTATGACAGAAATGTGGGGAATCGGAAGGCGAACCGAAGTCCAGTTAAACCGCATAGGCATATATACGATATATGATTTAGCGCATGCAGAACCTAACTATTTGCGTCACGCGATGGGGGTTGTCGGAGAAGAACTTTTTTATCATGCAAATGGTATTGATTACACGGATTTGGCAGAGAAATATGTACCACTGTCAAAGAGCTATAGTAAGAGTCAAATATTAGAACGAGACTACGATAATCACAAGGAAGTCGAGATTGTCATCCGAGAAATGGTAGAAGATATAGCGATGCGATTGCGACGCGAGCACGCAGAGACATCGGTCATTCATATTTCTGTAGGATATAGCCGTTACAGCGTGCAAAAAGGTTTCGGAACCCAACTAAAAATTCACCCAACAGACAGTAGTAAAAAAAATAACAACCTATGCACTTTATATATTCCGAAAGCATGTTGCTAATGAGCCAATTCGCAGTTTATCCATTCAGTTAGGCAAGATACGTTATAAAGATGGAACTCAGTTGAATTTGTTTGAAAGTGCTGTCCAGACCGTAAATCAAGAGCAACTGGAGCGCACGATAGACAAAATTCGTGACAGATATGGTTTTCAATCTTTAATGCATGCAAGTAGCCTAGCAAGTGGGGCAACCGGACTGAAACGATCGTCCATGGTAGGTGGTCATAAAGGTTAACCAGTTATCATAAACGAAATCCTGAAATCTTGTAGCTGAACTGAACAACCATGTGGATAAAAATATCATTTTTTTTATCCCATTTAAATAAATAAGTGTCACAGAATTAGCCTAAAGCAACAAAGATTTATCAACCTCTCCGGTGTAAAATATAATTTGTGAACATAATCACAAATTCGAGAGGAGTTGCTTTACATGATGTTTGCGAAAAAAGTACAAGATTACAAGAGCCGTATTTTTGATGTAAATGAAATCAAGTCTTTCGATGGTAACCAAGCTAAGAAGAATATTTTTTACGAAACAGGACAAACAGTGGGTGCCGTGTGGTGTTTGAAACCAGGGCAAGAACTTTACTTCCATTCTCATAAGCGAGCAGATGATATCTGGATCTGTATGGAGGGGGATTCTGGTACGTATTATCCAGAATGCGGTGAATCTGTTGAAATCTCAAAAGGAATGGTTTGTGTCGCTAGGCCAGGTGAGAAACATGGTATGAAAAATACTGGCACAACAGATTTTGTATTTATCGGAATTGCTGGGCCGGTACCGCTTGATTTGATTCTACATGAGCTTGAGTAGTGATATGTGTAGATTTTGCATAAATAGAATTAGAAACTAGAGTATTTCTGAGGTTAAATCAGAAAGGCTCTAGTTTTTTGCGCGCTTTTCTTGACTATGGGCGTAGAATACGAAACAATAATAAGCATAGAAGGAGGTTGTTTCACGTGAAACATTGCAAAATTAAGATTGAGAAAGATGTCCCAGCAAAAATGCGAGATGGTGTGACATTGTATGCAGATGTCTATCGTCCAGATGCGGATGGAGAATTTCCAGTTTTACTAACAAGACTTCCATATAGCAAAATTTTCGGATTACATTTTTTACGTCCAGATGTTTTGGCGGAGAATGGATATATTGTTGTAGTACAAGATGTACGAGGGCGCTTTACTTCTGAAGGAGAGTTTGTTCCGTACATAAACGAGGCGAATGATGGCTATGATACTGTTGAGTGGGCAGCGAAGTTACCACAAGCGAATGGAAAAGTCGGCATGTTTGGCTTATCGTATTACGGTTACACGCAGTTATTAGCTGCGATGGCTGAGCCTCCAAGTTTAAAGGTTATCGTTCCAACGATGTCACAAAACAATATGACGGATGTATTTAATGATCATGATGGTGCGCTTGAGCTTGGTGCGTGGGCTTCATGGAGCATCGAATCTATTTTGCCGGATTTGATTACGCGTCATATTACGGATCCAAAAGAGCAGAAATCCGCATTCGAACAGTTAGAAAAAGATCTCGACAATTTGGAAGAATGGTATAAATTCAAACCAATTAATGCTTGGCCACCAGTCAAAAATACTGGTGCAATGCCATACTTCACAGAAATTCTTGATTATCCGCTAGATCACCCACATTGGAAAGATACAAGTGTGAAAGATAACTATGATCGGGTGAAAATACCAGGTTTACACATAGGAGGTTGGTATGACTGCTTCTTAGATAAGACTATTGCAAACTTCCTCGGAGGTCATCGCCAGGGGCTTGGGGATAAACTCGTGATCGGACCTTGGACGCATGGCAATTTCATATCGATGATTGGTGATCGTGATTTTGGAACAGCAGCTGGTTCTTGGGGTGAAGCAAGTATGCATACGCGTCACTTGGAATGGTTTAATCACTGGTTAAAAGGTGAGTCACTACCGCACACAGCGCCGATTCAAATTTTCACGATGGGGATTAATAAATGGCAAGGTGCAAAAAATTGGCCGCTAGAAAACACGAATTTCACACCATTATATTTCCATAGCGAAGGCAAAGCAAATACGCTAAAAGGTGATGGGACAGCAGATTTCAAACGACCTGAGAGAAGTGAAAAAAATGATGTTTTCGCATATAATCCGGAAAATCCAGTGCCATCTCATGGCGGAGGAACGCTTCATAAAGCCATTCAAGCCGATGGTCCACGTGATCAACGCGATTTAGAGCAGCGGGAAGATATCTTGTGTTACACAACAGCGTCACTTATCGAGGAAGTCGAAGTAACTGGCCCAGTTGAGGTCGTTTTGTGGGCAAAAACAGACGCTGTAAACACAGATTTTACGGCTAAATTGATTGATGTGATGCCGGATGGAACGGCTTATAATCTCACAGAAGGTATCATTCGCGCTTCTAAACAACATGGTGATAAGGTGCAAAATGGGTTGCATAAATATACTATTAATTTATGGTCTACAAGTAATGTATTTCTAAAGGGCCATGCTATTCGTGTCGAGATATCATCTAGTAACTTCCCAAGGTTTGATGCGAACCCAAATACAGGTGCTAGTTTTATTAATACAACGGAGAGTATTGTCGCAAATCAAACAATTTTTCACGACCCAGAGCACCCGTCCCATATTCTGCTCCCGATAATTAAATAATTTCATGACTAAATTTCCTATACTCACTATTTAATTCATGGTAGAATAGTTAGGTATCTCAATTTTAAAGTACCTTTCAAGAGGCTAAGGGAGCTTGATCTTGGATGTTTACAATAAAAAACATAGAGCGTGAAGGAGCGGTAAGGTGAGAATTTTTTCGAAAACAGGTGTTGTCTTTTTAGCGGTAATTTTGATGATGAGCAGTTTAGTACATGGACCGATGATGGCGGACGCGGCAGTAGCACCACCAACTGTCAATGCAAATGCAGCAATTACAATTGAAGAAGGCACAGGAAAAATTTTATACGGCAAGAATGTTGATCAGTTACTGGGAATTGCATCGATGACAAAAATGATGAATGAATACTTAATCTTAGAGGCTGTAGCGAAAGGTAAGCTGAAATGGGACGATAAAGTCACGATTTCGGATTATGCATATGAAATTTCACAGGATCGCTCGCTTTCTAATGTACCCCTCAGACGTGGTGAAGCGTATTCTGTCGAGGAGCTCTATCAAGCAATCGCGATTTATTCTGCGAACGGTGCGGCTATCGCGGTGGCTGAAAAAATAGCTGGTTCAGAAGCTAAATTCGTCGATATGATGAATAAAAAAGCAGATGACTTGAAACTCGGCGCTCACAAGTTTGTGAATGCAACAGGTCTCAATAACTCCGATTTAAAAGGCAAGTTTCAAGTTGGAAGCGCGACTGACGAGAATCAAATGACAGCTCGTGGCATGGCAAAATTAGCGCAACACATCATTCAAGATTATCCTGACGTATTGAAGACATCAAGCATTGCCAAGAAGAAATTCCGCGAAGGTACCAGCGACCAAATTGATATGACAAACTGGAATTGGCTATTGCCTGGCTTGATTTATGCACGAGAAGGCGTGGACGGGTTAAAGACTGGGACGACGGATTATGCAGGTCAATGTCTTACAGCGACTGCAGTCCAAGACGGTATGCGTGTGATTACAGTAGTCATGCATGCCAATGGTGGAACTAGCGCACATGACAAAACACGTTTTAGCGAAACCAACAAAATGCTCGACCACGCTTTTAACAATTTTAAAGTAATGGAAGTTCGTAAAGCAAATGCAGCGGTAAAAGAAACAATCGCAGTTAACAAAGGCAAAGAAGATAGTGTCGCCTTAATGACAAAAGATGCAGTCAAAATCGTTGTTCCAAAAACAAACAACCGAGCCAAAACTAGATGAAAAAGTGACATTAGACGAAAAAACAGTTGACGCACCAGTGAAGAAAGATACGAAAGTAGGCACGATGACAGTTCAGCTAAAAGACGGTGACACATTAGGTTATGTAGACGGCAAGAAAACCGACACAATTAATGTTGTTACAAAAGACGATGTCGATAAAGCGAACTGGTTCATGCTAATGCTATATAGTATTGGTGACTTTTTCACAGGTATTTGGGATTATGTCGTAGATGGAATCAGTGGTTGGTTTAATTAAATAGGAAATAGGCTGAGCTCGGTGCAAAATTGAGCTCAGCTTTTTGCTGTAAAAAATATTAAATTCCGTTCACATGATAGACATCTTTTTTGCGGAAACGACTCATAATGAGCGGGTATAATTCAGATTTAATCGAGTAGAAGCGGACATTCAATGATGTATAATAAGATACTATTACAAATAAAAAGCTCAAAAAGTGCATTTTAATCATAAATCCACTCATTTTGTATTGATAATAAAATAAACCTCCTCTATACTATTTATAAGATTAGATACATTCATTGCTTGTAAAAATGATGGGGGACACATAATATGAATATAAAACAGTATATGCCATTGGGATTGAGAGGGTATATGAACCTGATTAAATGTAGAAAACGTTTTCCAAAAAACAAAATTCATTCGAGTCAAATTGGCGCGAATGTCCAACTAGGAAAGGAGTGCTGGATTAATAAAGATGTCATTATCGGTAGCAACGTAACGATTGGTGACTATTCTTATGTCAACAAAGGTGCCATCATCGCTTCGGGCACCATAGGGAAGTATTGCTCTATTGCGGCATATTGCCAAATCGGTTTAGATGAACACCCAATCGACAAACTATCCACATCCCCATTCACTTATGATAGCAAAGGCTGGGATAATTTTCAAAACCCTCCAATAATCGGGAATGACGTTTGGATAGGCGGGAATGTTCTAGTTATGCAAGGAGTGCATATTGGCGACGGTGCCATACTAGCAGCGGGCGCGGTAGTGACAAAAGATGTCCCACCATACGCAATTGTCGGCGGAGTTCCGGCCAAAATTCTCAAAAAAAGATTTGAGGAAAACACAATCGAAAATCTGATAAAAGAAGCATGGTGGGATACATCAAACCCGTAAATCAGATCTATACAAAAAATAAAAATATAGCAGACAACGACCTCGCTCGTATCTACAGATTTGAGAGGACACTATCATGAACAGATGGAATGAAACATGGAATAGTAAAAGAACAAAACGTTATACTCA
>NZ_AODE01000046.1 GCF_000525855.1 Listeria cornellensis FSL F6-0969
TCACGGTTAAAAAGTTTAGTTTCAGTACTCACTTTTGTCTAGAAGCTGAAAGCTTCTCGTCACTCTGACTGTATGTTTGGAGGCACGAAAGTGGCTCGATGTCGGAAGAGATGACTTGGGTTAAGGAAGGTCTGTCTTCACGGTTAAAAGTTCCGTTCCAGTGCTCACGTACTTTAGTACGCTCCGCACCTGGTACTCACTTTTGCCTAGAAGCTGAAAGCTTCTCGTCACTCTGACTGCATGTTTGGAGGCACGAAAGTGCCTTGGTGTTGGAAGGCAAGCATGGGTGAGGGAACGATTTACCTGCACTGTTAGAAATTCTGTTCTAGTTCTACGTACGCAAGTACGTTTTGCATCTTTTTAAATTTTTACAGGAAATGCATTTGTAATTTAGAAAGGAAGTTTAGTTGATGAAAAAATTGATTGCGACTGAGCCGCGGGTTGCGGACTTGGTGGAATATGAAGATCGGGAATTAGCAAAGGACGAGGCGCGGATTCAAGTGAAGTTTGCTTCGCCAAAACATGGAACAGAGGTCGTGGATTTTCGCGGTGTCAGTCCATTTATTGATGAGGAATTCAACGAGGAATGGAATATGTTTATGCCTCGTGCGGAGGGTTCGGCGCGCGGGATTGTGTTCGGTGAGTTTCAGCTTGGGAACATGGTTGTCGGCGAGATTGTCGAGATTGGCGCGGATGTGACGGAGTATGCGATTGGCGACATCGTTTGTTCGTATGGTCCGATTATGGAGACTGTGATCGTGAAGGCGGTCGATAATTATAAGTTGCGGAAAATGCCAGAGGGTGCGAACTGGAAAAATGCGGTTTGTTATGATCCGGCTCAGTTTGCGATGAGCGGTGTTCGTGAGGCGCATGTGCGTGCGGGCGACTATGTCGTTGTTGTTGGGCTTGGCGCGATTGGCCAAATTGCAATTCAACTGGCGAAAAAGGCTGGGGCGAGCATCGTGATTGGTGTCGATCCATTGGAACATCGTCGCGAAATTGCGATGCGTCATGGTGCGGATGCTTGTTTTAGTCCGGTTGGGACGGACGTTGGGTTTGAGGTTAAAAAATTGACTGGCAAACTTGGCGCGGATTCGATTATTGAGACGAGTGGGAATTCGCAGGCTCTTGAGGCGGCATTGCGAGGGATTGCGTATGGTGGCATCATTTCGTATGTGGCGTTTGCGAAGCCGTTTCCGGATGGATTTAATTTAGGTCGTGAGGCGCATTTTAATAATGCCAAAATCGTGTTTGCGCGTGCGTCTAGTGAACCAAATCCAGATTATCCACGTTGGAACCGGAAGCGGATCGAGGAAACGTGCTGGGAGCTTTTGATGAACGGGTATCTGGATTGTGAGGATTTGATTGATCCGATTGTGAGCTTGGACGAGAGTGCGCAGGCTTACATGAAGTACGTGGATCAGAATCCAGATTTGAGTATTAAGATGGGAATCGAACTTTAGAAGGAGACGAATACAGGATGAAAATTGGGACACAGAATCAGGCATTTTTTCCAGAGGGTATCATGGGAAAATTCGAATATTTGAAGGAAATGGGATTTGAAGGTTTTGAAATTGACGGGAAACTGCTGGTTGAAAATGTGGCGGAGGTCAAAGCGGCGATTGCGGCGACTGGGATTCCGGTTTCGACGGCATGTGGTGGTTATGACGGCTGGATCGGTGATTTCATCGAAGAGCGTCGTTTGCGCGGGTTACAGGAAATCAAGGTAATTTTGGAGGCGTTGCAAGAGGTTGGCGGGACGGGAATCGTGGTTCCTGCAGCTTGGGGAATGTTCACGTATCGCTTGCCACCAATGGTTTCGCCGCGTTCGGAAGCTGGTGATTTCAAAGCTGTGAGTGAGTCGCTCGTTTATTTGGACGGAATTGCGGCGGAGACTGGGACGACGATTTTTCTGGAGCCGCTGAATCGCTATCAGGATCACATGATCAATTTGCTCGGCGATGCGCGTCGCTATATTGAGCAAAATGACTTGAAACATGTGAAAATTATCGCTGACTTTTATCATATGAATATTGAAGAGGACGGGATTTCGGAGGCACTTCATGCGAATCGTGATTTGGTGGAGCATGTGCATGTGGCGGACAATCATCGCTATCAGCCTGGCAGTGGATCGCTTGATTTTAAAAAGCATTTCGACCAGTTGAAGGTGGATGGTTATGACGGGTTCTTGACGTTTGAATGCCGAGTTCGCGCGGAAGACCCGGAAAAAGCATACCGGGATGCACTGGAACATTTGAAAAACTGTAGATGAACTCAGCTCAGCGCGGCGACAAACGCTCACTTTCGTCGTTAAAGATCCGTTCCAGTGCTCTCGTACCTTAGTACGCTCCGCGCTGGTACTCGCTTTTGCCTAGAAATTAAGCATTTGTCGCCACGCTGAGGTTTGGCGGTAAATCATACATTGTAGTTTTTCTATATTCAGAAATACGATACTGCCTCTAAAATCCGATTTTGGAGGCAGTATTTCAAGGGGGAAGTAAGACGTGAAAAAAGTAGCGATTATTGGTGCGGGGCAGGTTGCTGAGAAGGTGCATGCGGCGTATTACAAAACGCGGACGCAGGAGTTGGAGCTGGTCGCGGTGGTGGATCCAGACGCGGGACGTGCGCGGGATTTTGCGGAACAGAATGGATTTGCGCGCAGTTACGTGGATGCGGCGGATATGTTTGAGACGGAGAAACCGGATATGGTGAGTATTTGTACGCCGAATCGGTTTCATTTTGATAATGTGATGTTGGCGCTTTCTCATGGTGCTGCGGTTATGTGTGAGAAGCCGCCTGCGATGACGGCTAATGAGGCGCAGCAGATGCGTGATTTGGCGACGAAGCAGGGACTTGTTTTGGCGTACGATTTTCATCATCGGTTTGCGACGGATATGCGTGAGGTGAAGCAAGCTTACGCGGATGGCGTGCTGGGCGAGGTTTATATGACGAAAGCCAAGGCGTTGCGTCGTTCGGGGGTTCCGGGTTGGGGCTCGTTTACGAATAAGGCGTTGCAAGGCGGTGGACCGCTGATTGATATCGGCATTCATATGCTGGACGCGGCGATGTACGTATTGGATTTTCCGCAAGTCAAGAAAGTCACTGCTAAAATGTTTCAAAAAATTGGGACAAAGAAGTCGGAAGGTACGTTTGGAACGTGGGATCCTGCAAAATACGATGTAGAGGACGCGGTTTTTGCATTTATTGAGTTTGAAAATGGTGGCTTGTTGCAGTTGGAGACTTCTTTTGTATTGCAGATGAAGGAAAGTTCGGTTTTGAATGTGGAATTTTTCGGTGATGAGGCTGGTGCGACGTTGTTTCCAGCGGAGATTTATACGGATCGGGCTGGCGAATTGGTCACGATTTTGAAGAAGGAAACGGCGGACGAAGAGCGACATACAAAAAGTATGCAGGCGTTTGTGGATCGGGTGCTTGGTGCGGATGTGATGGTGGCTGACGCAGAGCAGGGTTATCAGGTTCAGCGTTTGATTGAGGCGATTTACGAATCAGCAGAAAAAGGTGAGAGTGTATATTTATGAGTAGAATTAGTGTGTTACGGGAGAGTAGAATAGATCCGCATTATTTTGATACGTATGCGAGTTTGATGACGACCGGAAACGGTTATATGGGGATTCGCGCTGGATTTGAGGAGGATTATCCTGAGCAAACGCGTGGCATGTTTGTGGCAGGAATTTATAATAAAGCGCAGGGGCAAGTGAGTTCTGATTTGGTTAATTTGCCTGATGTGACAAGGTTTGAGTTCGAAATAGACGGTGTGATTTTTTCAATGCATCGTGGGGAAGTTCAGGATTTTGAGCGAGTTTTTGATTTGGCAACAGGTGAGGTGTCTCGCGAATTGGTTTGGCAGCATCCGAATGGGAAACGGTTCGGGCTTTGTTTGAAGCGCTTTGTAAGTAAGAAGGATTTACATAAGGTGTATGCAAAAGTGGAGATTACGAGCCTTTCGAAAGAAGCGGATGTGCGGATTCGGACGGGAATTGATGGGCAACAGACGAATTTCGGGACGCAGCATTTGGTGGAAAAATCGCTTCGTGTGTTTAGTGAGACGTGGATGCAGGGTGATTATGTGACGACGCAAAGTGGACAGGATGTGACGGTGACGTCGATGATTAGCGCGCCAGGTAGTTTTGCAGCGAAGAATCGGCAATTGCTCGTGACGGTTAACCAGAAGTTGGCGGAGAATGAGCCATTTTCATTGGAAAAGGTAAGCGTTATTGCAACGAGTTTGGAGACGGAAAATCCGGCGGAATTTGGACTTGGTGAAATACGCGCGGCGAAGAGTTATGAGGAAGCTTTGGCGGAATCGCGCAGTTCTTGGCAGAAATTTTGGCAGGATTACCGGGTTGAGGTGACCTCTGAAAATGCGTTTGATCAGTTGGCGCTTGATTTTGCGGCGTATCATTTGGAAGCGATGACGCCGGCTCATGATGAGCGTTTTAGCGTTGGGGCGAAAGGACTGACGGGTGAAGGTTACAAGGGGCATGTGTTCTGGGATACGGAGATTTTTATTGCACCGTTTCATTTGTATAATCACCCGGAGAAAGCGCGGAAGTTGTTGCGTTATCGTTATCTTCACTTGGAACAGGCACGCGAAAAGGCCGCTAAAAATGGCTATCAAGGGGCTTTGTTCCCATGGGAGAGCGCGTTTAGTGGGGAGGAAGAGACGCCTGAATTTGCAGCGATTAACGTTCGTACTGGGAAGCGTCAAAAAGTGGCGTCGGCTATTGCGGAACACCATATTGTGGCGGATGTGGCGCATGCTGTGGTCAACTATTACGAAGCGAGCCAAGATGAACTGTTTATGGAGCATGATGGTTTGCAAATTTTGCAGGAAACGGCGCGTTTTTGGTTAAGTAGGGCTGTATTAAAGGATGGAAAATATGTTATATTAGATGTAATCGGTCCTGACGAGTATACGGAACATGTGGATAATAATGCTTACACGAACTATTTGGCGCATGAAAATGTGTATCAAACGTTGCGCTTTATGGCGAAATATGGTCAAAAACATACGGCGTTTTATGATTTGTGCGAGGCGTTTTTACGAAAAATTTATTTGCCGCAATCAGACGTGTCGAAGTTGATTCCGCAAGATGATACGTTTTTGGGTAAACCGGAAATTGATTTGACGGAATATAAGGCGCGGCAGGGTTCGCAGGCGATTTTGCTAGATTATTCGCGTGCGGAAGTGAATGAGATGCAGATTTTGAAGCAGGCGGATGTGGTGATGTTGCTTTATTTGATGCCGAATCTGTTTTCCGAGGAAATTGTGGCGCGGAATTTGGACTACTATGAGGAGCACACGATTCATGATTCTTCGCTGAGTAAGGCGATTCATGCGATTGTGGCGAATCGGGTTGGTCAGCGAGATAAGGCATACCGGTTCTTTGAGGAAGCGTGCCGAATTGATTTGGAGGCGGCTCCTGGTGGGACGGATGAGGGTGTGCACGCGGCGTCGCTCGGCGCGATTTGGCTGTCAGCGATTTTCGGATTTGGCGGTGTAGCGATTGCGGATGGCGAGCTGCATTTGAATCCGCGACTACCGGCTGGATGGAAGCGCTTGGCATTTTCGTTTGTATGGCACGGAGAACGCTTGGAAATCGAGCTGGAATCGGATAAAATTCGCGTGACAAAAGAGACGACGGCGCCAATTCAGATTCACATTTTTGGTGAGAAGTATTGTATGACGACAGGACTAGAAATTTAAATTTTGGAAGGAAGAGCATTCATGAAAATAGTCATTGCCCCAGATTCATATAAGGAAAGTTTAACAGCGCAGGAGGTTGCGGAGGCGATTCGAGTGGGATTTGCTGGCGTGTTTCCAGACGCGGAGTATCAGCTTTTGCCTGTGGGCGATGGCGGGGAAGGAACGATCGCGATTTTGGCTGAGGCGTCTGGTGGCGTGATGGAGGAAGTGCGCGTGACGGGACCGCTCGGTGAAGTTGTGACGGCAAAAATGGCGTTTAGCGCGGATCGGACGCGGGCGTTTATTGAAATGGCGGAAGCGTGTGGCCTACATCTGGTGCCGCTAGAAAAACGTGATCCGTTGGCGGTGAGTACGGCAGGTGTTGGCGAGCTTATCAAGCATGCGCTGGACGTGAAGGTGCGAGAAATCGTGATTGGCGTTGGTGGGAGTGCTTCGCATGACGGCGGAATTGGCATGGCCGCAGCACTTGGCGCACGATTCTACAATTTGCGTGGGGAACCGGTGCCAGCGATTGGTGCGAATCTGAGCGCGATTAGTTCGGTTTCGCTGACGGACCTCGATTCGCGGCTTTCGGAAACGACGATTCGGATTGCCGCTGATGTGGAGAATCCGTTATGTGGTGAGAATGGCGCCGCAGCTATTTTCGGACCGCAAAAAGGGTTAGCGCGGGACAAGATTGCGAGTATTGATAACGCGATGCAGGGCTTTTATTCGATTTTTGAGCAGGATGTGCGCGAGTTACCGGGAAGTGGTGCTGGCGGCGGAATGGGAGCTGGTTTGATGCTTTTCACAGGTGCAAAATTTGAACCGGGAATCGAGCTAGTTTTGCGTGAATTGAAGATGGAAGAAGTATGTGCGGATGCGGATATTATCGTGGTCGGCGAAGGCCGGATGGATGGTCAGACGGTCTTTGGTAAGGCGCCGATTGGTGTTGCGAATTGCGCACCTGAAAACGCGACGGTAATTGGGATTTGTGGTAGTATTGGAGATGGAATTGAAGCGGTTTATTCGAAAATAGATGCGGTGTTTCCAACGATTGCAACGGCAGGGGCGCTCGCTGAAATTTTGCCTAAAACGCGTGAAAATATTGAACGAACAGCCCGAAATGTGGCGGTTCTGCTGAAGGGGAGAATACGGTGAAACAGTTAGAGGCAGTTATTTTTGATTTGGACGGTGTCATCACAGATAGTGCGCACTTTCATTATTTAGCGTGGAAACAGTTGGCGGCGGACATTGATATCGAAATCGACGAGGCGTTCAATGAGACGCTAAAAGGAATCAGCCGGATGGATTCGCTCGATTTGATTCTAGTAAAAGGTGGACGCGAAAACGACTTCACACTGGAGCAAAAAGAGGAATTGGCGGCTAAGAAAAACGCGCATTACGTGGAGTTGTTGAAAGACTTGTCTCCCGCGGATATATTGCCAGGCATCAAGCCATTACTAGACGCGATTCGCGCGGCAAACTTGAAAATTGCTTTGGCTTCCGTCTCGAAAAACGCGCCGATGGTTCTCGCAGCGCTTGGCTTGACGGATAGTTTCGACTACCTTGCCGATGCAGCTAAAATCACGCATTCGAAACCAGACCCAGAAATCTTCCTTGTAGCAGCGGCTGGACTTGGCGTAGAGCCTGCAAATGCGGTCGGAATCGAGGACGCACAAGCTGGCGTGGAAGCAATCAAATCTGCCGGTATGAAAGCGATTGGCGTAGGAACTGGTCTCATCGGAACAGATGAACTAGTCAGCGACACATCAAAATTAACACTTGCGATGATTCAAAAAGTATTTCAGATTTAATATGAAAAAGTAGCGTGAAAAACGGTGAGAAAACCGAATTTTACGCTACTTTTATGTTTAGTTTGGGTAATAAATAATCATGCTCAGCCTACAAACATCTGCGCTTGCATTGGTATAAACATGCTCTTGATCTGCCTTGAACCGAATCGAGTCCCCATCTCTCGCCTTCAATGCTTCCCCATTCGTTGCAATCACAAGCTTCCCTGAAAAAACCGTGATAAACTCCTCGGTACCATCTGGGTGAGGTGTTGATTCCAACCTTCCGTCCGGATCAATCTCCAAATAGTATGTCTCAAAGCGACGTTCACTATCAAAAGTAAACATTGGGTAGTTGCGGCATTTCCCGTCGTCGGCAATTAATGGTTCCCGCGTTTTACGATCAATCACTTCATAATCAATCTTCGGCTTGGTCACGAGTTCTGTAAAAGAAACCTTCAACCCATTCGCGATTTTCCATAGAGTCGATATCGTTGGATTGACGTCCCCGCGCTCGATTTGTCCAAGCATACTCTTACTGACACCAGTGAGTTTCGCTAGTTCATCGAGGCTAAGACGTTTTTTCTGACGAGCCAATTTTAGATTTTCTGAGACGACAGCACTAATATTATCCACTATTTTATCCTTCTTTCGCATTGACAATATAACGCACGTAATGTATTGTATACTGTATGAACGTTATAGTATCCTTTTTGTGTATTATATCATCCGACGAGAGGAAGGTAAAGAATATGTTCAATATCGCAGCATTTTTATCCTATATATTTTTGACAGCTTACACACCAGGACCAAATAACATTATGGCGATGTCAAATGCAAGTAATGACGGCTTTAAAAAGAGTTTTAAGTTCTGTTTAGGTGTTTTAGCGGGCTTTTTCGTGATTGTACTAGCTTCGGCGATTTTTAGCGCGGCGTTGTATGATTTTATCCCAACGATTGAACCATTTATGCGTTTTATCGGGGCTGCGTATATTTTATGGCTCGCTTGGGTGATTTTGCGAGACAAGCCGAAGAATCCGAACGCGAAAAAAAGTACGATTAGAGCCAAATTGCTTTTTTACAGGTATGGTGATGCAATTCGTGAACGTTAAGGTGATTCTATATGGCATTACGACTTTTTCAACGCTCGTTTTGCCTTACTTTAGCGGTGTGTGGCAAGTATCCCTTTTCATATTGATTTTGACCATTGTCGGCTTTTCAGGTACGTGTTGTTGGGCGATGTTTGGCTCGATTTTTAGCAAGGTATTCGCGGAACATAAAAAAGGCCTAAATATGGTGATGGCGCTATTGCTGGCTTACTGCGCGTTTTCGATTTTGCTTTAAAAACGTGTGTTGTTTTTTGACTTTCAGCGTAGTAAAATAAATCAGATATGAAGATAAGTAGGAGGCGATACAATGCTAACGCAAGAAATGATTATGAAAGTCGCGACGAGTGAGGCGAACGCTGGCGATTTTCCGAAAGTCGTGCGAGGATTCAAAGCAGCCGGCGTTGTGAAATATGATTATCTCGTGGAAACCGGGATGTACGTTTTCTGGGATGCAGAGGGTGCGAAAGTTGAAGCGCAGTTGAATGGTATACCGAAAAGTGTGGTGTTGGCTGCATCTGCAACCATAATCAAGGATGCTGTGAAACAAGCGCAGTCCGGAAAAATTGATTTTGAGCAGTTTTGCGAGTTGGCAGGCGCGGCAGGTGTCCCAGTTTGGCATTCCGACTTGGTTGGGATGATAGTTACTTACGACGATAAGGATGGTAAGGGGCTACTGCAAGAACCAATTCCTAATAAATAATTTGAAAAGTCTTCTTCGGGAGGCTTTTTTAGTTGGTAGCAGAAAACATGTCTAAATCTAGTGAAGAAAACGATTCCACTTTTAAAAGACAGTAGAATCGGTTTTTTGCATAATTTTTTCCGAATAGGGTAAACAAGTAGAGTTGTTAGTATTTGTTTGAAAAGGGGCTATTGCGATGTATCTATTAATCATTGGGATTGTAGTATTAGGTATTGGACTTTTCATTTTTGAGCCGCAGAGCAGGGAGCGTCAGGACGAGTAATCGTTAGTATATCTAAAAATAGCGTTTTCGATCGTTTGAGTTTTGGAAATTATTCCAGAGCTTTTTTTTATTTTTTCGCTTCATAAAGCAGGCAACTCAGATAAGCAAACAGCAACCCGTCCGTTTTTCGCAGCGACAGGTTCGTCAATTCTTGAAATTTATCGATTCGGTACTGAATTGTGTTACGGTGCATGAATAGGGCTTTCGCAGTCATACTCAGATTACCTTGTTGTTCCCAAAGTGCCTTGATAAGCGGTTTCCATGTCTCGTCTTTCTCAAATAGCTGGCCAATCCCTCGTGCCAATAAACTGCTCGTCAACTGCTCGGCAATCATCGGTAGGCAATTGGATTCAACGGTTTGCACGAGTTGGCTGGATTTCTGCCGGAATAGGCGTTGCTCCTCGGTGAATAAGTCGCGGAGTAAGGCATTTTTCTCGTGAAATAGCCCCATGAAAAAGTGAACCTGTATGTAAAAATCACTCTCCAGTGTTGTCGCGATGGCGTCGAGTTCTTCTTCACCGAGTAAGGAACCAGCTATTTTTTCAATCAGAACGCCGTAATTATTGGTCAGCATGAGTAATTCGGTATCCTGCGCGAAAAAAACTAATCAACGCTTTCTGCCACTCGTGTAATGTTTTTTTGGAGGGCGGTGTGGACTGGATTTGGAATTGTGTGATGCGGTAGGAATGTTGCTCTGGCTGGATTATGAGTGGCTCTTGTGTGAATAATAAGGTATGCCATTCGGTGAGTCGTTCGTTTTTGAAAACGGGTGCTGGTGCTTGGAAAAGGGTTTGCAGTAAGTTTATTTCTTCTGATGTTAGCGTTTTCTTAGGAATCGCGAAATAGTATGGATTCTCGTAAAAGAAGAGATGTGTCGTATTTATTTTTAACGGTTTTTCGGAATATGTAAGGTCGGGATAGCGCTCTTTTAGTTTTTTTATTTGCATTGTTTTAGCCTCGCTTTCTACTATTTTATTGTGTCAAAACCGCTAGATAAAGTCAAATTTGATTGCGGTGAGAACTTATATTCGGTATAATGAGTAAAGTTGATGTCGCAACCATTTTGGGGTTGGAAAAGGGGAGTTTTATGGCGGAAAATTATGAGATTATTGCAAAATCGATGTCTATCGTGAATCGATGTGGAAATACATTTAAGCTGAATCGGCTAAAAGAATATGGTCTAGGTGTTGGGCAGTTACGTTATATTACGACGCTTTATCATGAGGATGCTTTGTCGCAAGATACAATTGTAAAGCGTTTTATGGTAGATAAGGCGAATGTGGCGAGACATATTCAGCGCTTGGAGGAGTTGGGCATGATTCGCCGGGAAGTGAATCAGCAGGATAAGCGTAAACATATGGTTTATTTGACGGATAAAGGGAAGTCGGTGCAACCTTTTATTGAAGAGACGATGAAGACCTGGTCTGGCATTTTGACGGATGGTTTTTCAGAGGAGGAGCAGGAGAAGTTGTTGGAGTTACTACTTCGAATGGCTGACAATGCGCAAAAACAGGAGAAAGGCAGTGATTAAAATATGAAGGGACAGAGTAAGCGCTTAGGGGAAGATAAAATTGGATCGCTGATGTGGCGTCTGTCGGTTCCTGCGTTTATCGGCATGTTCGTGATGGGAATGTATAATATTGTTGATACGATTTTCGTAGCGCGCGGCGTGGGATCACTGGGTGTTGCAGCGCTTTCAATCGCATTTCCAGTACAGATGATCATGATGGCGATGGCGGCGATGTTCGGAATTGGTGGTGCGTCGATTATTTCGCGAGCACTTGGCGCGGGGAAACAGGAAGAGGCCAATCGCGTGTACCATCAGGTCGTTTGGCTGGTAATTATCTCGAGTTTAGTCCTTGCAATCGTCACTTTTATTTTCCTTGATCCACTCGTAACAATGTTTGGCGCGACGCCTGAGATTCACCAGTACGCGAAGGATTTCTTGCAAATTCTACTGCTAGGCTCGGTGTTTCAAACCTTTGCGATGGCGATGAATAACATTGTTCGTTCCGAGGGAAATGCCAAAATTGCGATGCTGACGATGATTATTTCGGCAGTTTTAAACATGATTTTGAATCCGATTTTTATAATGGGTCTGGACATGGGAATTCGTGGTTCGGCATTCGCAACCTTGATAGCGCAAGCAGTCGGTGCGATTTGGTTACTCATTTATTTCCTGTCTGGGAAAAGTTCGCTTACGCTAAAAGGAATCCGATTCCATATTGACTGGAAATTATCAGGAAGCATTGTCGCGATTGGTTTTCCATCATTTGTTATGATGTCGGCCGGAAGCATCGTGTCAATTTCCGTGAACTGGATGCTCAATATTCATGGCGGAACAATGGCGATTGCGGCATACGGTGTGGCGAACAGAATCGCGTCGTTCATGATTATGCCGATTAATGGCGTGACGCAAGGGATGCAGCCGATTGTTGGCTTTAACTATGGCTCGCGGGAATACAAACGCGTGGTGAAAGCTGTGAAAATGTCGATTGTGGCTGCGACCGTGATGTCCGTCGTTGCTTTTGCGGTTGTGGAGCTGTTTCCAAACCTTCTAGTCAGCGTCTTTACGGATGATAAACAATTGCTAAAAGACGGCGCGCATGCAGTGCAAATTGTCTTGTTGGCAGCTCCGACGATTGGTTTCCAAATCGTTTGTGGTGGCTTGTATCAAGCACTTGGGCGGGCCCGGATTTCCTTCGTGATTTCGTTGATGCGTCAGATTATTTGCTTGATTCCACTACTCTTAATCTTACCCAATTTCTGGGGGCTCGATGGTGTTTGGTACGCCTTCCCGCTCGCAGATGTCGGTGCATTCACGGTATGCTTAATTATCATGCTACGAACATGGCGCGGTTTATTTAAAAATCCTGAAATGGTTTAAAACTATATGTAAAGCCCATGCAAATTTGGCCTTAGTCAATGTATGGGCTTTTTAGTCACAATTTAGACACAATTAAGCCCCAGTTTTGAGAGATATACGTAAAATGGTTATTCGGCAATATCACAAACTCCTGTATACTTTAAAATGTTACGTTAATTAATTTTTGGAGGGAGAATGACAATGTATTTTAAAAAAATGGGTAGTTACATGTTTAGCAATGCTCACAGTGTTTGTTTTATTTCAGCAGACAGTAAAGGCTGAGGAGGTACAGAGCAAAGAGTTATACACGTTAGAAAAACCGACGTGGTTAATTAATGAAGGCTTTTCTAAAGGGATAAATCACGACAAACAGGATTTAGGTATCGTATTGTCTAAAGGTTCGACACTACGGATTCGCCAAGTGAACACCGCTTTCACAGAAAAAATTACAGTACAGATGCTAAACAATGATTCGAAAACAGAAAAAAGTGTAGCAGTGGGAAATGATTGGGTCAACATTACAGTGGATGCCGATGCAGTACCATTCATTATGACTACATTTACAAGTGCGAAACCGAAAATAGAGTACCAAATAATTGGGAATAGCGTTTCTTTGCCGAAATTTGAGCAAAGTAATAATGAGGCTGCTTTCTTCTCTAAATGGGACGCTAATAACGCTAGTTTTGCACTAATTGGAAATAAATATGTTCAGATTTTGATACCGACGAGAGATAAATATTATTTGAAAAAAATGAATGATTTCTCTTCTATCGATCAGTTACTAGCTTACTATGATAACGTATTTGAAACATTTAATGAGTTGTCAGGTATATCATTTAATCCGAAGAATAGCCTCGATAAAAATATACCGAATCGCTACTTTGGTAAAGCTAATAAGAGTGGCAATGGTGGAGCCTATTACGGTGGATCTGAAACGGCAGAGAGCAGCGAAAGCACCATCACTTTTTGGCTAACGAAAGGCTGGGGAGCGCTTCATGAAATTGGTCACGGTTATCAAGGCAACTTCATGAATGACAACACCTATGATGTAGGCGAAGTTTGGAATAATATTTATGCAGATACATTCCAAAAAAGAACAGCAGGAAGTGTCTATTTTACAGGAGCAGGACTATACGCAGGTGGTGGTGGCGTTAATGCTGTAGAGGACGCATTTGAAAAAAAATGTATACAAGGATAAGACGGCAGTAAACACGTGGACTAACAATCAAAGGTTCTACGTTTCTGTTATGTTGAAAGATAAAGTAGGAGACAAAGGATTTATTGCCTTCAATCAAAAATATCGCGAGCTGACAAATAGACCAGGAGGCTTTGTTAGTAATCAATTGCTTTTAGACATGCTAACAGAATATTACGGTGAAGGTAGCGGATTCAATATCGCGCCATTTGTTGAATTAATTCAAGGAAACATGTCAGATAAGCAGAAAACAGTGGCTTTGAATAGTTCTAATAAGAATGTTTACCCGTTAGCAGCTCTGTTATCAGGTGATAATTTGGTCAAAGCACGTCAAGATATTGCCTTAGACTCCAAATGGGCACTCGTGGATAATGCACAACTAAATAAATATGCTCTTAAACAAGATATAAAGCTAAATCTTGATATAAAAGACGTATCACAAATTAAAGGCCAAACACTTAAAATTATGGACGGCTCAACCGTTATAAAAGAAGTTGTTATTCAAGATAAGACTGTTGAACTAAAGAATATGCCAGTAGGAATTTATTCTGTTCACTTACCAAACGGCACAAATAAGCAATATAAAACAGATAAACTATATATTTCAGTAACCGATAAAGGTGCAGATCAGACGATAAAAATGCTAGATTTACCCGTAGTAGCTGGTGGAATTCTAGATACAAGTAAAGTAGTTACTTTCATTGGAGCTCCGAATTCAGAGTTAATCGTCAACGGGATAGCTTATAAAAATGATGTGAATGGTGTCTACAAAATTACATTACCCAATTATTTGAATTTGGGAGACAAGGTAGAAGCGAAGTTTGTTTATGCTTCAGGAGAAAGTAGTGATGTAGGAACATTTACGGTTGGAAATGGTAACTTGATTACATCAAATGTTAGCGCAGGGAAGACAGATCTGTTTGGAACCGCGAGACCTAATGCGCTAGTAAAAGTATGGATTCAAGGAGGAATACGAGTAACCGCTACGGCGAATGCAGAAGGAATTTGGTCAGCAAAATTGGGGACACCGATGATTGAAGGTGACACGGTACAGACGCAAGTATTTGACGGAAGTTATGTTGCAGATAGCCCAAGATATACAGTGACAAAGGGTGAAAAAGCAATTGATAAGCCAGAGCTAGTAGGTGAAGCTTCGAATATTAGCACACAACTAGTATTTGTAGGTACGCCATATGCGACATTAATGCTGAATGGAAATTCGTACAAAGCGGATTCAGCGGGTGTATTTTTGGTGAAGTTAGATAAAACACTACAAGCCGGAACGATTTTGAAAGTGGAAATGACAGATGTGTGGGGACAAAAGAGTGACACACTGGAAGTTGAAGTTCACAATAAGCTAAGCATCAAGCCAACAGTAACCTCGGTTTTAGTTGAGGGAGCAACAGTAGTAACAGGAACAGCAACGCCGGGAGCCAAGGTAGATGTGTGGATATATGGCGGAATAAGAGCAACGGTATATGCAGATGCTAGCGGAAATTGGACAGCAACAGTCCCAGCATTAATAGCAGGGCAAGTGGTGCAACCAAGAGCGACGCTAGGAGAAACTTATGAGGATAGCGAACGTTACACGATTATAGCAAAAAAACCGACAGTAACCTCAGCATTAGTTGAAGGAGCAACAATGGTAACTGGAACAGCAATCCCAGGCGCCAAGGTAGATGTCTGGATATACGGGGGAATAAGAGCGACGGTATATGCAGACGCAAGTGGAAATTGGACAGCAACAGTTCCGGCACTAGTAGCGGGACAAGTAGTGCAGCCAAGAGCAACATTAAACGGTTCATTTGAAGATAGCGAGCGTTACACAATTGTTGCGAAAGAGCCGACAGTAACCTCAGCATTGGTAGCAGGGGCAACAACGGTAACTGGAACAGCAATCCCAGGCGCCAAGGTAGATGTCTGGATATACGGCGGAATAAGAGCGACGGTATATGCAGATGCAAGTGGAAATTGGACAGCAACAGTCCCAGCATTAGTGGAAGGGCAAATAGTGCAACCAAGGGCGATGCTAAACGGTTCATACGAAGATAGTGAACGCTACACAATTGTCGGAAAAGAACCGAAAAGTAACTTCTCCGGTAGTAGCAGGAGCAACAGTGGTAACGGGAATAGCAGCCCCTGGAGCCAAGGTGGACGTGTGGATAGACGGAGGAATAAGAGCGACAGTATACGCAGACGCAAGTGGGAGTTGGGTAGCAAAAGTCCCGGCACTAGTGGCGGGACAAATTGTACAATCTCGTGTTACTATAGGGGATTATTATCTAGCAGATACTATTCGCTATACTATTTCCAAATAAGTAAAAGGTAATCTAAAAAAACAAAGCCGAGTAGAAAAGGCAAGAAATCCGAACTACTGGATTTCTTGCCTTTTTTTGTTATATAGCGAAAAAATTATTAGAATTATGACGAAATTGTCATAAAAACACCGCTTTGACGAGAGTTACTGTATTTTTTTATTTTGAAAGATAGGTATAGTTAAAAGTAGATTTATGCGCAGAAGCAGAAATCAGAAAAATACGGAAAGGGGAAGCTCATAATAAATGAGGCGTTTTTGCAAAAATAAAAAAAAGAAGTGGGGAAATATCATAATGAATAAGAATATGAAGAAAATTGCGATTGCACTTGTTGCAACGAATGTGGTAGCAAGCTCGTTAATCACAACATTGCCACCAGTACAAACACATGCAGCAGAACAGAAGTTAACATCGAATTTGAAAGCCACCACAAGTTATCCACAAGCTATAGCATTAACAAGACCTGGCCAAGCCCTTATTGCAGGACACGTAGCTCCTAATGTAACAGTACTAGTCGCAACCTATAAGGCAAATAATACGGACGTGTCGGTTGCGCAGAGCGTTACATGTGACGCAGATGGGAACTATAAGGTGAGCTTCGCTACCTTAACAGAAGGTATGCGCATCACGGTAGCAACTACTAATGGCGAGCTTGTTGGAGATAGTAAAGTTACAAGCCCCTTAGTAATTCCAGAGGGTAGCACTGCTGTCATTGATCCTATCTACGTAGGAGATAACATTGTAACTGGGCGCATGAAAGTGCCAACAGGCGAGAGAGCCGTACTTAGAATGGATCCTATTCCTTATAACAGCAGTCCTGGGTTTATGTCAGGAGCTTCCATATTAACTAATGATTATTTTGTTATGTTGGTACCGTCTGATATGAAAGCGAGAATGCCTGCTGGTCAATTGATGGAACTTAGAGGAGACTTTTTGCCCGCAATGTACACGAATGTACTCGGCGGATCTCGTCCAACTGGCCTAGCGCTGGATGTTAATGATATAGCCACCACAAAAGGTTCTACCGGCAAACTTGGCGTCACCGTATCTCCCGCAGATGCCTCTCAAAGTGTCACGTATAAATCTGGAGATACCAACATCTTAAGTATTGATGCCAATGGTAACTGGATAGCGAAAGAAACCGGTACAACGACAGTCACCGTAACATCGACAGTAAATTCTAGTTTATCAAAAAACCATTAGTGT
>NZ_AODE01000047.1 GCF_000525855.1 Listeria cornellensis FSL F6-0969
ACCAAAACTACGAGCAACCCTGCCCGTAAGTTTTTAATTTACGAAAAAAACTAAATGAAAACCGCTTTACAAACGAACTCAAAAAAGGTATGATATCTGTATAGTTAGTTCGATGCACAAACTAATTAAAATCAGCGTGTTAATTTTATGAGGAGGCTATATATTATGAGTTATTTTCCACAAGTAGAGAAGATTCAATTTGAAGGTAAGGAAACGAAAAATCGGTTTGCGTTTCGTCATTATAAGGCGGATGAGGTTGTACTCGGGAAGCCGATGAAGGAGCATTTGCGTTTTGCTGTGGCGTATTGGCACACAATGACTCAAGATGGTAGTGATCCGTTTGGAATGCCTACGAATGAGCGTACTTGGATTGGCACAACGGAGATGGATACGGCTAAAAATCGTGTCGAGGCGTTTTTTGAAATCCTTGAAAAACTGGGTGTGGAGTATTTCTGTTTCCACGATATCGATGTGGCTCCAGCTGGTAATTCGATTGAGGAGTTTATGAATAATCTGGATGAAATTACGGATTTGATTAAAGTGAAAATGGATCAGACGGGTATCAAATTGCTTTGGAATACGGCGAATATGTTCTCTCATCCGCGTTTTAATAATGGTGCGGGTTCGACGAATGATCCGGAAGTGTTCGCTTATGCGGCGGCGCAAGTGAAGAAGGGTCTGGATATTTCTAAGAAACTGGGCGGCGCGAACTATGTATTCTGGGGCGGCCGTGAGGGTTATGAGACGCTTTTAAATACGGATATGAAATTCGAACAGGATAATATTGCGCGTTTATTCAAAATGGCGATTGCTTATGGTGAGAAAATTGGTCACAAACCGCAATTCCTTATTGAGCCGAAACCGAAAGAGCCTTCAAAACATCAATATGATTTTGATGCAGCGACAACGATGGCGTTCATTAAGAATTATGGCTTAGAGGGTGACTTTAAGCTGAACTTGGAGGCGAATCACGCGACGCTTGCTGGGCATACTTTTGAGCATGAATTGCGTGTGGCTCGTGATTATGATGCATTGGGTTCGATTGATGCGAACCAAGGGGATATGTTGCTTGGTTGGGATACGGATGAGTTTCCAACGAACGTGATGGATGTGACGCTGGCGATGTATGAAATTTTGCAAAATGGTGGTATTGCTCCGGGTGGTATTAATTTTGATGCGAAGGTTCGTCGTTCTTCTTTTGCAATGGAAGACTTGATACTTGCGCACATCGCGGGGATGGATACGTTTGCTCGCGGGCTGAAAGTGGCTGCGAAATTGATCGAGGACAAGTTTATTTCTGATTTGCTTGCTGAGCGTTATGGTAAGTGGACGAATACGGAGATTGGGAAGTCCATTTTGGCTGGGAAAGAGGATTTGGAGTCGCTTTCTAGCTATGCGTATAAACATGGTGACACGATTAAACTGGAATCGAGCCATATCGAATATGTGAAATCTGTTTTGAATGATTACGTATTTTAAGCGAAGGAGTTTAGACTGATGGGCTATGTATTAGGTATTGATCTTGGAACGAGTTCGTTAAAAGGAATCGTCATGGATAAGGCAGGGCAAGTGATTGCGGAGGCGTCGGCGGAGTATGAGATTGATTCTCCGGCGCCTGGCTTTTCTGAGCAGCATCCGGAATATTGGGTGGTTGCTTGTGAAGAGGTGTTGACGCGGCTGAATATTGAAGTGGCGGATTTTAACGCGGAGCTTGAGGCTATCAGTTTTTCTGGGCAGATGCATTCGCTGGTGACGCTTGGCGATGAGGATGCGATTGTTTATCCGGCGATTTTGTGGAATGATGTGCGGACGACGAAGCAATGTGCGCAAATTATGGCGGATTTCGGCGATTCGATGATTGAAATTACGAAGAACATTGTGCTGGAAGGCTTTACGTTGCCAAAAATTTTATGGTTACAGCAGAATAAACCGGAAGTCTGGGAAAAAGTTCGGAAAATTATGTTGCCAAAGGATTATTTGGCGTTCGTTTTGACGGGAAATATGCATTGTGAGTATTCGGATGCTGCGGGAACGTCGTTATTCGATATTGAAAAGCAGGATTGGTCGGCGGAAATTTGCGGGAAGTTTGGAGTTGATATGGCTATTTTGCCGGATGTTGTGTCCTCGATGACGCAAGTTGGTGTGGTGAAAGCGAGTTATGCCAAGCGATTCGGCTTGAAACAGGAAGTGAAGGTATTTGCTGGTGGCGCAGATAATGCGTGTGCTGCACTCGGAGCGGGTGCGGTAAATGAGGACTATGCGCTCGTTTCGTTAGGTACCAGTGGTGTTTTTAGTTCGTTTGAGGCGAAAATATCGAATTATGAAGGAAAGCTGCATTTCTTTAATCATGTGATTCCGGATGCGAATTATTCGATGGGCGTGACGCTTGCCGCGGGAAACTCGTTGAACTGGTTTAAGAACACGTTTGGCAAGGGCCTCAGTTTTGCGGAGTTGTTGGCGGACGTTTATACGGTTGCGCCGGGCAGCGAAGGTCTGCTGTTTACGCCATATATTGTTGGTGAGCGGACGCCGCATATTGATTCGAAAATTCGTGGTAGTTTTGTCGGGATTGATACGCGCCATGAACTGAAGCATTTTGCGCGCGCGGTGCTTGAGGGTATCACGTTTAGCCTGAAGGATGCGCAGATATTGATGGAAGAGGCTAAAAATAAGAAGTTTAAGCAGATTATCAGTGTTGGTGGCGGTGCTAAAAATGCTGATTGGATGCAGATGCAGGCGGATATTTTCAATGCGGAAATAATTCGTTTAGAGGTGGAACAGGGGCCGGGCGTTGGTGCGTGTATGCTGGCGGCTGTCGGTAATGGCTGGTTTGCGGATTTTGAGGCTTGCCGTGATGTCTTTGTACATTATAAGGATGCGACTTTTACCCCTCGTGCGGAAAACGTGGAAAAATACGAAAAACTGTATGAGATTTATACGCAGGTTTATCCGGCTACGAAGAATATTTGTGGTGCGTTGACGGATTTGCAAGAGGTTTGAGAATAGGGACAGATGAGAGTGGTGTGAGTGCTCTCGTTTGTTCTTTTTTATTTTGGATGTAAATTTCTGATTAGATATGATATGATGGAAGAGATTGGGGATGTGATTTTAGTCGTTTTTATGTAAGCGTTTTACGTGTTGGCTAACCACATAAAAAAATGGTGTTTACTTGGGATAATTACAAACAGAGTGGGAGGAAGAAGAATGAAAAAGGGAAGAAAACGGGTTTTTGGAAGTTTGGTAGTAGTTTTGCTTGGTTTATCACTTGTTTTATCAGGGCTGCTAGGTTCGCCGAAAGTGACTGCCGCTGAGTCGAAATCGCCGTATCGGAATGTGATGTATTACGGGGATTGGTCGATTACGGAATCGGAGGGTAAGTTTTATCCGAAAGATATTCCGGCGGACAAGTTGACGCATTTGAATTTCGCGTTTATGGATTTTGATAGCGCGGGAAATTTGGAGTTTACGGATAAGGATGCTGCGGTGAGTGCGGCTGTTGGGCAGAAGGCTGCGATGGGCGGTATTTTGAATGCGCTTCAGGACTTGCGTGCGGCGAATCCGAATTTGAAAATTGGTGTTTCGTTAGGTGGTTGGTCGAAGTCGGGAGATTTTTCGGTGATGGCGGCTGATGATACGGCGCGTGCGAATTTTGTGGAGAATGTGTTGAAGTTTGTGAAATATACGAATATGGATTTCGTGGATGTGGATTGGGAGTATCCGAATTCGCCGCGGGATGGTGATTTGTTGGATAATAAGGAGGATGAAGGGACGCCGAATGCGGGGCCTGCGGATAAGGAGAATTATGTGAAATTGCTGCAGGATTTGCGGACAGGGCTTGATGCGCAGGGCAAAACGCTGAACCGGACGTACGAGTTGTCGGTGGCTTTGCCGGCTTCGCAGTGGACGATGAGCCAAGGGATTGATGTGGCGCGCGTTTTCGATATTATTGATTTTGGGAACATGATGACGTACGATATGCATGGGGCTTGGGATGGTGTCACAGGGCATCAGACGGCGCTTTATGATAATCCGAATGATCCGTATGCGAGCTATGGGTTATCGATTGATGGTGTGACGAAGTATCTGAAGAGTAAGGGTGTGCCATCGGAGAAAATTGTTGTTGGCGCAGCGTTTTATACTCGTGGATGGGATACGGTTGCGGAAGGGCCGAATGCGAGTCAGCCGGGCTTATTTCAGCCAGTGGAGCGCACGAATAAAAATGCGGATGGTTCCACGAGTAATGGCGCGGACAATGAGAAGCCGCTTGTTGCTGGGGACGGCGGAACGGTTGGCGGAATTTGGGCATATCGCAGTATTGATACGTTGAAAGCGGTGACGCCGGGCTTGACGGAATATTGGGATGATGCGGCTAAGGCGCCGTATTTGTATAGTCGGGAAACGGGTGCATTTTTCACATATGATAATGTGCGTTCGGTGACGGCTAAGGCGAACTATGTGAAGGATAATGGCTTGGGCGGAATGATTTCGTGGATGCAATCGCAGGATAAACCGACGACTTCGGCGAAACGTGAGGAACTGACAACCGCGATTAAAACCGGGATGTTTGGAACTGGAAAATTGGTCGGAAACGTGTTGCCATATCAGGATTTAGCGATTGAAATGACAGTGACGCCGTACACGAATGATGGTACGGGGTATGAAATTACGATTTTGAATAAAGAGGTTGCGAACGAGACGAGTGATGTTTTGAAAGCAACGGAAAAGGCGGCTGAAACGATTAAGTTACCGAGACTTTACATTCCAATTCGGGATGGGGAGAAGTTGATTGCTGCGGATGATAAAACAGGCATTGTGAAATCGGCAAATGGCTATACGACCGTGGATTTGGCTTCTTCGGATGCGCGACTTATTTCGCAAGGTGAGAGCTACAAGTTCCGCTTGAAATCGAACGTGACGCCGACGGATTTGAAAACGGTAACTTTGGCGCAGCGGATGACGGCTTCGGGTCAGGAATTAGGCCAACAGCTGGTTTATGAAGGTGCGGAAGTTCCAGCGAAAGTTGAGGATATTGCCGCGCCAAGTGTGCCAAGTAATTTGCGCGTGACGAAAGTGACTGGTGATGGAGTTGTTCTGAATTGGGCGGTTTCTAAGGATAACGTCGGGGTGACGGGCTATAAAGTGTATCGTGATGGTAAAGAAATCGCGACGGTTACAAAACCGACTTATACGGATAAAAACGTGACGCCTGGCGAGTCTTATAGTTATAAAATTAAGGCGTTTGATGCGGCGGGAAATATTTCGGCGGATAGCAATAAGGTGACGGCGAAAATACCGGTCAGCACGACGCCAAATAAAGGAACAGACAAAGCGCCAGTTGCCAATCCGGTAGTGCAAACTGATACAAAGACACCAGAAAAAACGGGCAATTTACCACAAACTGGCGATACATTCCCGCTTGGTTTAGTTTTGCTTGGAAGTATGCTTGCCGGGACGACTGTAGTTTATTTAAGAAGACGTTAATGAAATAATGAAAATAGGCATGATATGACGCATTTGAGGATGGTTCGTGAATGTATCTGGCATGCCTATTTTCTTTTGTGAGGTAGGAGGCGGAAAATGAAAAATAGTATGATAGTGGCGATTATGTTTTCATTGGTTTTGATGTTGGGCTGTCAGAAAGCGGATGATGTGGTGAGGGAGGAGGTTTCGGCCAATCCGACGGCGGAGGAGCTTTTGAAGGAAAATCGGGATTTGGATATTTTTCAATGGGATGGTGTTATTTATCAGGCGGATATTGATTGGGTCGATGCATTGGAGCCGACGAAAAAGGAGCAAATTGGTGAGATTAGGCGTACTTTTTCAGAGGTGAAAGGTTTCGGCAATGGGGATGCTACACGCTTATCTGCGGGTGCTGAAATTTTTAATGTGAATGGGCGCGGTGATGTGCTGATTGTGGATGTCGGCGGGGAAACGAAGAATTATTTGGCGCTTATCGAGGGCTAGATTTTTTTGTTATACTATGTACATAAATGAAAGAGGTGTATGAAAATGAAAGAAAATAAATATGATAATCCTGCTTTTTTTGAGCAGTATAGTAAGATGAATCGCTCTGTTGCTGGCTTGAAGGGTGCTGGGGAATGGCATGAGTTTCAGAAAATGATGCCTGATTTCGCGGGGAAGCGGGTGCTTGATCTCGGATGTGGCTTTGGTTGGCATTGCCTTTATGCGGTTGAAAATGGCGCGGAATCTGCGGTTGGTGTAGATATATCGGAAAATATGCTCGCGGAAGCACGTAGGAAAACGGATTCGCCTAAAATTACGTATATTCGGGAGGCATTGGAGGATATCGATTTCCCAGCTGGGAGTTTTGATGTGGTGATTAGTTCGTTGGCGCTGCATTATATTGAGTCGTTTCAGGCGATTTGTGAGAAGGTGAATCAGAGTTTGACGCCGGGTGGTGTTTTTGTGTTTTCTGTGGAACATCCGGTTTTTACGGCGCAAGGCACGCAAGATTGGTATTATGACGCGGATGGAAATAAATTGCATTGGCCGGTGGATCGGTATTTCACGGAAGGTTTGCGGACGGCGAATTTTCTTGGGGAAGATGTCACGAAATACCACAAAACGTTGACGACTTATGTGAATTCGCTGCTTGAAACGGGTTTTGAGTTGATGCGTTTGGTGGAGCCAGAGCCTGATGCGGCAATGTTGGCGAGTCACCCGGATATGCCTGATGAGTTGCGCCGACCGATGATGTTACTCGTTTCGGCGCGGAAAAAGTAGCCGTTTATGTGTATTTATCTTGAATTGCCTTCAAATATGCGACGAAACCATCGTAAAAATCACCATGTTTGCGGACGGTGACGTGTGTGCCTAATTGCAACAGAAAGCGGTAGCCAGCTTCGTGATTTGGCAAGGTCACTTTTGCTGAAAAATGGGATTCGTCCAGTGGTTCTATTGTTGTGACTCCGAAGCGCAGGGCGATTTGTTCGCGGGCTATTTTGTCGACGATTAGACTTACTTCCTTCATCTCGAATGGTGGTTGTATCGCGGATGAGCGGAATGGTTTCAGTACAAATGGGCGCGATTCAAATGTTTCGGCGGATACTTCTAATTCGAGGACTCGCGATAACTTGAATGTGCGGAAGTCTTCGCGCTCTATGCTATACCCCTGTAAGTACCATGATCGATTGCGAAAAAGTAAATGGTACGGTTCGACTTTTCGCGTGGTTTGGTTGCCATCGCGATCAATATAGGTCAGGGCTACCAATTGTTGCTTTTTAATCGCTAAATGTAGCTGTTCCACGTTCTCGTTAAATTCTTGTTTCATCGCCAAATTCGAAAAATCCAGTGAAATGGACGTGGCGGGAAGCTCGTTTTCATGACCGAGCATGTTTTTCATTTTTTGCAGTGTTTTTTTAATATCGCTAGAGGATAAAAGTTGTTCAAAACCGCTTAAACCAGTGATGATTGCGGTTAGGTCCTCGACGGTGAGCAGTTTCTTATCTACTTTATAAGTAGGCATAATACCGATTCCGCCTTTTACGCCAGGCATCGTATAAATCGGGATATTCGCCATAGAAAGCGAGTCGATATCGCGATAAATGGTCCGTTTCGTCACTTCGAACATCGCCGCCATTTCAGAAGCGCTGACAAGTTCGCGTTGAAGAAGTAACATAATAATTCCGATGAGCCGCTCAATTTTCATAATTTTTTTCTCCTTAAAATCGGAATGATGACATACATCTGTCAGCATTCGCGTGTTATAGTTACATCATAACAAATTTACAGTAACTTTTGGAGGGAAATAGAATGGCATTTGAAATTGTAAAATTAGATAAAGAAGTTTTTTCTGGAAGTAGAGTTGAGATTCCGGCATTTAATCCACAAGAAGGTTTCGCGGTTATGAGCGGTGTGAAAGAGACGGCAATAGCGGATTTCGCGAAAACAGCGGAAGATTTTGTTGGTATTAATGCGAACATCGATGGCGTGCAAACCTACCTAGTAGCAAAAACTGGCACGGATAACGGCGATACATCATTCGAAATTACAGAAGGTCAATACGCTAAATTCGTAACGAAAGAAACAGAGCGCACAGCAATCGACCAGTTCATTGGCCAATCATACGGCGAGGTAATGAACAGCGAAACAATTGGCGTTGCAGGTACATTTAATTTAGAGGACTTGCGTGAAGCAGATTTCACGTTGTACATCCCAGTTGTAGCTAAATAATATAAAAATGGAGCCCCGCAAAGCAGCGTGAAAAACTGTTTTGTGAGAGCTCCTTTTTTTGTTGTTTATTGTGTATGGGTGCAAATAAATACAACGCTTACAAATGTAAAATATAAATAAAGACAAGAGAAATTAACACACCGAATATCATGCTCAGGAAGTTACCAATTAAATAATATTCCGCAAAAGTTCGATTGTTTTCCAGTTCTTTGAAACGAGCTAATGTTTTCAGGGCAATGATGATTGGAATTGCTGAATAGATTTGTAATACCATGAAAATGAGTAACAGCAAGCGTTCCAAGCCACCGATATATCGCCCAGCTTTCAATTCTTTATTAGATACGACTGGTATTTCCTGGTTTTTTGTTAAAATTATTTTACCATTTTGTTTCGTGACCGATATCGATTTCCTTTCCAAGTTGAACCCAGGCATTAGCACCTCGAGTATGTATGGAATCAAATAGCCGACAAAATAAACAATGATGATAACAAGTGAGGCCAGTGCGCAGAATTTTGAATAGTTGTTTAACTGTGTGGGAAGCAGTGTGGCCTGTTCGCCTAAAACTAGCCATACTGCGATATAAATTGTGGTAATGTGCAGGATTTGGTCGATAATATAGGTGAATAAATGAACAAAATTGGTATCACGAAATCGCTTTTCTACTGGAGCTTTTGCTAAATCAATGATGAAATGAACGATTGTGATTCCTAAAACCATGAGTAGTAGCGCCCAAAAACTGATTTTGCTATCAAACCAACAGAAATACACAACAATAGCAAGTAAGTCCAGACAGAAATGCGTGAAGACGTGCCATCCCAACTGCCGCATTTTATGATAGGAGAAGTGCTCTTTTTTGACGCTAGCCATTTTGTCCGTTTGCAGCACGAAATCGGCTAGAAAGTGGCACAGGAGTAGTGGGAAAAGCAGATTATCCATGACTAGCGCCTCCCATCATTTTTTGCAAATCGGCTAAGTAGGCTACGATATCCAATCGAATTTTTTTGTATAGAAAGTAGTCGGAATTCGCAATAAGAACGCTGATTCGGGAGGAAATATCGGCCTTACTGAGAGCGCCATAACCGAGCGCTGTGCCGATTTCAATGTTGCTATAATCAGGATAACTATCTTTTATGCGAAAAAGGTCGCGCTGTTTGTCACTTTTAATCAGCTTCTCAAAAGCAAGAAAGAACATCGCGTTAACCGCATTACCAAACGACCTGGGCTCCGCGATACAGTAGAATTTAAATGGCTGCTTATCGAAAAAATAGTCCTCATCATTGTTAATTGCGCTAGGCCTTTGATTTTGCTGTGATTTCATGATTTTTTTGGCTCGTTCAGAAGCTTCAATCGCATTAATGATGCTAGTCCCATTGACAATATTGATGTTCTTTAGATCTTCGGCAGCTGGTGTATCGATATAGCCAATCCCAACTCCAAAGTAGAAATTAAGCTTTTCATCCACGACGGCTGGAATCGCGCTAAAATGAGCCTTGAAATGGCCTGAATAATACAACGTTAGACAATGGATGTAAATATCTGGTAACAACTGAAAATCAGAGACGCCCCCAACAATTGCATCGCCATCTTTAATTGTAAATGGCGTCAACAACTGTTCTTGATAAGTCGTATTAATGCTGTCCGCGATATATGTGAGTATTTTTGTCCCGTAATGTAGTGTAGAAAAGACGTGCCGGCTGCGACTGATATCGATATACATATAGATAGCCTCGAATTTTAACGATTCCACTAAAAAAGACCTCCTTTTATATAATGATAACTATATATTAGCATGTTTATATAATGATTACTATATATTTTGTGAGATTCTTTTTTACGAAATTGCATAATAAAAAGCCTCAAACCAGAAGCATAGCGGATAGCAAAAAATTTTGCCAAGCACTGCTAGCTTTTAATTTGAGGCTGTATTTAATGGTTTATTGCAACGTCATTGTTCCATTATTAATCAAGTTCACATCGACTGCTTGATAGAAGGCATTCCCAGTATCCGCGATTTCCCAAACGCCAAGCACAACATAATAACCGTTACGGTCAGTTGGAAGTGGCACTTGATGGTTCACAGTTGTAGAAGTAGGAACCTCGTTATGCGCATCAATCGTAGTTAGCAATTCTAGGTCACCACGAGTCAATGGACTATTTGGATTCCAGCCTTTTTTTCGTAATGTAATATTTGTATTCTTTCGTTCTATGAAGCGCAGTAAGCGTCCAAGTGAAATTGTTTTGTCCACCTAAAAGGTCCACGTGGTGCCAACGATCAGGAGTTTGTGCATCCATTTCTGGAAACTTGCCTCCGCCCGCGATGGTACCGTCAGAAGGTCCGCCAAGTGGGAAATTTCCTGTTGCTTCAACACTTTGCGGCTCCCATTGAACCGCGCCAGCATTTTGGTTAATCCCCAATTTCGCCAAATATGCCCGACTTTCTGGTTTTGAAATGTAACCATGTGCTGATGCCCCCGGCGCAAAAGTCGCGAACAACAATGCAAACGCCACCAAAAAATAAAAACTGATTTACCCAAGAACTTCTTCATCTAATTTAACACCCCTCGATTTTTTTTGAGCCATCTTCCACACTCGATATCTTGTTTACCCATCGGATTTAGAAACGAATCGTAAATATGTGAAAATGAAGCAATGTGCGCATGGACTAGACCAATTTTTGTTTTTGGTAGTAGATACAAAGAGCTGAATCACTGATAAGAAAGCGCTTTTCCGGATAATTCGAGTAGGCAATTTGGTTCTAATTGTGACATTCCAAACAAGCCGAAATGGGCGCCCTCCTCATGCCCATTTCAAGAGACATTACTAACAAGGAATCATTTTTAAGAGAGAGATATGCTCATATAGTAACGCTTAATATTGTGAAAAAAAATAACTTGTCTCGATGCTTTGAATATACATACCAAATAAGCTATAATAGTATACGAGTATGCACATGCAGTTTCAAATTCATAATTTCACGAATCGAAACTTTGTGATATTGTGAGAAATCTACACTATCTAGTTGGCTATATTTCATTATATTATCAATTAGGGGAGTCAGGTTGTATTTTTGCGCAAAAATACACAGCAACAAACATCAAAAGGAAAGAAGGGGATTCGGGTGTCAAAAATGCTTAAGTCATTGTTACTTACAGTATCGCTGGTCTTTGTTGGACTTCTTAGCGGCTGTGGTGATTTGACGGTACTAGATCCAAAAGGTCCAGTAGCGCAAAGTCAAAGCGATCTAATCATTTATTCGATTATTTTCATGCTTATCATTGTACTCACGATCTTCGTGTTATTCGTTATCATGATTACGAAATATCGCGAGAGAAAAGATCATTCCAACTACGAACCAAACATGCACGGTAGTACGAAATTAGAAATTTTATGGACGTTGATTCCGGTTGCAATCGTTATTGCATTAGCTATTCCAACAGTGCAAACGATTTACGCGAACGAAAAAGCGCCAGAGGTTACGTCACACAAGGATCCAATTGTTATTTATGCGACTAGCGCAAACTGGAAATGGTTCTTTAGTTATCCAGATCAGTCGATTGAAACTGTAAACTATGTACATATTCCAACTGATCGACCGGTGTTATTCAAGCTTACAGCGGCAGACTCGATGACGAGTTTCTGGGTACCACAACTTGGTGGACAGAAGTACGCGATGAGTGGCATGACGATGGATTTGTATTTGCAAGCGGACGAAACAGGTACGTTTAAAGGCCGTAACTCGAACTTTAACGGAGAGGGTTTTGCTGGACAAGTATTTGATGTTGTCGCACAAAAACCAGCCGATTTCGAAAAATGGGCGCTGAAAACGAAAGCAGATTCACCGACTTTATCGCAAGACCGCTATGATAAATTATTATTACCAGGCAACGTGAAACCACAATCTTATGCAGGCACACATATGGCGTTTGTTGATCCGGCCGCAGATCCAGAGTACGTTTTCTATGCGTACAAACGTTTCGGCTTTGAACTAACAAATCCACATAATCCAAATGCAAAAGATACAAGAACGAAAGAGCCGATTTTGCCAGCACGTCCGATGACGATTACGAACCCGCGTTTTGAGCAAATGGACATGAAACCAATGATTATTCCAAATGGTACTGGTTACAAGAAAGATAAGCATTACGATGAAGAAATGGAAAAAATGGGTAAAGAAATTAAAACCGATGAGGCAACAGATCACGATCAATCGGGAAACTAAAAAAGGGGGTATTTCAACATGAGTTAGATGAATTTATCATCACCGGCGACCCGCTGATTTTAGGAGCCCAAATTTCGATCGCTCTTGTCAGCATTGGTATCGTCGTGTTACTAACTTATACAAAGAAATGGAAGTGGCTATTCACGGAATGGATCGCTTCTGTTGACCACAAACGCCTTGGGATCATGTATCTCTTGGCAGCAGTACTAATGTTTTTCCGTGGTGGGGTCGATGCACTCATGATTCGTACCCAACTTGCAATGCCGGGGATGGAGTTCCTAGACGCCCAGCATTACAATGAGGTATTTACGACTCACGGAACTATTATGATTTTATTTATGGCGATGCCGTTCGTTATTGGTTTAATGAACATCGTTGTGCCGCTTCAAATCGGGGCGCGTGACGTAGCATTCCCATTCTTGAACAACTTGAGTTTTTGGACATTCTTTATGGGGGCAATGTTATTCAATATTTCCTTCGTAATCGGTGGTAGCCCAGCAGCTGGTTGGACAAACTACGCACCGCTCGCCGAGGAATTTAGTCCAGGTTATGGGATTAACTTCTACTTACTCGGAGTCCAGATTGCCGGTATTGGTACACTGATGACCGGGATTAACTTCATGGTCACGATTCTACGTATGCGAACGAAAGGCATGACACTTATGAAAATGCCAATGTTCACGTGGACGTCGCTGATTACGTGTTTAATTATCGTATTCGCGTTCCCAGTACTTACTGTGGCGCTAGCTTTAATGACGTTTGACCGCCTATTTGGGACGGCATTCTTCACACTCGCAAATGGTGGGATTCCGATGATGTGGGCCAACCTGTTCTGGGTTTGGGGGCATCCGGAAGTATATATCGTTATTTTGCCGGCATTCGGTATTTTCTCCGAGATTATTTCAACCTTCTCGAAGAAAAAACTATTTGGTTACCCAGCAATGGTAGCAGCGGTTGTTGTTATTTCCTTGCTAAGTTTCCTAGTTTGGGTCCATCACTTCTTTACAATGGGCTCCGGGGCAGCAGTTAACTCGTTCTTCTCCATTACGACGATGATGATTGCGATACCGACCGGAATCAAGATATTCAACTGGCTCTTTACCATGTACAAAGGGCGAATATCCTTCACCACACCGATGCTTTGGTCACTGGCTTTCATACCGAACTTTGTTATTGGTGGGGTTACAGGGGTTATGCTTGCGATGGCAGCAGCCGATTATCAATATCACAACACGTATTTCCTAGTATCGCATTTCCATTACGTACTAATCGCCGGAACTGTATTCTCCTGTTTTGCAGGCTTGATTTACTGGTATCCAAAAATGGTCGGTTATCGTTTGAATGAAAAAATTGGTAAGTGGTTCTTCTGGGTATTTGTGATTGGATTTAACGTATGTTTCTTCCCACAATATTTCCTAGGGCTTGATGGTATGCCACGTCGTATTAGCACGTATGTGGAAGGCGATGGCTGGGGTACATTGAACTTGATTTCATCTATTGGTGCGTTCCTAATGGGAGCAGCATTCCTAATTCTTTGTTGGAATATCGTTTACAGTTACAAACACTCTAAACGCGAAACAACCGGTGATCCGTGGGATGCGCGTACGCTTGAGTGGGCAACTTCTTCTGCTGTACCGCCAAAATATAACTTCGCTAAATTACCAGAATGGAACGATTTGGATGATTTCTGGGAGAAAAAAACAACGCGGCGAAACGTATAATGACGACAAAGAGTACAAACACATTCACATGCCAAACAATACATTACTCGGTTTCGTGATGTCCGTGTTCTTCTTTATCGCTGGCTTCGGACTGGTTTTCTATTGGTACTGGCTTGGTTTACTTGGCGGCCTTGGTGTGCTTGCCTGTCTTGCCTACCGTTCGTTCAAGAAAGACGACGGCTACCATGTGGAAGTACCTGAAATCGTGGCTACCGAGGAACAAGCAGCACGTGAATTTAAAACTGGCATAAAGGAGGGTAACCCATGGAACCTATAAAAGAAAATTCCAGCCTTCCGTTAGAATATCAATCGGAGCAAGGTCGTTTAAACATTTTAGGCTTCTGGATTTTCCTAGGCGCCGAGATTGCGTTATTCGGTACATTGTTCGCAACTTATTTTGTAATGTTCAGTGGTGGCTCAAATGCGGGTCACCCACCGTCCGAAATGTTCGAGTTACCGCTCGTTCTGATTATGACCTTCCTACTTTTAACGAGTAGTTTTACGTGTGGTCTTGCTATAGGTGAGATGCGCAAAGGTAACGTCAAGCGCCTGATGATTTATTCGATTATCACGCTACTTCTAGGTGCAGGATTCGTAGGTTTTGAGATTTATGAGTTCGCACATTACGTATCAGAAGGAGTTACGCTGAAAGTAGGCTCTTATTGGTCCGCGTTCTTCGTTTTACTGGGCACCCATGGTCTCCACGTAACGATTGGTTTATTCTGGATTGCGTTTATCCTGATTCAAATAAAAATGCGTGGCTTAACACCACAAGCAGCATCAAAAGTATTCATTTCAAGCCTTTATTGGCATTTCCTAGACGTTGTGTGGATTTTCATCTTCACAGGTGTCTATCTGTTAGGGATGGTGAATTAATATGGCGAAAAATAAAGCGAACACGGCACACGCTGAAGAAGGCATTCCGTGGAAACATATCGTTGGTTTTGCCCTATCGATCGCGTTAACATTGCTAGCTGTCTGGGTTGTCTTCGAATCTACGCTAAGTAAATCTGTAATCATTACGGTTATCTTTATCTTCGCGTTCATTCAAGCAGCATTGCAACTACTAATGTTCATGCACATGACGGAAGGTCAAAATGGACGTATCCAAGTCGGTAATATTCTTTTTGCAGCTTTCATTGCGATTGTTATTGTTATGGGATCTTACTGGGTTATGGAAATTGGTCACATGAACCACCTCCTCTAAAGTTCAGCGGGCCGACAAACGCTCATCTGCGTCGTTAAAGATTCCGTTCCGGTGCTCACGTATAAATATACGCTCCGCTCCGGTACTCGTCTTTGCCTAGCATCTAAGCATTTGTCGACCCGCTGAAGGTTTGGTGGGTTGCTTCTGGGCTTTTTAAAGAACAAATTTTAGACCTTTGGGATGGTGATTTTTTGCTGTTCTGGAGGTTTTTTTTAATCGCTGGATTTTTTCTACCCAAAAAATGGTAATGTGGTAGTAGATAAAAGTTTATATTGACTAAGTTTAATTTAAAGGAGCACTCAGCATGGATATAACATATGATCCGTTTCTAATCATCATCCTAGCAATTGCTATACTGATTGTGATGGTAATAACGTTATCATTTTTTTAAAGGGAAAGCCATTTGATAAGTATTATGTTGCAACTGTGTTGTTTGGAGTTTATTTCGTATTTTTAATTAAATTCATCATTTTTCCATTTACTATATTTAATAACCTTCTAGATGCTGGGAATTATGTAATAACAGATTACATAAATATTATACCGTTTAATCAATTGATGGGTGCCTCTACAGCAGATTGGTTACAGGTTTTTGGGAATTTAGTACTACTGCTGCCTCTTGGTATTTATATAAGCGTTATGAAGCCAGGTATAGCTTTAGGTAGGATGGTGTGCATAGGGTTACTGATTTCAATCTTGATTGAATCCGTGCAGTTATTCTTGGATATTATATTTATCTATCCAAATCATTTTATGGATATCACGGATATTATTTTTAATGTAAGTGGATTTATATTAGGCTATCTTATTAGTCGTACAGCACTTGTTAAAAATATCTATCCTATAGATAAATTAGATTAGCCCGTATTTAAATAAGCTCTTTATTCTTAGTTAGGAATAAAGAGCTTATTTTTTAATTACAAGTTTACTTGGAGGTTTTTTATTCTTGACATTACATTCATGGTAATCTATATTCAACATAGGTGAGTATTTATGTATGGGAGGGTAGAGATGGATTATGTGAGGACTTCGTTGGTGCTTAAGGCTATGGCTGATCCGAATCGGATGAAGATTATTGATTTGCTTTCGTCTGGGAGTTTGTGTGGGTGTGATGTGTTGGAGCATTTTGATTTTACGCAGCCGACGCTTTCTCATCATATGAAGGCTTTGGAGAAAGCTGGGATTGTTTCGGTGACGAAGAAAAGTCAGTGGCATTATTATACGTTACGAGAGGATTTTGTGAAGGACTTTATGGGGTCTATGACGAAATTGCTTTCTAATGATGGACAGAATGATATGAATAAGGAGATAGTTATTAAATGACATATGCACTTGAAATAACGGGCTTGAAAAAAGTTTATGCGACGGGCGTTGAGGCGCTGCGTGGGATTGATTTGACGGTTGAAGAAGGGGATTTTTATGCCTTGTTGGGGCCAAATGGTGCCGGGAAATCGACGACAATTGGGATTATTACGTCGCTTGTTAATAAGACATCGGGAAAAGTGAAGGTTTTTGATTATGATATTGATACGGATTTAGTGCGAGCGAAACAGCAGATTGGCTTGGTGCCGCAAGAGTTTAACTTTAATCCGTTTGAGACGGTTCAGCAAATTGTTGTGAATCAGGCGGGTTATTATGGGGTTGCTCGGAAAGAGGCGTTGAAACGGAGCGAGACGTATTTGAAACAATCGGGTCTCTGGGAAAAGCGTGATGTGCGTGCGCGGATGCTTTCTGGCGGGATGAAGCGCAGATTGATGATTGCGCGTGCTTTGATGCATGAGCCGCGTTTGCTTATTTTGGATGAACCGACTGCGGGTGTGGATATTGAGCTTAGACGTGAGATGTGGGATTATTTGAGGGAGTTGAACATAGGCGGCACAACAATTATTTTGACAACGCATTATCTGGAAGAGGCGGAAATGCTTTGCCGCAATATCGGGATTATTCAGTCGGGTGAGTTGATTGAAAATACGAGTATGAAAACTCTTTTAGGGAAACTGCAGTTTGAGACGTTTATTTTTGATCTAGCGCCTTTTGATAAAAAACCTGAGATTACGGGTTATAATAGTTGTTTGGAGGATGACCAAACGCTTTCTGTGGAAGTGGAACGTGATCAAGGCGTGAATGAGTTGTTTGAGCAGCTCACTAAGCAGGGAATACAAGTTCTTTCGATGCGGAATAAATCGAATCGATTGGAAGAATTATTTTTGAAAATCACAGATGAGACACATCAAGTGGAGGGGAAACATGTTTAATCTTTATTTTACAGCCTTAAAAAGCTTAGCAGCCAAGGAAACGAATCGCTATATGCGTATTTGGATTCAAACTTTAGTACCACCAGTGATTACGACATCGCTATATTTTGTTATTTTTGGAAATCTGATCGGTGGGCGAATCGGGCAGGTCGGCGGATTTTCTTATATGGAATTTATCGTACCAGGACTTATTATGATGTCTGTTATTACTAGTTCTTATTCCAATGTGTCTTCCTCGTTCTTCTCGCAGAAGTTCCAGAAAAATATTGAGGAGTTATTGATTGCCCCGGTACCGACACATGTTATTATTTGGGGCTTTGTCCTCGGTGGAATTGGCAGAAGTATTCTAGTCGGAGCGCTTGTCACGGTGGTTTCGCTATTTTTCGTACCACTTGCTGTTCATTCGTGGCTACTAGTCGTCATTACGCTACTTATGACAGCCATTTTATTCTCGTTAGCGGGGTTATTGAACGGAATTTTCGCGCAGTCTTTTGATGATGTATCGATAATACCGACGTTCGTTTTGCAGCCATTGACGTATCTTGGTGGTGTATTTTACGCGATTTCGATGTTACCTCCATTTTGGCAAGCCGTTTCAAAAGTTAATCCGATTGTGTATATGATTTCCGGATTTAGGTTCGGCTTTCTCGGAAAAACGGATATTTCGGTCTTGTGGTCTATGGCGATTTTGATTCTGTTTATCGTGGTGCTTTATGCGATTTGTTGGTATCTGATTGAAAAAGGTCGCGGGTTGAGAAGTTAAATATAAAAAGGACAAGACAGGGAGAAACACCGAAGAAATTCTGGAATTATACAAGAAACTACTTTCTTAACAAAAATTTCACATTTTCATCTTAGAAAATTCATGATTGTCCTGTAATATAGGTTTTGTAGACAACAACAATTACTTTTTAACTCCCTTTTAGAGTAATTGCATTGTTTCTCACCTTTTTTCATACCTCTCTTAAAAACACCGATGCTGGACTAACCAGGCGTCGGTGTTTTTGCGTACATACTTGTGATAAACTAAGAAGAGAGGAATGGAGGCGAGGAAAATGCTACAATTAGGTGACACAATTGGCTTAATCGCCTGTTCCAATGGTCGTGATCCAGAACGAGAGGGAGATATCGCTCACGTAGAGGAGCTACTTTTCACCAATTTTGCAATGAAAAGTGAACGTGCGGCGACAATTTTTCGGACAGAAAAGAATCTTGCAAGCGGTGGCCCCGAGGAGCGTGCAGAAGCATTGATGCAACTGTATCAAAATCCCGAAATTAAGGCAATATTTGATATTTCCGGTGGAGATTTAGCCAATGAAATCCTGCCATATTTAGATTTCAAGCAAATTCAGGCGGCTAATAAACCATTTATCGGATACAGCGATTTGACCGTTATCCAGAATGCTATTTATGCAAAAACGGGCATTGGAGGCTATAACTATCAGCTGCTTCACCTTGCGAGTGATAATGCCGAGCGACAATTGGAGCAGTTTAAAAATAGTTTTATAGAGGTGAATAATCAGGAAATCCCATATAAAATCTTGATGGATAATGGGAATATTGGTGGCGAAATTATTGGTGGCAATATTCGTTGTTTCTTAAAGCTTGCTGGCACAGATTACATGCCGAATTTTCAAGGTAAAGTGGTTGTCCTAGAAGCGCTCAGTGGGGATGTTGCTAAAATAAGAACCTACCTCGCCCAATTAGATCAAATTGGCGTTTTTCAGGCAGCGAATGGCGTTATTTTGGGGCAGTTTACAGAAATGCAAGCGAAGCATTTAGCGCCGACAGTTGAAGACTTAACACGGTGCTACATAAAAAAAATACAATAAATTTCTGCTGAAAACAGACATGATAGGCCATCATACCAGCGCCGAACCATTTCCAATCGGATTTCCATTAAAAAAATAAATTCTAATAAAACTCTCATGAAACCCCCGCAAGAATTTCATCAAAGCCCTGTAATATAGAGAATGTAAACAAGGACAGCAATTAGGTTTCCCCCCTTTTTCCTAATTGCGACATTCCTTAACAAACTCCCTTTTTTGAACCAGCTTCCCCGGCTGGTTTTTTTGTTGGGGGCGTTTGAACGAAGAGAATTACGCCCCCAATATAAGAGCGAACAAAGTGAGCTGTTAATCCGTCCAAGACTGTTATGAACAAAGAGAATCTCCCATTTTGCACGAAACAATAATTATGCGATAATAAAAACAGGAGGGGATTTCGATGGAGATAGATAACCAAGTACACGCGACAAATCGCAATGAGTGGAGAAAATGGCTAGAAGAAAATGCCGAGACCGATAAATACTGCTGGCTAGTCTTATCACGAAAACAAAATGAATTTACATATATCGACGCAGTAGAAGAAGCTCTGTGTTTCGGCTGGATTGATAGCACAAAAAAAGGCTTGGACGAGCAACATATTGCGCAACGGTTCTCCCATCGCGTTCCAAAAAGCAATTGGACAGAATTAAACAAAGAGCGCGCACGCCGGATGAAGAAGCTCGGACTGATGACTGTGCATGGTGAACGCGTATTACCAGATTTAGAGGCAGAATTTGAAATACTTGAGGAGATTTTAGAAGCAATAAACGAAGACGCAGCGCTCGCGGCAAATTTTGCGGAGCTACCAGATTTATACGTTCGAATTAAACTCGATAACATCCAATCCGTCAAGAAAGAGCGCGCGTTGTATGATAAGCGATTAGCGACATTTTTTGAGAAGACGGAAAAAGGCGAACTGTACGGAAAGTGGAATGATGAAGGCCGGCTAATCGATTACGAATGATGGGAGGAAGCAAGAATGGCATTAGAAATCAATATCATCAACAAATCACTAAATAAATTAACACAAAAAGCTTTCATATACGTAGAAGGGCAGCAGAATACCCTAGACATGAAGCGACTTAAAAGCGATGAAACCGATCAAATAAAGATTCCGACAACAACGACCGATCTCGCTAAAAACATCATGCTTTCCTACCTAAATACAGACAGCGCGATAATCAACACAAAAATTGGCCAAGTCACAAGTCTCACGCAGACGATGCAATTAGACATTATTGAAATAACACCACAAGGGACGATTCGATACAAAATACAGTGAAAAATGAAAGTTTCATGAAATTCTCATAGAAATCCCTGCAAACTTTCATTGAAGAACTGTAGTATAGAGAATGTAAACAAGGACGGCAATTAGTTTTACCCCCCTTTTTCTAATTGCGCGAATCCTTTACAACTCCCTTTTTTGAACCAGCTTCCCCAGCTGGTTCTTTTTGGTTTGCCCATGCTGGGCAAACCAAAAAGCTTGAATGAACAAGCCTTTAAATTTTTTTAATACTGCTGTACTCTCTGTACTCGATGGTTTTTCTTAGCCTCCCAATTTAAAATTATTGCTTGATAATCCACGTCACTAAGGTTATCAGCAATATCATTTTTATTTTGTATAAAAAGGAGATGTATCCCAAGCACTTAGCGTTTGCAGCCATTCCTCTAAAAGATATAAGGAATATGTAATTAATCAGTAAGAGGTAAGGGCAAAAGCGTCGCTGAGTAACAAATAACGAGACTGGGATAAACTCAAGATAAAGTAAAAATCGTCTCATTTTTTTTGGGGTAAGACGAAAAATTTTGCTTTACACAAATCGAGCGAAAGCGTTTGTATTCAGGGGATTTGATGGAAGCCGGAGAGCTGCGCATACTGTGTATGTGATGACTGAAAGCAGGGAGGAAGTAGTTTTTCCGACCATGCGAGAAGTTATGCGTTAGAAGAACCGGAAGTCCACCGAACTCCCTGAATGCGAGCGCTCTTCGCCGATTTATCTGGGTTATGTCCCAGCCTTGTTATTTTTATTATCGTGCCCCGCGCGGCATGAAGTGCACGTACTGTTTGTAAGTTTGTACTATATACAGTTCAGCCATAATGTCTTGTGTTAACATAGCGGACCTTTTTCTGAATCGATTTATTTTATATCCTAAATGGCCAAATAGTAGTTAGCTCTCCGAAAGTATATACATTGTAGATACTTTATGTTATAATAAGGTTATTAAAGAAGGAGGTAATTTCTATGACTACAGTTAGTATTAAAAAGTGGGGAAACAGTAAAGCTGTTCGTCTCCCAAATAATATTTTAAACGCATTAAATATCCATGAGAATGATAACCTTTATATTGAAGTGGTTGATAATCAAATGATTCTTACCAAGACGGTTGCAGATTTGACTATCGAAGATTTATTCAAAGATTACCAAGGTGAGCCTTTCCAATCTGAATTACAAGAATTTGAACCAATCGGTGACGAAAAATGGTAAAACAAGGAGAAATCATCAAGATCAACCTAAATCCTAAGCAAGGGCATGAACAACAGAGTTATAGGCCCTATATTTGTCTGAGCCATCGTCTAGTAAGCGAATATGCAAATATCGCCGTCTTTGCCCCTATAAGTAACACCCAACGATTATATCCGCTTTACGTACTACTAACTGATACGGAAACAACGGGGAAAGTATTGCTAGATCAACTGGTCACAATTGATTATAATGCTCGCCAATATAGTTATGTAGAAACAGTATCTGACCATTTGCTAACTAAGCTGTTAGAATCTGTGAAAGTTATTTTCCAAAAGAATACGCCCCAAAAAATAATCTGCTCTAACATTTGGTATAGAGCCATAAAAAGAGGAGACCAGGACAAAAGGGTCGCTGAGTAACAAATAACACTAAGAAATCTGAAATTAGATTCCTTAGTGTTATTTTTATTATCATGGCACGCGCGGCATGCCAACTTATGTAATGTATACTGATCAATCTTGGTAAGTAGTCTTCTCGTAACGTTTTCCATAGATATAAGCTTTTTCTAAAGGTAAAGGTATGAAAATAAATATATTTTTAAGAGTATATCAAAATATTCTGACGAAAAGCCCTGTTTTTTCATTTTTATTGGATGATAGTGCAATGTTGTTGTGATAAATAGTATGTTAAAATAAATATATAATCAAGATTCAGGAGGAGTCCGTGAAAATGTCAGTGAATACCGAAGAAGCCATCGAATTTCTAACTAAGTCCTATGCGGAATTGAAAAAAGACGCGACAGAGCTCCAAAATCGAATGGATACTATCGCGCAAACCGGTACATACGCGCATACACTTGAAGAACTAACCATCGGCGCAAAAATGGCGTGGCGTAACAGTAACCGTTGTGTCGGCAGGTTGTTCTGGGATCGCATTCAAGTCATTGATGCCCGCGAAGCTGCGACTGTGGCGGAAATCCAAGAAGCGCTGTTCACGCATATCGAAAAAGCAACGAACGGCGGACAAATCAGGCCTTTCATCACGATTTTCAAGCCGGGTAACGAAGGTCCGCGGATTTGGAATCACCAGCTAATTCGCTATGCAGGATACGCGTCAGAACAAGGCATCATCGGCGACCCAGCATCGGTCTCCTTCACAGAAGTCTGCGAAAAGCTCGGCTGGCGTGGGGCTCGCACAGCGTTTGATATTTTACCGCTTGTTATCCAAGAGAATGCGGACGCTGCGCCAATCGTCATCGAAATCCCACCTGAACTCGTGCTTGAAGTCCCAATTTCGCATCCGGATTTTCCACAAATCGCCGAGCTTGGCTTGCGCTGGTACGCCGTCCCGATTATCTCCGAAATGAAGCTCGAAATCGGTGGTATCACGTATCAAGCCGCGCCGTTCAACGGTTGGTATATGGAAACCGAGATCGGCGCGCGGAATTTCGCGGATGAAGGGCGTTACAATAAGCTCGCCGTCATCGCCGAAAAAATCGGACTAAACACGAAACGCCTCGACTCTCTATGGAAGGATCGCGCTTTAGTCGAACTCAACGTCGCTGTCATCGATTCCTATCATAAAGCCAAAGTCCAAATTGTCGATCACCATACCGCGGCCCGCCAATTTGGCCAGTTTGAAACCAACGAACAAGCGGCAGGTCGCGAAGTCACCGGTGAATGGGCGTGGCTTATCCCGCCAGTTTCGCCAGCGACGACGCACATGTTCCACAGGCGCTACCCAAACAAGATCGTCAAACCGAATTTTTTCTATCAAGAATCACCATTTGAACGCACTGAAATAACCCCAGTAAGACGCGGCGGCTGTCCGTTTCATTGAGTTGCCAAACCGTGTGTAAAAATGGTAACATAGAAGTATCCAGAGGTTTGCGTTAGCTTATGCGCGAAAACGGATAAATATGTTTATCGAATGGAGTTTTTACGATGAATTTTGCGAAAACATTGGGGATTATTGGAGCATTGCTCGCGATGGGGCTTAGCCTAACCGTTATTTCGGTCGATAGCATTGCACGTATTTTGGAAGAGGATTCATTAGTATTCACGATTCTTAATTTCATAGCACTGGGTATGTCATTCGTCGGCTTGTTCGGCGCCATTATCATGAACAAAGCACCGCTAAAAGGCGGCGTCATGCTAATCGCTTCGGCCGTAGCCTGCACAATGAGCGTATCCATGATGTTCTTACTCCCAATTGTATTGCTTTGTGTAGCGGGTTTAATCAGCCTAAGCACAGCAGACGATCTTTCAGAAGCGCAAGCATAATCAAAAAAGCAAAATCCGCGTTTGCACTCAGAAATTTTGAGTGGGCGCGGATTTTGTTTTTTATTAAGTTTATGTAAATAAGTCTGTGGTATGATATAGTATGAACAATAAATATGTTACAATAGAAGCTAACTGTGGACAAATAGATAGCAGAATTTGAATTAGGACGTGATAGATTCGTGGATATTATTCAAGCGATGATCAGCTTTATCATCCATATAGACCAACATCTTGTTGAAATTATCAATACATTTGGCGTTTGGACGTATGTCATTATTTTCTTAATTATATTTATAGAAACGGGACTTGTTATTTTCCCATTCTTGCCAGGAGATTCTTTGCTATTTGCAGCGGGGGCCTTGGCAGTATTACCAGGGTCAGAGCTCAATATTATCGTTCTCCTCATCGTATTGTGGGTAGCCGCAGTACTGGGCGACACCGTCAACTACCATATCGGTAAAAAAGTCGGTACTTCGATTCCGCCAGACAGCTGGCTCGGTAAATTCATCAACCAAGAAAAAATGGACAAAGCCGAAGCGTTCTTCAACAAGCATGGCGGCAAAACAATCTTCATCGCCCGTTTCATGCCATTCATCCGTACTTTCGCGCCATTCGTAGCCGGTGCAAGTCGCATGAATTACCGCTATTTCTTGAATTACAACCTACTAGGCGCAACAGTCTGGGTACTTCTTTGTACGATGGCAGGCTATTTCTTCGGGAATATTCCTATTGTGAAAGAGAACTTCTCGCTTGTTGTATTAGGCATTATTTTCGTATCGATTTTACCGATGATTTTCTCGTTTATTAAGAGTAAAATGGATGCGAAAAAAAGCTAAATAATGATATTAAAAAATAGTAGGTGAGGCCAGGTACAATGGTACCTATAGAATGGACACTTCAAAAAAAGAAGTGCATTCTGTAGGTATTTTTTGTATACTTAAATAAAGCAATAGCTCCACCAGAAAGGAAGGAACCGTGAGAATAGTTTTTTACTCATGATGCCTTCCTTTCTAGCGTAATTATGAAATGCGCTATACTATGAATTGGCGCATATCGCGCTTTCCCACTACCTTAACAAGGATAGCAAACTTTTGAAAAATTGAAATTATCTTCGGTGAAAATAAATTTAGGAAAATGAACTTATTTTTATTATATGTAAACACAATATCATCATATTTAAAATTATTGCAGGAATATAATGAGATTTCTAATTGTGTATTGATCCTATCTTTGTTTCTCATTTTGAATATAGGGTATTTACCACAATACAACGACTCAGCATGGGGGGATCATTTTGAAAATTCTTTTAAATAAAAAGGAACTATTAGAGCTAGAAATTATTCATCTTTTACTCAACCAACCAACCTGGACAACAATGAAAGAAGCTGCAGAAAAATTAAGTATTTCAGAATCACAATTTTCAACTAGTTACCAAAATATTCTTCAACGCCCTATAAGCCAAAGGTTAGGTTTAACTTTACAACGAAATAAAGGTATTCGTATCAATCATAAAGATATTCGACTAGATTCAATCCTATTTGATTATATTTCTAACTCACTAACTTTCAAAATATTAGATAATGCCTTCCAGAAACAACTTAACATTCAACAGTTCTGTATAGAGAATCATATATCTGCTAGTCTTTTTTATAAGCATAATGCGTTCTTAAAAGATATTCTAAAGAAAAATCATCTCTATATAAATATTAGAACTATGCAAATTATGGGGGATGAGAAGTATGCGCGGGCTTTTTTTATTTAACGTGTATTGGATAACTTTCCAGAATGAAAATTGGCCTTTTTATAGCTTAAATGAACAGCAAATGGAGGCTAATGCGAACTTAATTAATAGTAGGACGTTGCTTGACTTGAACGCTTTAGAAGTTCAGCATCTCAAATTTCGGTTTGCAATTTATGCTCTTCGGATAAATAAAAAACATTATATGCCAAATATAGAAGAAAATATTATTCCGCCTCAAATTATAAAGCGTATTAATGAAAATTTTGAAGGCATATTTCATTGGCGAAGTAACGCGATTATGCAGGATGAAATAAAGGGAATAGCCTTAGCCAATGGTTTCTATCCTTTATCAACGAGCTTGTCTCAGGTGAAGATTCATGATGTCATAGAATGGCACAAAAAAAAATTATACGATTCCTTATCAACTATCTGAAAAATTTGTTCAGTTGTGTGCATATGACGGCATACTTAGTATTGATGAAAATATTTGGTCAGATCTTATCAAGGTACATACACTCGCTTATATGCTGCCAGATCTATACATTGACGACTATTTTCATGATAGAGCGGATATATATATATCTGCGCTACCAAATGTTTATTTGAAAGCAGAGTACTATATTGATATGGTTTATAAGGAGTTTAATCAATATAATCTAATAGATAAAAAACAACTTATATACTACTATAGTACGTTTTTGTTTACACTGTTAAATAACAATGTACCAAAACAGACAAATATCCTATATATTTCTAATAAAGACAGAGCTAGTACGACAGCTATGATGGTTATTTTAGAAAATTTAATATCTTATCCAGTACATGTATTCACAAATGTTGACGAAGATGTAGCAGATTTGATTATTTCAGATGTACCTATCCAGGATAAAACATCCACGCCTGCCTTTTTATTGAGTTACCCACCAAGGGACAGTGAAATTGCCATGATTAATCACTATATTAAAAGAAGCATATTTAGAATGGGTCCCCTTTTTTGAACAAAATTTATAAGTTGTTTCGTAGCTAAATATGTATCTCAGAATTTAGCCTGTTACGCTGTTGTTCCTCATGGATTTCGCGATGCGAAAACTAACTGGACTTTGATAATTAGGCGTACCGTGGAGCCGGATCTGATTCCGCCAATTCAAGTAATCAAAGAGCTGTACTTTCAGTTGTTCCAATGTTTGAAAATGATTAGGATACACAAATTCTTTTTTGAATGATTTGTAGGTACTCTCTGCGACGGCGTTGTCATAAGGACACCCTTTATCACTAAGGGAACGTTGGATATCAAAAGCATTGATATGCTACTTATAAGTAGGGGTGAAAAAAACCCCAAATTTATTTTATGTACTACACCCAAAAAGTTGGACCAAATTAATTAAACTTATTGGCTGGCCTGAAGACGGTATTCTACCGGACTCAAGCCAGCCAATTTTGATTTGATGCGTCGATGATTGTAGTAATCAATATACGTATCTATTGCTTGTTTTAATTACTGATAAGTCTGAAACACACACCCATAATACATCTCTTGCTTTAACAAACCAAAGAAATTTCCCTTACGGGACATACTTTGATAAACCCTGTTCTTCTTCAAAAGAGCTCCCCATTTTTTATGTTGATAGTGCGTGCTACCCTTGATCAGAATGGATAGTCACCCGCTAGGGTGCATGAATGCATGTTCCGAAGTTTCAAGTACAAAAGCCAAGTTTGGACGCTCATTCATTTGATAAGAAATAATCTCCCCGGTCGCCATATCCATAATTGGGTTTAGATATAGCTTTTGATCTTTGCCTACCTTAAATTCTGTAATATCCGTTGTTAATTTTTGATAGTATAAGGGCGTTTTGAAGCGGCAGCGAATTTTGTTTTTAGCAACAGCGCCAACTTTTCCTTTATAAGCCTGATGTTTCTTTCTAGATTTCCGAGTGTATTTTGTACATAGAATCCCTAATTTGCGTGTTATTTTTAGTATTTTTTTTGTAATTTACCACGATACCACGTTTTCGTAATGACAAGCCTATACGAAGATGCCCATAGCCTTGATTATTTTCCTCATAAATAGACTGAATGACTCTCTCTAAATCACTATCGGGTGCTGGGATATCTAATCGTTTTTGCCAATACATATACGTAGACTTAGGCATACCGTGATTTTCAAAAGTAGCGTCAATCGGAATGTTTGTCGAAGCTCCCGGATGATTCGAGCTTGGATCTTAGCAGATGGCTCGGAATATTTCCCCCAGAAGCTCGGAGCTTTTTTATGAATGCTAGCTCCGCTCGTAATACCTCATTTTCCTATTCTAACTGTTGTTCCCGTGTCATCTCTTTCGTTTTTACTTTCTTTGGTTTATGAGTCAATGAAGGGCGCCCTTTGGTCTCGAAAGTGCATATGCACCCTCTTCCAGTAGTTTTTTTCTTCCATGTAGAGATTAATACATAATCTGGAATTTGAAAATGGTTGGCTGTTTCTTGAAGAGAAGCACCCGTCGTTTTCATAAAGTGTAATACATCTAGTTTCATTTGAACAGTATAAACACGATTCTTTTTCTTGATGAATGCTTTTTGGCCAAAGGCCAGATACTGATTTCTCCATTTGCGTAGTTGGCTTCTATTACATATGTCATATCTATTCGCTAGAAACTCAAAGCTTTGTTTCCCTTTTAGATATTCTTGTACCACATGTACTTTAAATGTTTCATCATATTTTGCCTAGGTAGCATTGTATAGTTTTGTGCTTTTTTTTTCTGGTTTCAAAATAGAATACTAGAATAATTGAGAGAAATAAACCTGATACAATTATATTTGTTAGGAGAGGGTGTAACAAATGGAGTTATTTGATTGTTATTAATTATAATCAAATCTATGACAGAAATGTGACAGAATAATGATGTGGAATGCTCTTCTTATCGGAAAAAACTTTAATTTACTTGGTTTAGAGGGCATCAATACGAGTACCTTAGCAAAAAAAACTGATAAATACACAAAAGTAAAAAAAAAAACTGAATTTCCTCCGAAGAGAATTTTAGTTTTGAAATTAATCTGTATAGTTGAATGTATAGTTGAATCAATTTCATAACATAGCTTTTATTTTTGCAGGAATAATAACCCATTTCATTTCAGAATAGCGCAGACAAAGAGATTTGAAAACCTGACAGTAGTTGTTTTTTGGTATTTACATGAGTGGCATGGGGAGGCAACCTCTTTTGACATTCTGAAGTTCATTGTGCCGCAACGCTTTTGAACTATGAAATTGGTTCAGTTATAAAAGTAATATAAAAAACGAGGTGGATGATAATAAACTGGAGCGTTTTTTTTAATGCAAAATGAATACTTGGCAAATCGGTATATAAAAAGCAAAGTATATGCCCCTGATGAAATTTTGTATCCTAAAGTCGAAGGAGCGGATGATTTATTTTTATTGAAAACGGGCCTCGCGGTTTTGGAAATAAATAATAATGACGTGTGGGTAGCTACAATGATAATAGGTGCTAATGAAATAATAGGTCCATCTCTTATTTATGATAAGGACTTTGAATTTGAGTACCGGATACAAGCACTAGAGCAGTGTGAGTTTTTACTTGTTGATAGAGAGTATCTCATAGACCATATGTATGTTAATCCCAAAGTGTTTATAACGCTATTGGAGCAGTCAGTACAACAGGAGTACCTGTTTATTAGTCTATATAATAAGAAAAATCAATCGCTAGCAAATCGACTCATAGATCTCGTTGTACGTTGGGAAGAAAAATTTGATTTATCGCGAAATGGACGAGAAATTGAACTGCCGTTAACTGTGAATCAAAAAGTATTAGCACAATTTCTCAGAGCAAGCCATTCACGGTTAAATGAGCTATTAAGGGGTTGGGAACGAGAAGGCATTTTGATTCAGCGGAATGCAAAGGGATTAGTATTTGACAAGGAAAAGTTGTACTCTATGCAAGCACAAGGTTTATCAATCGTTTGAAACATGGGTGAATCATCTTACTTGCACTTATAATATTACTGGAAAATTCAAATGATATTCTTTTTAAGGGAGGCGGTTGATGAAATTAGATTGTGCAGCAAATTGGGATTTGAAAAATATATTGAATAAGGAAAGAGGAAAATGACAATATGAACAAGAAGAAAAATATTTTAAATAAAACAAAAAAAATGGGCTCATACAGCCTTAATAGGTTCTATCATCACTGCAAATATCGTATCTCCATTAAGTGTGCAAGGTAGTGAGTTAACTTCGGATGATTTAGAAAAAAATAATCAACAATCGCCGGCAAGTGTGCAAGGTAATGAGTTAATTTCGGATGATTTAGAAAAAGATAATCAACAATCGCCGACAAGTGTGCAAGATAGTGAGTTAATTTCGGATGATTTAGAAAAAAATAATCAACAATCGCCGGCGGAAATTCCAGGAAAACGAGAGTTTATAGGTGGTCCAGCTATGGGTCTATTTAGGTCTATTGATCTCATATATGATGGAGATACTCAGATTGTAATTGCTGCTGGACGTCCATTTCCAGTTGGCACTGGAGCAACAGCTAGCGTTGGTGGAGAAAGTATAGGTGGTGGTTCTATTACATTCGCTACAACCACAGCTACAGCCTATACAGTATTTTTTAACAGGCCAGTGAGGGGCGGAGAAAGAATAACATTTAGGGGAAACGGTGAGGAAACAACTAGAACAGTACGTGGAGAATCGCGCCCTGTAAATATGGCTAAAACTACCATTAATGGAGTTACTACGTCTTCAACTACTGTAAGTGGGACGGGAGAGCCCAATAGATCTGTAACAGTTACCAATTCGTATGGTACCACAATAGCTACTGGAACAGTTGGTTCTGACGGTAAATACTCACTTCCAATTGCTAAACAGCTTGTAAATGTAGTGGTGTATGCAAAGGTAGTGAAACCGGGTTATGGTGAATCTACAGCGAACACTACTGTTACAGCTGCTGGCGGCGGCGGCGTTGGTAGCTTTCAACCACTCATAATTGATGCAGTAACAGCAGATTCAGTCACGATAACTGGATACGGAGAGCCTAACTTTTCGCTGGTTTTTTTCGGCAAAGGGTAATATTCTTGCAACTGGGACTATACCTGCAAGTGGTAGATATTCTGTCACTATTCCTAAACAGACGGCTGGTACAGTTATAGAAGGCACGGAGTATGATCGGACTAATAGTGCTAGAAAGAATACGACGACAACCATAGTGAAAGCAGGCGTTGATAACTTTAAACCACTTACAATTGATACAGTAACGGCAGATTCAACCGTGATAACTGGATCCGGAGAGCCTAACTTTTTGCTAGCGTTTGCGGTAAATGGTAAGACTATTGCAACTGGGTCTGTACTTTCAAGTGGTAGATATTCTATCACTATTCCTAGACAAGAGGCTGGTGCAGTTATAGATGGTATAGAGCATGACGCGCACAATATAAATAGAATGTATATCACGGAAACCATAGTGCAGCCAGGTAATATGGCAAAAACAACTATCGATGAGTTGACAACAGATTCTAATACCGTTAGTGGAACAGGTGAGCCAGGTGGAATTATCACGATTACAAATGGATTTACAACAATTGCTTCTGGAGTAATTCAACCTGACGGTAGCTATCAATTCCCAATCCTACCACAACCAGCAGGCAGTACGGTAGTAGCAACTGTAATCGCAGATGGCAAATTTGAAACAGCTTTTACAATAGTGAAAGATAATACTATCGTTCAGACTACCATTAATGGCGTAACTCAGTTAGATACTCGAGTTACTGGTACGGGAGAGCCAAATGGAAATATTGAGCTGAGAAATGGTGGAACACTTATTGCTAGTGGAAAGGTGGATATAAACGGGAACTATGACTTACCGATTTCTAAACAATCCGCAGGATCTGTTATTACAGCAACTGTAACAAAATTGGCGAATGGTAAGACATCTAGTGCTAGTACAACTGTTATTGCTAATGAAGTATCAGCACCAGTTATAACGGCTCCGACTATTTATGATGTAGATACGCAAGTTAGTGGGACTTCTACAGCTGATAAGATTTTTGTCTATAATCAATCTGGATTGAAAATTGGCGAAGCTATTGTGGTAGGGGGGAGATTCACAATTGAATTTCCGAAACAACAAGCAGGTCAAACACTTTACTTTACAGCGGTAGATAAAGAAGGTAATCATAGTGATTTCACTACTAGACTTGTAGAAAAGGCAACCATTGAAATTACACGCGCTAAAAAAATAGGAATCGTCGGTAATACCGAGCAGTTAAACGTAACGACAAACCCACCAGGGCTTCCAGTTGTATGGACTTCATCTAACCCAGCGGTAGCGAGCGTTAGTACAACGGGACTTGTCACTTACAAATCAGCAGGAACAGCGACAATTTCAGCAACAATTTCGAGTGGTACAGCAGCGACTGTTCAGGTCGATGTATCTAAAGTAGCTGGTCCAGAGATAACAACACCAGTATATGATACGACGACAGAAGTAACTGGAACAGCTCCAGCACCAGGTAAAGTGAATGCGTATGTAGACGGTGAAAAAATAGGTTCTGCCACGGTGAATCCAGATGGCACGTTTACTGTTACTTTCCCAGAACAGGGCGTAGGATCTGTCATCGAGTTTAAAGCAGAAACGCCGAACGGTTATGAAAGCGACCCAACAAAAGAGACAGTCAAAGCAACAACGATTAAAATAAATGAAAAAATTACGAGTGGCTTTGTAGGTAAAACAGAAACATTAACTGCAACAACGACGCCAAAAGATGCAAAAGTAACGTGGTCATCTTCTAAATCTAGTGTCGCTACAGTGAATACTACAACAGGTGTAGTTACATTTAAGGCAGCTGGGACGGTAGATATAATCGCCAAACTTGCTAACGGAAAATCGGCAAAAGTGACGATTACTGTTATTGGGACGCCAGAAGTGACGACGCCAATCTATGATCTTACAACAGAAGTAACAGGAACAGGAACGCCCGAATCCACAGTTGTTGCATATGTAGACGGCGAGGAAATTGGAAGAACTGTAACGGACGATGATGGTGATTTTACCATTATATTCCCAGCTCAAGAAGCAGGATCGGACATTCAGTTTGTAGCAGAAGATGCAAATGGTGTATCTGGTAATCCATCTACTGTGGAAGTTCTTGCATCCACGATTAAAATTAATGAAACTGGCAAGACTGGTTTCGTTGGTGATACACAACAATTAACTGTGACAACAACTCCAGTTAATCAAGCAGCGACATGGAAATCATCTAATGTTTCAGTAGCAAGCGTGAACTCGAAGACTGGACTTGTTACGTTTAAAGCGGTTGGATCAGTTACAATTACAGCGACACTGAAGAGTGGGGCGACTGCAACAACAACGATTAAAGTAACCAAAAAAAGTATTAGACACACCTGAGATTACAACACCAATCTACGATGATTCAACAGAGGCATCAGGAACAGCGTCAGCGCCAGGAACGGTTGTTGCTAAAGATGAAGATGGTAATATCATCGGAGAAGCAGAAGTAAATCCAGATGGTAGCTTTACTATCGAGTTTCCAAAGCAAGACCCAGGTTCAGTCATTGAATTTATTGTGGAAGATGCGAAAGGGAATGAAAGTAACCCAGTCGAGGTAGAAGTCATTGCTTCCACAGTTAAAATTAATGAGCGCGTGACATCTGGTTATGTAGGAGATAAGAAACAACTAACCACAACAACGACACCGAAAGATCAAAAAGCAACATGGACAACATCGAATAGTAAAGTAGCAACGGTTGATTCGAAAACTGGACTTGTTACGTATACTGGTGTGGGATCTGTACGAGTTACAGCAACCCTTGCGAATGGTAAAACAGATAGCATTACAATCAATGTGACCTATGAAGTCCTTCATGTTGATGCACCAGTAATTACAACAAACCCAATTTATGATATCACAACAAAAGTGACAGGAACATCTACGGCTGATAGAGTCGTCGCTTACGTATTTGGTTTACCAGTTGGAACAGCGGAAGTCGTAGACGGGAAGTTCACAATGGATATTCTGGAGCAAGTTGCAGGACAGAATATCAATTTTGTGGCACAAGATAATAAAGAAAACGTCAGTACCCCTGTTAATATGAAGGTTGTAGCGTCCGATGTCAAAATTAATGAAGACGTAACGGAAGGATATTTAAAAGAAACGCAACAACTAACAGCGACGACAACACCAGCAGGACAAGCTGTTACATGGTCTTCCTCTAAATCAAGCGTTGCAACTGTAAATGCAGCAGGGCTTGTGACGTATAAAGGTGTAGGAAGTGTCACGATAAAGGCGACATTAGCTAACGGTTCTTCTGCTCAAGTTGTTATTCAAGTAACAAGTAAAGTTGTCGAAAAACCAGAAATGACAACACCGATTTATGATGATTCCACAGAAGCATCAGGAACAGCGCCGTATCCAGGAAAAGTTATCGTCAAAGATCCAAATGGTAACGTCCTTGGAGAAACGGAAGTAAATCCAGATGGTAGCTTTACGGTGGAGTTTCCGAAACAAGACCCAGGAACGAAACTTGAATTCGTAGCCGAAGATGAAAGAGGCAACGAGAGTGACCCAATCGAAGTGAATGTACAAGAAACAACCATTAAAATCAATGAGACGTTAGCAAGTAGCTTCGTAGGTAAAACAGCAAATCTTACAGCGAAGACAACACCTGCCAACGCGGTAGTGATATGGACATCTTCTAATACAAACACGGCAACAGTGAACAAAACAACGGGTGTCGCAACGTTTAAAGCAGAAGGTTCTGTAACGATTACAGCAACACTTGCAAATGGTAAGAAAGACACCATCACAATCACTGTGAAAAGTGGACCAAAAGTAACGACGCCAATCTACGATACAACAACAGAAGCGTCAGGGACAGCGCCAACACCAGGAACTGTTACAGCATACGTTGGTGGAAAACCAGTTGGAACAGCAACAGTGGGTACGGACGGGAAGTTTACCATGTTATTCCCAGCGCAAAAAGCAGATGACGTGATTGAATTTGTAGCGAAAGATGCGAATGGAAATGAAAGTATGCCAACAGCAGCTACAGTAGCAACAGCGAAGGTGAAAATTAATGAAAATATTACAGCAGGATTTGTACAAGATACGCAGACGTTAACTGCGACAACAACACCAGCGGGCTTGGATGTAGCATGGTCTACATCGAATGACAAAGTAGCGAAAGTAGATGCTAAAACAGGTCTTGTTACGTATGTTAGTCCTGGTAACGTTAGTATTACAGTAACTATGAAGAATGGGCAAACTGATACAATCAATATCACCGTTACGAACGAAATTTTAGCTGTCAATCAACCGGTGCTTACCACATCGCCAGTTTATGATGTGACAACGACAATCGAAGGAACAGCGAAAGAAAATGGTCAATCGAAAGCTACAATGGTTACAGCGTACGCATTTGGACTTCCTATCGGAACAGCAAGTGTAGGTACGGATGGCAAGTTCAGCATGACAATCCCAACGCAAATGGCTGGGAACATGATTAATTTTGTAGCACAAGATAAGCGAGGCAATCTGAGCTTACCAGTGAATGTTATCGTTGTACAATCGTTTGTAAAAATTAATGAGAACCCAGGCAGTGGTTTTGTTAGTGATACAGCGCAATTGACAACATCTTCGACACCAGTTGGTTTACCAGTAGCTTGGAGCACATCAGATGCCAGCATTGCGACAGTGAACGAAACGGGACTTGTAGAGTATAAAAAAGCAGGGACAGTTGTTGTGAAAGCAACACTAGCTAATGGTTCATTTTCACAAGTCATTATTCAAGTAGCGAAAAAGGTAATTGAAGCACCGAAAGTAACAACACCAATCTATGATGATTCCACAGAAGCATCAGGAACAGCGCCGGCACCAGGAAAAGTTATCGCGAAAGATAAAGATGGCAATATACTTGGAGAAGCAACGGTGAATCCAGATGGCACGTTCACAGTAGAATTTCCTAAGCAAGATCCAGGAACGACGATTAATTTCGTAGCACAAGATGAAAAAGGTAACGAGAGTAACCCAATAAGTGTGAATGTTATAGCTTCGACAGTCACTATCAACGAAAAAGTAACAACAGGAAAAGTTGGCGCCACGCAAAGTTTAACAGCAACAACGACACCAGCAGGGCAAGCCGTTACATGGTCGACTTCGGATGCAGCTGTTGCAACGGTTAATGCAACAACAGGCCTTGTGACATACAAAAAGGCTGGATCGGTAACGATCACGGTAAAACTTGCCAATGGTAAATCAGATACTATCACGATTACTGTGACAAGCGTACAAATTGATATGCCAACACTAGAAACAAACCCAATTTTTGATGTATCTAGAGAGGTTGTTGGAACTGTAGCTAAACCAGCAAATAAAGTAGTCGCTTATCTAAACGGTTACGCGGTTGGAACAGCAACGGTAGACAGCAATGGGAAATTTATAATGACTATCCCAGGCATCATGGCTAACCAAGAGATTTCTTTTGTAGCTGAGGATGGTAAAGGTAATTTCAGTACACCACTACCAGTAAATATCACAGCTGCTACTGTTACTATTGATCAAACAAGAGCAATTCTTAATGCATATGTTGGTGATACGAAGCAACTAACTGTAACGACAAATCCAGTAGGACAACCAGTTTATTGGACATCAGACGATGAAACTGTTGCTACCGTTGATTCAAATGGACTTGTTACATTTGTTGGAGTAGGAAAAGTTTATATTACAGCAACGCTAGTAAATAGCCATACAGCGACCTCTACAGCTATTTTTAACGTCACGAAAAAAGTACTTGAAAAACCTGTGATTGATCAACCAATTTATGATACAACAACTGAATTGGAAGGAAAAGCACCGTACCCAGGTAAAGTCGTTGTGAAGGATGAAGATGGCAATACAATCGGTGAAACTGAAGTCAATCCAGATGGTAGCTTTACGGTTACATTCCCAGAACAAGAAGAAGGGAAAAAAGTAGAGTTCATCACAGAAGATGATAAAGGTAATACAAGTAAACCAGAAGTAATCACAGTACAAGCAACAGCAGTCATGATTGCAAAAGATATAGCACCAGCATTTGTTGGTAATGAACAACAATTAACTGCAACAACAACACCAGTAGGTCAAGAAGTAACGTGGTCTGTATCAAACAAAAACTTAGCGACAATTGATGCTAAAACAGGTGTAATCACGTATAAAGGTGTTGGATTAGTTAAGGTAACTGCAAAACTTGCAAATGGTAAAACAGATAATGTAACTATCAATATTACTAACAAAGTTATTGGAAAACCAATTATTGATCAACCTATCTATGATACAACAACAGAGGTAGAAGGTAAGGCGCCATATCCAGGTAAAGTTATCGTTAAAGATGAAGATGGTAACCAAATTGGAGAAGCAACTGTTGATCCAGATGGTAGTTTCACTATCACATTCCCAGCTCAAAAACCAGGAGCTGTAATTGAATTTACAACAGAAGATGCCGCTGGAAACACAAGTGACCCAGTGGAATCAGAAGTAAAAGCATCAGACATTAAGATTAATGAAAATATCAGCAAAGGTTTAGTTGGCGGTACAGAACAATTAACAGCAACAACGACACCAGTAGGTCAAAAAGTAACATGGTCTTCATCCGATACTACAAAAGCAACAGTTAATGCGACAACAGGAGCGGTAGTATACAAAGCAGCAGGCAAAGTGAACATTACTGCAAAACTTGCAAATGGTACATCAAAATCAGTAACAATCACGATTTCAGATTACCCACAGCCAAAACTTAATCCAGTGACGATTACGGATACGGTTGTTGAAGGAAAAGTGGATGTAAGTAATTACGATGTGAAACAAATTTTGTTATTGGTAAATAATGTTAACAAAACTGTTGCATCTGTTAATGCAGATGGTACATTCTCTGCACCAATAGGCAACCAACCAAAAGGAGCTGTAATTGAGGCTCGCTATAAAGATCAGTCTGGTAACTATTTAACAGCCGCGAAATATGTTGGTAAGACAACAGTTGTCAATGTAAATGAAGTAGATGCTATTACAGTAAATACTGTGACGACACTTAATAAAGTAGTAACAGGTCAAGCGAAGGATAAGCCGAACCAATCGGTACGCTTATTCGTAGATGGTCAACAAAAACGTACAGCAACAACAGATGCAAATGGTAACTACAATTTCAAATCAGGTTATTTGAAAGAGGGCGCACTTGTTGAGGTTAAGCTATATGAGAAAAATGTTGTTACAGCCACTGCTACAACCAATGTTATAGTTGACACCGAAGCGATGTCTCTAGAAGGCGTAACAACCTTTAGCCGCCTCATTACAGGTAAAGGAACAGAGAATGTGCAATTCCGTCTTAGCATCAATGGCGTTTCACGATCTGTGAAAACAAGTGATGAAAATGGAATTTATGTATTCAACATTGCTAATCAACCAGTAGGAACAGAAATCAAAGTAGAAATGAAATCTGCGGGTACGTATTCTGTTTGGAAAGAAACAACAGTTACAGAGGGTATTGTAGATCCATCGAGCTTGACTCTTGATGAATCAGAATCTGGTGCACGAACAGTAACAGGTGTTACCGAAGAAGCTGATACAACTGTACGTCTAAGTATCAATGGTGCTACAAAGAGCACTCAGCAATCAGACCCTACAACCGGTGATTTCACGTTTAATACGGCGGCACTTAAAGTTGGAGATGTTGTTAAAGTAGACATGAAAGTAAATGGTATTTATGCAGTGTCACAAGAATTTACAGTGAAAGATTCTAGCGGTGAAAACGGTGGCGAAAATTCAGCGAATGACTTTACTATCGATGCAATGAGCGATATAGATAAAGTAGTCACTGGTGTAACGAATACGCCAAATTCTCAAGTTCGTATTAGCCTAAATGGTGCAACAAAAACAATTAGAACTTCAGATGCAGAAGGAAAATATTCTTATTCAATTGGTAAAGTTAACGAAGGCGATGTAGTGAAAGTGGAATTACGCGTTAACGGCGCCTATAGCAATTCGAAAGAAATAACAGTAACAAAAGCACCTGATTTATCTAGTGAATTGACAGTTAATCCTGTTGCAGCATCAGATAAAAAAATAACTGGTAGCACGTTAAAACCTAATACACAAATTCGTATTAGTATTAACGGTGTGACAAAAATAAATATAACAACAAATGCTACTGGTCAGTTCACTTACAACAATAGTAAATTAGCTGTAGGAGACATCGTTAAAGTAGAAATGAAGGTAGAAGGTGTGTTCGCAGTAGCTAAAGAAGTGACTGTATCAGCTGGGGCAAGTCTTGATACGATTGCAATCAATGATATGAATGCAACTCAGACGGTTATGACAGGTAAAGCTAGCCAACCTAATGCCCGTATTCGGATTAGTCTTAACGGTGTTACAAAAAATAATATCACTTCCGACAAGGATGGTAATTTCACATACAGTATTGGCAAAGTGAAATTAGGCGATATTATTAAAGTAGAGTTGCAAATGAATGGTGTTTATACTGTTTCCGCAACAACAACAGTCAAAAAAGCGCCACTAACAGAAAACGATTTGACTGTAAATCCGATCCTTGTTACAGATAAAAAAGTGACAATTAAAACGGTAGCTAATACACAAATTCGTATTAGTCTAAATGGCGCAACAAAAACAACACCTACAACAGACAGCAACGGCGATTACACATATAACAACGCCAAGTTAGTAGCTGGAGATATCATCAAAGTAGAAGTAAAGGAAGACGGAGTATACACGATTAGCAAAACAGTAGTCGTGCAGTAGTAAGAGCAAATAGGTGGCACTAGTCCGTGAGAGTTGGACTAGTGCCGCTAGTTATGAAATCAATACTATTATATTTACATAAATTTTAAGATTTTTCTAGATTGAAATCAGAGAAGTCGATTATTTTGAATCCGTAAATATCATATAATTATATTTGTTAAAGGGGTTCGCGAAACGTCAAAAACAGTATATAGAACCTCCTTATAGCAAAAAAATGATAGTCCACATGACGTAATTTTAAATGAATGGGATGGTTAAATGAGTATTAACAAACATAAATTACTTAAAAAAGTTCTAATTATTGGGGCTGGAGTCGCTGGAATTGTTGCTGCTAAAAAGTTAAGCGAACAACCAGAGAAGTTTGCAATCGTTGCATTTTTAGATGATGACCCAATAAAGCAACAACTTAGAATTATCGATATCCCTATAGTTGGAGATATAGAAAATTTGGAGACGTGTATTAAGGATGAAAACATTGATTTAGTCGTGCTCGCAATACCGTCACTTGGAGCAACTAAGAAGATAGCTATAATGGAAAAATGCAAAGAAACGGCGACTAACATTCGCGTTGTTACAGGCGTTAATGACATTACTTTCGGAAATCTCACAGAGGCGAATGTGAGTATGGAGAAATTGCTTGGACGCACACCGGTTCAATTAAACGAAGAACAAGTTGCTGAAAAAATTGAAGGTACTATTGTTATGGTAACTGGTGCAGGCGGTTCTATCGGTTCTGAAATTTGTCGTCAAATCTGTGCACATCGGCCAAAGCAGTTGATAGTTTTAGGGCATGGTGAAAATAGTATTTATGGGATTCATATGGAGCTTTTAAAAAACGTTTGGTAAGAGCGTTGTCGTAAGGCCAATCATTGCGGATATTCAAGATGAAATTCGGATAAATGAGGTCATGAGAGAATATATGCCGACTCATGTATATCATGCCGCGGCGCATAAACACGTGCCACTCATGGAATTAAATCCTATGGAAGCTGTGAAAAATAATATTATTGGGACGAAAAACGTGGTTACAGCCGCGGCAAATTACGGCGTTGAAAATTTTGTGTTGGTGTCGTCGGATAAAGCAGTTAATCCCCAAAATATCATGGGGGCAACTAAGCGAATTGCTGAAATGGTTGTTCAAATGGTAGCGGCAGAAACAAATAGAAATTTTTCAGTAGTTCGTTTTGGAAATGTGCTGGGAAGTCGGGGCAGTGTTATCCCTCTTTTTAAAGAACAGATTAAACAAGGTGGTCCAGTAACAGTTACCCACCCAGATATGACGCGTTATTTTATGACTATACCAGAAGCGGCAGGACTTGTGATTCAAGCCGGAAGCTTAGAAAATGGCAGTAAAATTTATGTGCTTGATATGGGAGAACCAATAAAAATCACAACACTTGCAGAGAATTTAATTACGATGTCAGGGTTCACACTTCAAGAAATTAATATCGAGTTTACTGGTATTAGACAGGGAGATAAACTGTATGAGGAGTTAATGGATGACGAAGAAATATACCCAGAACAAGTAATCCCGAAAATTCATATTGGGAAACCTAGAGTATTTTCCAATAGTAAAGTGAGTGATTTCATCAATGATTGCCATTCTATGTCTGAAAATTCTTTGACTCGAAACATCTACGGAATTGTGGGCGTCACGAAATTGACTGGAAATGAGGTCCTTTCTAGATGAAAACTATTTTTGCTCATGATCATCGCTTTTATAGAAGTGCGGATGGTAAGGAGATTTTATCTAAAAATGCTTTTGATTCTTCTTTATGGGAGCGTTATTTGGAACATACAGATGAATTAGAGGTCATTGCACGGATTTTTAGTTTCCCAGAAGATGCTAAGCGTGTAGAGATGACTACTTCAAATCACTCTCAGGTAACGTTTCAACATATAAAAGAGACCCATACTTGGAAAAATATATTTCCAGTAAATCGGGCCCAAAAGCAAATCGAGCAACGTGTCGCAAAAGCAGATGCTGTGATTGCAAGGTTACCGTCACGAATAGGCTCTATGGCAATCAAGGCGGCCAAAAAGCAAGGGAAACATTATATGGTGGAAGTAGTGGGAGATCCGATGGAAAGCTACCGTCATCACGGGTCAAAGGTGCTGAAATATATGGCAACTCATGCAGGTGGGAAAATGAGAAAAGATGTGGCTGAGGCAACGCATGTACTCTACGTCACGCAAAAAGATTTACAAAGAAAATACCCGACATGTGGAGAGCGCGCAGCAGCATCGAATGTGGAGATTGAAAGCATCGATTTGGAAGTATACGAGAAAAGAAAACGGAAAATAAAGATACAAGATGTTTCAAAAACTGTGCAAATAGGTATGATTGGAACGCTCACAACAGACTATAAAGGTATCGATACGGCGATGGATGCAATTGGTAAATTAAAACAGCAAAATCGAGATGTGACACTATATATCCTTGGACCTGGGGATGCTAGTAAATGGTTGCATTACGCTGAGAAAGTAGGCGTAACTGAAAACAGTGTATTCTGTGGCATATTACCTAGTGGAAAAGCAATTTTTGATTGGATAGATAAAATGGATATTTATATTCAACCAAGTAAAACAGAGGGAGTTCCGCGTGCCTTGATTGAAGCTATGTCAAGAGGCTGTCCAGCGGTCGGTTCAAGTGCAGGAGGGATTCCAGAATTATTGTCCCCTAATATGATTCATATGATTGGAGATAGCGCAGATCTGGCACGGAAAATCGATAGCCTAATCGTGAGTAGGAGTAAACAGTTGCAAGAAGCTCGTAAGAATCTCCAAACGGCAGCGAAATATACAAAACCGATTTTACAAAAACAGCGAGCAGATTTATATCACTCTTTTTTCAAAACTCTACAGTAAAGGAATGGAATTATGACCTTAAAAATAGTAGTAACGGGCGCGGCTGGATTTATTGGATTCCACGTGAGTAAACGTTTATTAAAAGAAGGCTACACAGTGATAGGGATTGATAATATCAATGATTACTATGATGTGAATTTAAAAAAAGGCGCGTTTAGAGCAACTTAAAAATCCGAATTTTTCTTTCTACAAAGTTGGACTAGAAAATAAAATTTTAATTCATAATATTTTCGAAGATGAAAAACCGAAAATTGTAATAAATTTAGCGGCACAAGCAGGCGTAAGATACAGTATTGAGAATCCTGACGCCTACATTCAGTCTAATATAGTTGGTTTTATGAATATAATTGAGAGTTGCAGACAACACGGTGTGGAGCAGTTAATCTATGCGTCAAGTAGTTCGGTTTATGGTGCGAATCAAGCGATGCCCTTTTCCCCACATGACAGCACGGAACATCCATTATCACTGTACGCGGCGACGAAAAAAAGCAATGAACTGATTGCCCACACATACAGTCACTTATTTGGATTGAAAACTACGGGCTTGAGATTCTTCACGGTGTACGGCCCATGGGGAAGACCAGACATGGCGCTGTTCCAATTCGCAGATGCCATCATTAATGATAAACCGATTCAAGTGTTTAATAATGGTGACATGTTACGTGATTTTACGTTTGTCGATGATGTGGTGGAATCAATTTATCGCTTAACTCAGACCGAGCCAACATCGAACGTAAGCTGGGATGCGTTACAACCAGATCCTGCAACAAGTAAGGCGCCTTATCGAGTTTATAATATCGGCAATCATAGTCCGGTCAGTTTGATGGATTACATTGGAACACTTGAAAAATTGATTGGTAAAGAGGCCGAAAAAATATTATTACCTATGCAAGCTGGTGATGTTCAAAAGACGCATGCAGATGTTACAGATCTGATTCGAGATATCGACTTTAAACCGAATACGACCATTGAGCAAGGAATAAAGGCTTTTGTTGATTGGTACATTAAATATAATAAAGGAGTTTTGAAATAGATGGAAGAAAAAAGAATAGCAGTGGTTGGTCTAGGTTATGTTGGGCTTCCAGTAGCCGTTGAATTTGAAAAACAATATCCTGTTTTAGGATTTGATATATCAGAAGCACGTATTAATGAATTGCATAATGGATACGATCGCACGAGAGAAGTGTCGAAAGAAGCGTTAGAACAAGGGCATATTACGTTCACGTCGGATGCGACTAAACTTTCTAATTATCCGTTTATTATTGTAGCGGTTCCAACACCCATTGATGATAGCAACAAACCAGACTTAACGGCGCTACGAAAAGCTTCTGAAACAGTTGGCAGACACATGTCAAAGGATTCTATCGTTGTGTTTGAATCTACTGTATATCCAGGCGCAACAGAAGAAGAATGCATCCCCGTCTTAGAATCAGTTTCAGGCATGAAGGAAGGAGTCGATTTCTTTGTAGGATATTCACCCGAACGCATTAACCCTGGCGATAAAATCCATACCTTCCGCACGATTAAAAAAATAGTATCCGCGAATCATCCAGATGTTCTTGAAACAATCGCGCAAACATACGGTAAAGTAGTAGACGCAGGAATACATGCCGTTGATTCCATCAAAGTCGCCGAAGCTGCAAAGGTGATTGAGAACACACAACGTGATTTGAATATCGGACTTATGAACGAACTATCTATGCTATTCAAAATATTGGGAATTGACACACATAAAGTTTTAGAAGCAGCAGGGACAAAATGGAATTTCTTGAATTTCAGTCCAGGTCTTGTTGGTGGACACTGTATTGGTGTAGATCCATACTACCTCACACATAAAGCAGAAAGTGTAGGCTATACGCCAAAAATTATTTTAGCAGGGCGCCAAGTGAATGACAGTGTCAGTAAATTTATTGTGGCAGATGTTGTGAAAGAAATGATTCGTCGAGGTATTGATTTAAAAAAAGCTAAAATTACAATTCTTGGACTAACTTTTAAAGAGAATGTGCCAGATTTACGAAACTCCAAGGTCTTCGATATGATTGAGGAATTACAACAGTATGATTTAGATATACAGGTGTCTGATCCACTTGCTGATGACGCTGAGGTAGCCAGTGATTATGGGCTCGTATTGACTCCTTATACAGAATTGAGACCAGCAGAATTAGTTATTTTAGCAGTAGCGCATGATGAATGGAAAGAGATTTTACCCGACAAAAATTATTTATTAACAAAAGAAAAACAAACGCTATTTGTTGATCTAAAACGGATGTTTAACCAACAAGAATTACCTGAAAATATTGGTTATTGGGGGTTGTAATAGTGAAACCGAAGTTATTGTATGTCTTGACAGCATCTCGTAGCATCAAGCTTTTGGATGGGCAGTTAGAATATATGGCGGAATGTGGATATGACGTGCATCTTATAGCAGCAAATGGCCCTGAAGTGGCAGACTTACCAAAACATATTCATTTTCACCCTCTTGCTATGGAACGAGATATAGCGATTCGAAAAGATATACGTGCTTTTTTCCAAATGTTGAAATTGATGCGACAAGTAAAGCCGAGTGTCATAAATTATAGCACTCCTAAAGCTTCCTTACTAGCTTCCATAGTTGCAAAAATATGTGGTGTTCCTAAACGAATTTACACATTGCGAGGTTTGCGATTAGAGACGATGACAGGTATAAAAAAAAAGGATGCTACTATATTTCGAAAAGTTGGTTTGTCGTTTCTCTAATGAAATCATTTGTGTGAGTCCGAGCCTTCTAGAGAAAGCGAGTGAACTAAAATTAACTAAGCCTGCTAAACTGCATTGTATTGGATCAGGTAGTAGTAACGGTATCAATACAGATAAATTTCAACATGTAGCAAGCAAAGAAATGTCAGTTCTACCTATTGATTCGAAAGACCAAGTTATTGGTTATGTAGGGCGTTTAACGAAAGATAAGGGAATAGATGATTTAGTAGAAGCTTTCTTATTATTAAAAGAAACATTCCCAATGTTGAAATTACTTCTGGTTGGCCGTTTAGATAAAGATCATGGATTAAGAGCGAATACGATGATTAAAATTAAAATGCATCAGGATATTATTCTGCTGAATTTCCAAAAAGAGGTTGCCCCTTTTTATAAAAAAATCCAGGTTTTTGTGTTCCCAACGCATCGAGAAGGATTTGGAAATGTAGCGATGGAAGCGGCTTATAGTGGCTTACCAGTGGTTGCCACGAATGTGACGGGAGCTAAGGATACGGTGGTTCACGGAGAGACGGGTCTGCTAACAGAGGCTAGGAACCCCGAAGAGTTAGAAAGAGCTATTGCTAGCTTGCTGCATAATCCTGAGAAGGCTAGTAAAATGGGCATCGAAGGAAAACGGCGAGTGGAGGTAGAATTTAAGCGCGAAAATGTATGGCAAGGCATCCTTGCGATGTATGAACTCTAGAATAGGAGCGATTTTGTGAAAAAATATGTAGATATTCTTATTGCTATCATACTCATGATGATATGTTCTCCCCTATTTGTGGTTATCAGCTTAGGCATTATATTTATCAATGGTGGACCGATTATTTTTAAGCAAATACGTGTAGGCAAAGATGAAAAATTATTTACTATCTATAAATTTTGTACGATGAATCAAAAATTGGATAAAAATGGAGAATTATTGCCGGATGGAGAGCGTCTTAAATGGTTTGGAAGGTTATTAAGAAACCTAAGTTTAGATGAATTGCCACAACTTTGGAATATTGTAAAAGGGAATATGGCGTTTATTGGGCCAAGACCTTTACGGGATTCTTATTTGGAGCTTTATTCCGAAGAACAACGGAAGAGACATGACGTCAAACCTGGTATCACAGGGTGGGCGCAAGTAAATGGTCGGAATGCCATTAGTTGGGAAGAAAAATTCCGTTTAGACATATACTATACACAACATAAAAATTGGAGACTAGACTTGAAAATTTTATGGTTAACGGTCCAAAAAGTACTATTAATTAAAGGCATCAGCGAAGCAGGACAAGCAACAGTGCAAAAATTTCAGGGAACTAAGTTAAACTAGGAAAGTGAGGTAGGGAATGCGTATACCACTGAGTATTCCGCATATGAGCGGGAACGAAATAAGCTATATCGAAGAAGCGCTGAGCTCGAATTGGGTAGCGCCACTTGGTCCCAATGTGGATGAGATGGAAAGGCTAGCACGCTTATATACTGGTTCAAAGGCAGCTCTCGCAACAAATTCAGGGACAGCTGCGATTCATCTTTCCTTGGCGGCTCTTGATATCGGGATTGGAGATATTGTTTTTTGTCAAAGTTTTACCTTCGCAGCATCAGCCAATCCAATTTTGTATCAAGGCGCGGTACCCGTATTTATAGATTCAGAGCCTGAAACATGGAATATGTCACCACAAGCTTTATCGCGCGCGTTAGAAAAAGCCGCTCGGAAAAAGACTTTGCCAAAAGCAATCATTGTCGTACATTTGTATGGTCAATGCGCGAAAATGGACGAGCTTATGGCGCTGGCAGATCAATATGATATCCCTCTTATCGAGGACGCAGCCGAGTCATTAGGTTCTACTTACAAAGGAAAGCCTTCTGGCACAATGGGAAAGGCAGGCATATTTTCGTTTAATGGAAATAAAATTATTACGACGTCCGGCGGCGGAATGCTTATTTCGGATGATGAAGCATTTATAGAAAAAGCGCGTAAGCTATCCACGCAAGCCAAAGAAGTGGCGCCTTACTACCTGCATAATCGTGTTGGTTTTAATTACCGAATGAGTAATGTTGCTGCCGGAGTCGGTATCGCCCAATTCGAAGTACTAAAAAATCGTATTCAAAAAAAAACGTGAGATTTTCCACTTTTATCAGCAACAGTTAGCGAATGAACCAAGTGTCCAGTTACATCAAGAAGTATCGGGTTCTTACAACAATTATTGGTTAAGCACTTTGACGCTGGAGGTAAATCCAATGGATATTATGCAAGAGATGAACAAGCAGGGCATCGAAACACGGTTGCTATGGAACCCGATGCACTGTCAGCCATGTTTCGCAGACTATGATTTTTACGCACATACAGAAGGAGTGCCAGCCATCTCAGAACAGCTATTCCAAAGCGGACTGTGTCTCCCATCAACGACGAGCCTCACCGACGTAGAGCTCAGTCAAGTAGTACAAACGCTAACCACTATTATTTCTGGGATTACAAAACAAAAAATGGAACCAATAATGCAATGAGATTAGGAAATCAGACAAAATTAGTAAGTCTATATCATTGGTTCACTTATCTCTGCTGTTTTATTAGCTTTTTCACTGTGATATTTAGGACGAAAGCGCAGGGCTATGAGTTTTTAGCCTTATTACCGCTAGCATACACGATCTGCTACTGGGTTGTTTTTTCCAAATCACTCAACATTGAGTTACGTGTGTTTAATGTCATATTCATCGTTATGCAAGGATTACGGTTTGTTATCATGCCGATATTTCTTGTGAGCGTGCAGTACTACGGTGGAAGATCCCCAGTGGCACCATTACCAAGCTCCATTGAAACGGCTATTTGGTTAATGGTGTATGAATTAATTATTTTAACGCTGGTCATTTTCTTCCTAGATCAAAAGTATCAAAAAAAAGACGGTTGAAGCGAGGCCACTCCTGAAAAACTCGAACTACATGATGTACGGTCTTATGCTTATACTAGTTATCGTTAGTCTACTAGCATTTCCAAGTGTGATCAAGAAAATTGGCTTCTTTGTTCCAGGAACAGCTGGATCGCTGGAAAATACTTCGACGATCGCGACCCTAATTAGCTTTCTATTCCTAGTAGCCAAGCAAATCCTGTTTTTGTTGCTGACATGGCTTTGCTATATCAAATACCAAGATACAAGCAAAATAAAATATGTCTACCTAGCATGTTTATTATTATTTCTCAACATTGGGACATTTATCGGTACGAACCGCGCGGATATAGTTATCACCTCCATCGCATCACTTCTTACGTTCAGACTTCTATTTCCAGCCTTTTTTAAACGTGTATTGCTTAGTACGGCCATTATTATTCCAGTCATGCTAACGGCAATAGCCTCTTTCCGCAAAATTTCTTCCATATCAGAAGGGGCTAGCAAGTTAGTCGATTACACTGATAAAATGCAGGTCTATCTAGCAGGCCCATATAATGTGGCGATTGCACTGGAAGCAAAAGATCTTTTTCCAGAAGCAGGAAATCTAAGCGTGCTGTTCTATGATATTTTTCGACCCATGTTGGGTGTAGGCTCACTGATCTCCGATTGGTCAATCAACTATTCTTCCATCTATTTCAACGAGCGTTATTTTTTCTCCGATCACATGACACAGATCATCCCCATGATTGGGCAAGGAAATTTATTTTTTGGTCTTATTTTTGCCCCAGTAATTGGCGTACTTGTCATCGTGTTTGCTTACTATCTACAAGATAAAATAAAACAGACGCAACAACTAGAAGTTTACTATATACTCACCTATGCTTGTGCCAGATTGGGTATGATGCCAGGGCAAAATATTACTATCCTCATCAATGACTTAAGTTTTAGCCTCATTCTATTCTTGATGTTTTACTTCTTGAATAAACATGTCCGATTTCGACCCGTAAACTATCAAAAATAGAGGAGAAATAATGCATGAAGATCTTAAAAAAAAGTGTTGTCCAGTCCATATGGTATGACATTGTTCAAAAAAATTATCATCATTCTTACGGGATTACTGTCTATCGTTTTCATGACCCGTTACCTGGGGCCCACACTGAAAGGTGAATATGCAGTTTATATGAATGCAGTCAATATTGGTGTGTCGGTTCTGAATATGGGAATTTCGCTTGTTTACGTGAACTATAAGCGGCGGGAAACAAGTGTGCGTCAGTTCGAAATGACATTTATTGCGCTATCATTGGTTCAATATGTGATCTTTATCGCTATCGCTCTGCTCATGTATCTCGTCGGACAACCTATCGATTACATCATGATTATGGTTTTGATTGCGCTTAACGTCCTCGGTCTCCAAGTGACACAGATCAATTTAGTAGAAAATATCAAAAAAAAATACCGTAATCGTGATTTCAACCGCCATTTCTAATATGGTTTTGACGGTGATTGTATACTTTATTGCACCATCATATGTGTTTATCGCTCTACTCGTGTATGCCATGAAAAATATCGTGCCAATCATTATGACACTCATGGCTATTCGTAACACAGAACGAGTAGATGACCAACGACAACGAAAAAGCATCAAGTTTAGCGAATGGCCTAAAATCATGAAACAAGGTTTTCTACCCATGTTAGTTACGTGTCTCATCGCCTTAAATTACCGCATGGACATCTTATTCCTAGAGTGGTTCCATGTCGCCGCATTTGATGTAGGTATGTATAGTACAGGGGTTCAGCTCGCCGAATATGCTTGGATGCTACCCGATATTTTCAAAGACGTCATGATGAATAAAAATGCTAAAAAAGATGCCATCGCTAGCCTGACTTTTTCCATTAGAATGGCGATGACACTCGTACTTTTATTTATCCTTTTCATGGCCATATTCGGCAAGTATATCATTATTTTCCTTTTTGGAAACGCATTTGCAGACGCGTACCTCACTACATTACTCATGTTTCTGGCAGTGCCGTTCATTATCTACTCTAAAATTATAGGCACCCTGTTTATCGCACAAGGGAAAATGGGCTTTTACCTAGTAACGCTTATTATCAGTGTCCTCGTCAATGCGGGGCTCAATATCCTCTTGATTCCATGTTGGGGAATCATTGGTGCTGCGGTTGCATCGATCCTATCCTATACTATTTGCGGTATGATGTGCGTGCTTTGGTTTAAAAGGAAATATATGTTACGTTGGACAACCTTATTTATTATCACCAAGAGCGACTACAAAAAAATACGAACATTTTTAAATGGAGAATGAAGCAAGTGAGAGGAGATAATTTTTTGACAAATCATACAACTATCATTTCAATTGTAGAGATATTAGAGATCATCAAGAAGAATATGTGGATTATTCTGACAATTTTCGCAGTGAGTTTTGGAGCCATGTTTTCCTTGGTAAACTATGTATTAAAACCAGAATACAGGGCAACTACGCAAATATTAGTGGTGCAAAATACTGAAAAAGAAGAGGCCAATCTTCAAAATTCGGAAGTACAGGCGAATTTGCAAATGATTAACACATACAGCTCAATGCTAAGAAGCCCGCTTGTATTAAATGAAGTAAGTCATAAATTTAACGATCAATATTCCGTGGGAAGACTAAAGGATGAAATAGTTGTGGCTAACGATCAGAATTCACAAATTTTAAATATTCACGTGGAGGATAAAAATCAAGCGGTAGCGGTAGCAATTGCGAATCAGGTCGCCCGCTCCTTTAAAGAGAAATTACCTGAAGTGATGACGGATAAGACGGTCACGATCATGTCTACGGCAGAAATGTCAGAGCAGACACAACCTGTATTTCCTAATAAACCGTTAATGTACCTGCTCTCCATTGTTATTGGAGCTATACTTTCTATCCTCATCTGCTTTATTAAAAAAATGATGGATACAACCATTAAAACAGAAGAGCAAATAGTAGAGAAACTCAATCTCGTCGTTTTAGGCATGATATCGAATATACCGAATAGCCAAACCAATACTGATGGAGGCTTCAAAAATGAAAAAAAATGAAAAAAATGAAAAAAGATAGTAAAAGAAAATTGATTACCGTTGCCAATCCAACTTCGATGATTTCAGAAGAGTTTACATCTATCAAAACAAATATCGAATTCGCATCCATTCAAACTGAAAAAAAGGTGTTAATGGTGACCTCGGCTGAACCAGATGTAGGGAAGTCATTAATTGTTTCTAATTTAGCCGTTGTATACGCGAAACAAAACAAACGGACACTACTCATCGATCTGGATTTAAGAAAGCCTGTACAGCATCACATGTTTCATTTTGGAAGAGCGAAAGGTATTACGGGATTGTTGTTAAATGAGGCTTGCGATTCACGAGAAGCCATCCGACCGACCGAAGTGCCAGGTTTAGATCTACTACCAGCAGGGGTTATTCCGCCGAATCCGACGACCATCCTAAATTCCAATGCTTTGCTAGATATGGTTAAAAAATATAGAGACCAGTATGATCAAATCATTATTGATGCACCACCCGTACTAGTGGCATCAGATGCCCAGCTTATCGCAAGGTTTACAGACGGTATTATTTTTGTGATTAAGAGCGGAAGTTCTGAGTATAAAAAAGTAGAGAAAGCTATTGATTTGTTACATCGGACAGGCAACGAAATAATTGGGACCGTACTAAACAGACCCTCTATTGAAGCTGAAAAAGCGTACTACACGTATAAATAAAAAGATACAGGAGATGATGAGATGTTGAAAGAACTAGTGGTAATTGGAGATGGCAGCGTCACTAAAATGGTGCGAGAGATTATTGCACTTCAAAAAGAATACCAAATTATCGCGATTTTGGATGATAGCTTGAAAGAAGCGTATGTTGCAGAAGATGGTATCTATTTTGGACCGCTAGCGAATAGCCGTTTTGTGGCATCAGGTTCCTATTTTTTCATTGCAGTAGGGAATAACGAGGCGCGTCAGAAGATTTTTAAGCAATTAAATAAAGGACAAGAGCAATTTCCTAACATGATTCATCCAGCAGCGCTTATTTCTCCAAACGCCAAAATTGGGTATGGTAATTTTATTATGGCGGGAGCAATTATCAATGTAGATGCATGCGTAGGTAATCAAACCATTGTCAATTCGGCCAGTATCATTGGACATGATGCGGTATTGGGGGACTTCACGCAAGTTTCACCAGGCGTCGTGATTACTGGGTATGTACAATTGGAAAATGGAGCATATATCGGGGCAAATGCGACGGTGTTGCCGGATGTTGTTGTTTCTCTATGGGCCATAGTCGGCGCAGGTTCTACGGTCGTTAATGATGTAGACGAATATACTGTTGTTGTTGGGACTCCAGCAAAATATTTAAAGCAACGAGATAGTCAGCTACAAATGAATTAGTAGAATATACATTGTTTGCGTTGGGAGCATTAAGGTGACTAAAAAACATCTATTCCAAATTTATTTTTCATGAATATAAAGTGAGAATTTGAGTTTGTTTATATATAGTTAAGGTCTAGAAATATTTGAGGTCAAAAAAAACAAGTTAGAAGGGAAGAAAAACATGAAAAAGAAGTTAAGAAATTGGGGGCTTACTTTTCTTGTCATTTTTTTGATGAGTTCACAGTCCGTATCACCACTTGTAGCTAAAGCAGAGAACAGTGGGATGGAGGCGAATAGCAAACCGGTAATAACTGCAGAAAATAGGGTTATTACAAAAAATGAGAATTTCCAGCCACTTATGGGTATTAGTGCTTTTGATGAAGAGGATGGAGATATCACAGAACGTATTGAAGTCGTTAGCAACAATGTGAATATCGCAATCCCAGGTGTATACTCAGTTTTATACAGAGTTACTGATTCGACTGGGTTGGTTGGGACTAAACTAGCCACTATTACAGTAGTAGCTGCAACGAATCATAAGCCGATTATTCATGCGCAAAATCAAATCGTAGAGGCTGGGAAAACATTTAATACTTTGGACAATGTGACGGTTATGGATGAGGAAGACGGAGATATTACCCACCGACTTACAGTTTTAAGTAGTAATGTTAATACAGAGATACCAGGCGTTTACTCTGTACTGTATAGTGTTACTGATTTTGGCGGGGCTAAAAGTACGGAGCAAATTACGGTAACGGTAGTCGAAGCTAGCGATCAAAAACCAATATTGTATGCGCAAGACCAGATAGTACATCAAAACACCTCTTTTAACGCATTAAAAGGTGTGACCGCTTATGATAAAGAAGATGGCGATTTGACTGGAAAAATTGTAGTACTGAGTAATAATGTCAATACAGATAAACTCGGTGTTTATGAAGTGCTTTATATGGTCACAGATTCAAAGGGGGCGCAGACTTCCAAATGGATTAGTGTTACGGTTCAAGGCGCTACGAATCAAAAACCGATTATTTACGCACAGAATCAAACGGTGGAACAAAATGCCCAGTTTGATGTAATGAATAACGTTACGGCTATCGATTTAGAGGACGGCAATATGACAGCAAGGATTACTGTTCAGCAAAACACAGTAAATACGGAGGTTTTGGGTACATATATGGTTGTTTATACAGTTGTAGATTCTCAAAATGAGTCTACCACTAAGAACGTTTGGATAACGGTTATACCTAAAATTGTTTCAACGACAATCGAACGAGTGATGGATACGGATACCAGTGTGTCGGGAACCGGAGAAGCAGGAGAGTCTATCGAAATCAGAAGTGGAACAGTAGTTATTGCAAATGGTCAGGTGGGTAGTGATGGATACTATCATTTTGTAATTGAGAAACAACCAGAAGGGGCGATTATTAAAGCAATCGTTACCAAATTATCAACTGGACAGACATCTCATGCCAGCACGCGTGTGGAGAAATTTATTCTTATTGATAAGCCAAGTATTGGAACAAATCCAGTGTACGATGTGACAACGCAAGTAACAGGATTCGCTCAAAGTCCAGCAAGAAAAGTGAGGGCTCATTGGAATGGTTTTATTATTGGGGAAGCAACAGTTGACGATAACGGTAGTTTTGTGATGGATATTCCTGCGTTAATGGCAAACCAAACGATTACTTTTATTGCCCAAGATAATCGTGGAAATAGTAGCGAACCGTATATTGTGATAATCAAAGCGGCAACAATAATGATTCATTGACATACATTTCCAAATTATTATTTTTTCTAAAAATCTTTTTTCAAACAAGGACAGTGAAAAATATATCTGCCGTATTCATAGTATTATAGATTTATCAGCTAGAGCAGTACGCGATACATTAAACACTGTACCCCAAATTTGAGAGGAGAAAAAATTTATGAATTTCAAAAAATTAGTAGTAATCACAACAATCACGGCAGGTGCACTATCTGCATTTACAGCAACAGCATCGGCAGCAGAATCAACAGGTACTTCGCAAGCGGGTATTAACTTCACTGAGGGAGTAGGACCTACATTTCCAGTCGACCCGAGTGACCCTACAAAACCACTTGATCCAAATGATCCATTAAATCCAACTGATCCAGAAACAGGTAATACTGGATCATTGACGTTAGATTATGTATCTTCTATGGATTTTGGTGAACAGGAGATTTCATCTTCAATAGAAACCTACTCATCCACATCGATACGCCCATTTATTCAGGTGACTGATCGTCGTGGCTCGGGTACAGGTTGGGCTGTTACAGCTAAAGCAAGCGAATTTAAGGATGAAGAGGGTAAAGCTTCATTAAAAGGGGCGGAAATCGCGCTTAAAAATGCTGAGATTAGTTCAGCTAGTCACACTGCGGCCAAACCTAGCTCAGAGCAATTAATTGAACTCTCAATGGATGGTGTAACGGAAGCAAAAGTTGTATCAGCAGGTGTTGATGAAGGTATGGGTACGTGGGTGAATCGTTGGTTCGGCGATACACCAGAAGAGGCTGGTTCTTTAAATGACAATGTACAACTGACTATTCCAGCTGGAAGTGCAACGGTTGGCGCGCATGAGGCAAAAGTAACGTGGACACTGACTGACGCTCCAGAAGCTTAATAGTAGACTCCTAGTAGATTCCAGAAAAGTGATATTTTGGGATCTACTATTTTTCATTTCAAATTAAAGTAAGGAGAGGTTTTAATGAAAAAAGCATTTTTAGTAATCAGCCTTATAATGTCTGTTGTAATGCTTGTATTGAACAGTGGGGACGGGATCGTAAATGCAGCAGAAGGTGATGTAGGGTACTCAGTCCAAGCCGTGATTCCAGAAAATCAAATAGATAAAGAGAAGACTTACTTTGATTTGCAAATGAAACCAGGACAACAACAAACCTTAGAGATAATAGTTCAGAATGGCGGAGCAGAAGAAATCGATGTAGCTCCGGTTATCAATTATGCATCAACAAATAAAAGTGGAATTATCGACTACTCACAAAAAAGCACAGAAAAGCGCGATAAAAGCTTGAAAACAGCTTTACCAGATATAGCTAAAATAAAAAATGGTGAAGAGATACTTACTGTACCAGCAAAGGGTTCTAAGAAAGTAGAAATAGAAGTAACAATGCCAGAAAAAAGCTATGATGGGATTATTTTAGGTGCAGTTCAATTTAAAAAGGTAGACAAGTCTAATGATGAATCTAAAAATGAAGGAATTTCTATCCAAAATGAATATTCTTACGTAGTAGGTGTTCGTTTATCAGAGACGAAGCA
>NZ_AODE01000048.1 GCF_000525855.1 Listeria cornellensis FSL F6-0969
AGCATTTGGCCAAGCCTTCGATCCAATGGCAGGCGTGAGCGCAGAAGACTTAGAAGATGGCGATATCACGAGCCAAATCCAAGTCATCAGCAACGACGTGAATCCAAATGTAGCAGGCATCTACCACGTGACGTACAGCGTAACAGACAGCGACGGCAATGAAACACAATTCACGATCACTGTCATTGTTGGCGCACAACCAATCGTACCCGTAGATCCAATCACACCAGTGGCGCCCGCTGTTCCTAAAACACCAGCGAAACCAGCAGCACCAAGCCCGAGCGTGAATCTAGCACCATCCGCAAGCCCGGTTGTCCCAGTGAAAGTGGTACAACCAACAAAAGCAGTACCGACTAACGCATTACCAAAAACAGGTGATAGCGACACTACTACATCCACTGTTCTTTTTGGAGGCTTATTAGCCGCACTTGGCGCGCTTTTCTTGCGTAGAAGAAAATAAGGATATAGCAAAAGTAGCACAAACGCGATTCTAGACGTGTTTTGTGCTACTTTTTTGTTATTATAAGAAACCATAATACACACTCAAGTTTTTATTTTCAAAAAATTAGTGAAATTCAGCATGATAAGTAGTATAATAGAATCTATCAAATTAAAAGGAGCTGGATTTATTTGAAAGCAATTTTAACAGTTATTGGGAAAGACAATGTTGGGATTATCGCTGGCGTCAGCAATGAGCTTAGCGAACTCGAAATCAATATTTTAGACGTATCGCAAACGATTATGGATGGCTATTTCACCATGATGATGATGCTTGACCTCAGTACGACGATAGAGGCTTTTGACGAGGTAAAAGCACAGCTTGCAAAAAAAGGAACCGATCTGCAAGTCAAAGTCAGTATTCAACGCGAAGAAATATTCAATTCGATGCATAAATTATAAGGAGGTAGGGATATGGAGACGAAACAAATATTAGAAACAATTCGAATGATTGAAGAAGAAAAATTAGATATCCGAACGATTACGATGGGGATTTCACTACTTGATTGTATCGATAGTGATGGCGAAAAAGCGCGTGCAAAAATATACGAAAAAATTACTACATATGCAGAGAAACTAGTCGAAACAGGCGAACAAATTGAGTCTGAATTTGGGATACCAATCATAAATAAACGGATATCTGTGACGCCAATCGCGATTATTGCAGGAGCTTCCGCAGATAAAGATTACGTTGCCTTTGCCAAAACACTAGACGAAGCCGCTAAAACAGTAGGTGTCAATTTTATCGGAGGATTCTCGGCTTTAGTTGAAAAAGGATACACAAAAGGCGACGCGATTTTAATCCATTCCATACCAGAGGCACTAGCACAAACCGAGCGAGTATGCAGCTCAGTAAACATCGGTTCCACACGTACCGGAATCAACATGGACGCCGTTCGCGATATGGGCGAAGTCATCAAAAAAACCGCAGAATTAACAGCAGACACACAAGGGCTAGGTTGCGCAAAACTCGTCGTATTCGCGAATGCAGTAGAGGATAACCCATTCATGGCAGGCGCTTTCCACGGGGTTGGTGAAGCAGATTGCGTCATTAATGTTGGAGTCAGCGGACCAGGTGTTGTCAAACGAGCCATTGAAAAAGTAAAAGGTGAGAGCTTTGATAAAGTGGCTGAAATGGTCAAACAAACCGCATTTAAAATCACACGAATGGGCGAACTCGTTGGGCAAGAAGCATCCAAACGCTTAGGCGTACCGTTCGGCATTGTCGATCTATCACTTGCACCAACCCCAGCCGTCGGAGATTCCGTCGCGCATGTCCTAGAAGAAATGGGCCTTGAAACCGTTGGGACACATGGAACAACCGCGGCACTCGCACTCCTAAACGATGCCGTAAAAAAAGGGGGAGTCATGGCTTGCGGTCACGTCGGCGGACTAAGTGGCGCTTTCATCCCAGTCTCCGAAGATATCGGCATGATCGAAGCGGTTAACAACGGTTCTCTGAATCTAGAAAAACTAGAAGCAATGACTGCAATTTGTTCCGTAGGTCTTGATATGATCGCGATCCCAGGTGACACACCAGCAACGACAATTGCCGCCATAATCGCCGACGAAGCAGCAATCGGAGTTATTAACAATAAAACCACAGCTGTTCGCCTAATTCCGGCAGAAGGAACAAAAGTTGGAGATATGGTTGAATTTGGTGGTTTGCTTGGAACTGCTCCAGTTATGAAAGTTAATAAAAATTCATCCGCAGAATTCATTGCCCGAGGTGGAAGGATACCTGCCCCTATTCACTCCTTCAAAAACTAGCGTGACGAGCGAAGCTAGGAACACTCATTGTTGGAGTTGTTCGAAATGAAATGAGTTACAACAACAATATGCATATGAACAGAGTGAATCTGCCAACCTTAAACCCTGTGCTCCGGGGTTCTTCTGCGCAAGTGAGCTACGCATAACTTCTCACATGGTCAGAGATACCTGTTTTCAGTCAACGTACAAATCGTACGCTCCACTCCGGTGCTCGGCTTTGCCTAGCATCTAAGTACTCCTAGCTACGCTCCAGTTCGTTAGTGTATTCGAAAAATACCGGTTTTTCAATGTACTAAACCCAAAAGGTTGCATCTCATCCTAAAATAGTTCATAATAGAACTATACCGAACGGAACTAATATCAAAGGAAGTGGTTTTTTGTCGAATTTACAACAAGCAGGAGATGTTATCAAGGCGGTCGTCAGCATCAACAATACACTCGTGCAGATTACAAGGCAATATGAATCAGAGCTTGGCTTGACGTTTTTACAGTTGGCGATCGTGAATACCATCAGTTTCCACCAAGGCGGAACGCTCAAACAAGTATCAGAACAACTGTCCCTATCAAAAAGTACCGCAAGTACCCAAGTCGACCAACTCGTCGTCAAAGGTATCATTCACCGGGAAACCTCTAAAACAGATCGCCGAGAAACAATGCTTAGCCTAACCAAACAAGGCACCGAAGCCGCCAAAAAAAGCATCATGATTTTACCATTCTACCAAGCGACCACAGACCAACTCGCAACAAAAGACCCCGAGGATGTCCAAAACCTCATCGAAACACTCGAGCAATTACTAGAACGACTACAAAACCTAAAAGGAGAGAAAAGATAATGGCGATTTTAACTACTATTTTCATTCTAATCGTGGCACTACTACACTTTTATATTATGTACTTCGAAATGTTTGCCTTCACGAAACCAAGAACATTAAAGACGTTCAATATGACAAAAGAAAAAAGCCGAGAACGGGAAAGAACTTGCGGCGAATCAAGGTTTGTATAATGGTTTTCTAGCAGCAGGCCTTGTGTGGAGTCTCCTATACCCAGATACGACCATAGGCCTCCAAATCGCCCTTTTTTTTCCTAAGCTGCATCGTAATCGCAGCACTTTACGGAGCGGCCACCGTATCCAAACGCATCTTTTTTGCACAAGGAATACCCGCCATCATCGCTTTAATCCTAACACTCACCATAATATGAGCAACAAAAACGACATAAAACCTCATGTCGTTTTTCGCGCCACCAATTGAAATTCCAATTCCTGTAAAGGTTCATCCTTATCATCCAGCTTATTCGAAATAATCCGAAACGCATTCTCAGCCTGCAAATCAATCGGATAATGAATCGTAGTCATATCAAACAACCGCGCCACATTATTCGTATCATCAAAACCAACAACCGCCACATCCTCAGGAACTCGAATCCCAATCCGTCGCGCCTCCGCAATGAACCCCGACGCCAAATAATCCGTCGGGCACAAAATCGCATCCGCCTTCACATCCTGCGCCAACCACCAATGCGCAATCTCCTCCCCATGCGTAATCCGCCCCTTATTATAAAAATGCTCCATCTCATTCGGATCAAGCCCATACTTCTCGCAAAAATCAGCAAAAGCCCGCATCCGACCACGCGTATTTTTTCCAGACAATCGTCCATAAATATTCACAATTCGGCGGTACCCCTTGGCATACAAATGCTCCAAACCAAGCATATATCCATCATATTGATCCATGAAAACCGAATCCACTTTTTGCAATTCAACCCGTTCCCAAGTAACAATCGGTCCGTACTTCGCATAACCCTCAATCACATCCCAAGGACTCGCCCGCAATACAAAAACAAGCGCATCCAATTGCTTATGCCGCAACATTTCAAGCGCTTCCAGTTCCCGCGCCTGATCCCCATTCGTCACAAACACAGTCACATTATATCCCTCACTCTGCGCCGCCATCGAAAAACTCCGCAGAAAAACCCCCATTGAACTATCAAACGTCAACGCCACAATCCCAAGCATCATCGTTTTTCCCTTTTTGAGAGAAACTGCATTTCGATTCGGCGCATAATCAAGCTGGTCCACAATCTTTTGAACCCGCGCCCGCGTTTCATCACTCACATAACCACGTCCACTCACAACGCGAGAAACAGTCGCCGCAGAAACCCCAGCCAATTTTGCGATATCCTGAATATTTGCCATCCAATCCAACTCCTCACATACCACTCTAGTATACATCAATTTTTAGCCTAATCAAAAAGTTTTTAAATAAACCTTGACCTGTAATGCATTACATACACTACAATGAAGACGAGCAGAAATAAGAAAACGCTTCATAAAATCTCAGGAGGTATGTATAAATGAAAAAAGGCGTAAAAATCGTTACCATTGGCGGAGGGTCAAGCTACACTCCAGAACTAGTAGAAGGATTTATTAAACGTTTCGATGAATTACCAATCAGAGAATTATGGCTCGTCGATATTGAAGCAGGCCGTGAAAAATTAGAAATCGTTGGCGCAATGGCAAAACGCATGGTACAAGCAGCAGGAATTGACTGCGAAGTACACTTAACACTCGATCGCCGCGCCGCATTAAAAGATGCAGACTTCGTAACCACCCAATTCCGCGTAGGCTTACTTGACGCACGTATTAAAGATGAAAGTATCCCGTTAAGTCACGGAATCATCGGACAAGAAACAAACGGAGCAGGCGGTATGTTTAAAGCATTCCGTACTATCCCAGTTATTTTAGGAATCGTAGAAGACATGAAAGAACTATGTCCAAACGCGTGGCTTATCAACTTTACCAACCCAGCAGGAATGGTAACAGAAGCCGTTCTTCGCTACGGGAAATGGGAAAAAGTCATTGGTCTATGTAACGTTCCGATTGGTGCAATCAAAAGTGCATCCGACGTCCTCAAAAAACCAGAAGAAGACCTATTCTTCAAATTTGCAGGAATCAATCATTTACACTGGCATCGCATTTTCGATAAAGACGGCACAGAGCTAACAGAACAAGTTATCGACGGCCTATACGCACCAGACGCAAACCCAGAAAAAGTCGTAGAAAACATCAAAAACATGCGTTTCCTATATGAACAAGTTCGCAATCTAAAAATGTTGCCATGTCCATACCACCGTTACTACTACATGACAGACGACATGCTAGCAGAGGAACTGGAAGCATTCAAAACAGAAGGAAGTCGTGGTCAAGTTGTAAAACGCTTAGAAGAAAGCCTATTCGAACTATACAAAGATCCCAATCTAGACCATAAACCAGAAGAACTATCCAAACGCGGTGGCGCACATTATAGTGATGCAGCCTGTGAAATCATCAATTCCATCTACAACAACAAAGGCACAATGATGGTTGTTTCCACACGCAATAACGGAGCAATCGATGACGTTCCTTATGATAGTGCAATCGAAATTACGAGTGTTATCCGAGCGCACGGAGCAGAGCCGGTCAATTTTGGGAAATTCCCGCCAGCACAACGCGGTTTACTCCAAGTGATGAAAGCGATGGAAGAACTAACAATTGAAGCTGCAGTTACAGGTAGTTACGATACAGCACTACAAGCATTCACGCTGAACCCACTAGTTCCAAGCGGCGACATCGCCCAAACGGTCCTAGACGAATTATTAGAAGCACACAAAGAGCACTTACCGCAGTTCTTCACAAAAGTAGAGGCATAAAATAGCCATCAGAAAGCACACAAGTCATTGCGATTTGGGTGCTTTTTATGTAATCTAATTTCGTGAAAATAAATAGATTGTGAAATATAATTACATGATGGAAATATACCCAATACTTTAAAAGTCTATACATACCAAGTGTGTACGGCGTTTTTTTCTCTTTACACAGAACTATTCTATGTGTGTAAACGCTTTACTTTCACAAAAAAACCTAGTCGTATGAAGCGCTTCCAGTATATTTTATCACTTTTAAAAAACTTGGCACGCTTTTTGCAATATAGTTAAGTGAATCCATAAAACCTTAATCCGAATACGAGAGGAGGACATCCCTAGCCATTCATAGGTCGCATGGAGGTTGTTCGCATTCAAACACTAAAGAAGCCAACAAATCAATAAACTCGGAGGCAAAAAAAAAGGGTATCCGTTTAAGCGAGTTTATATGATGAATGCCGATAAACCACAAATCGTTTCAAAATAGGGAGGATAATTATGAACGGACTAACTAATTTTTTAGAAAAGTATTTCGTACCAGTTGCAGCTAAAATCGGCTCGCAAAAACATTTAGTTGCGTTACGTGATGCATTCATTTCAACAATGCCTATCACAATGGCCGGCTCAATCGCAGTTCTTTTAAATGCATTTTTCAGGGATTTCCCAACGTCATGGGGTTGGACAGGATTTGTCGAAGCCATGCAGCCACTTATCGGTGTCAATGGATATGTTTGGGCAGCGACTCTTGCAATCGTTTCCTTAGTATTTTCGGTCTCATTAGGTTATAACTTATCGAAAGTGTATGAAGTTGACCGCTTAGCCGGTGCACTTGTTTCACTATCAGCATTCGTTATGAACCTGTCACAAACAGTAGCTGTCGATCCAATTAAAGCAGCAATATTAGCAGCTGATCCAAAAGCAGACGTATCAGCAATTCAACCAGTCTGGGGATTCCTTGATCTAAATCAAGTGAATGGTACTGGTTTGTTTACAGCCATGTTATTCGGTTTTATTTCTACTATTATCTATGCAAAATTAATGCGTGCTAACATCACTATCAAAATGCCAGAATCCGTACCGCCAGCAGTAAGCAAAGCGTTTGCAGCGATCATTCCTGCATTAGTAGCCCTTTACATCTGTGCGATCATCGACTGGTCATTTGTTAAAATTACAGGTCTTGACGTTATCACATGGATTTCTAAATCAATCCAAGAACCGCTACTTGCCCTGTCACAAGGTTATGGCGCAGTGTTGCTCGTAACATTCCTAGTTCAATTACTATGGTTCTTCGGTATTCATGGACCAAACGTACTCGCTCCAGTTCTAGAATCACTTTGGGGTACAGCACAACTTAACAACATTAACGAAGCCGCAAAAGGTATTTCAGGTTCCGATCTTCCATACCAATGGGTTCGTGGATCATTCGACGCTTACGTATGGATGGGTGGATCAGGTGGTACACTAGTACTTATCATCGCCCTACTTATGTTCTCTAAACGAGCGGACTCCAGAACAGTTGCAAAACTATCACTCGGGCCTGGTATATTCAATATTAATGAGCCAATCATGTTCGGTTTACCGATCGTATTAAACTCAATCTATCTAATTCCATTTATACTAGCACCAATGATAATGGTAACAGTTGCATACTTTGCGACAACATTAGGTCTTGTTGCACCAGTTAAAATAGCCGTGGTTTGGGTAATGCCACCGCTGATAAACTCGTTCCTTGCAACAGGAGGAGACTGGATGGCACCTGTCATATCGCTCATAAATATGGTAATCGCCTTCCTAATCTGGGTACCGTTCGTTATTACAGCGAACAAGGTTGGTGTTCCAGAAGAAGAAATGAAAGCCTAATTGTTTTTCAGCGGAACGAAGTGGCTTTGTTTAAGATCAAGGTATAAAAGATTAATTTTTTTAGTGAACTTGAGATATGACTCGAGTTAGGTCGCAATGCGGGAAATCTTGCTTTTGAACGAAGAGCCTGAATTTTGACTTAACGCAAATCGAGCGAAAGCGTTTGTATTCCGGGAGTTTTGTAGAAGCCGGAAGCGGAGCATACGATTGTATGTGAGAACTGGAAGTCTGCAAAACTTTCGGAATACGAGCGCTTGTCGCCGATTTATTAGGAGAGCAATCGAAAACTTCACCATTATGTGAAATCGTGTTTAGAAAATTCTTTACACTCCACACACCAAAAAAGTATAATAGAGGTAATACGTAGAAGGAGGTAATGAAAATGATCGTAATTAGTAGTCCTATGAAACGAGATTTTTTTTGTAGAAACGTTAGAGAAGTATAATGAAAATGGTGTCACTTTTAAAAAAGGTGGACGAAAAAGGGATAAAATTATACTTCGAAACGAGTGCTGATGATGAAGAAGCTGCGGTTAGAATCGCGAAGGATGTTATGAAAGCAACGGATATCGGTGCTGTTCTCTACTTCCAGGTTACTGTGGAGTAATGATGAAAAGTGCATCAAACGGACTATTTATAATGAGCCTTGGTTTAATTATTATCGTGTTCAGTCCTTCCATGGGTGGTAACTCGACTAATTTGCCAATGATGTTTACTGGAATTTTAGTAGTAGTTTTAGGAGCTTTAATGGTTTTCCTGAAAAAGAAGAAAGACAAGAATTCATAAAAGGGAGATGGCGTTATGAACGTTTCCAAGAAATTATACATCTCGCAAAAAGAATGTTTTCATACCATTGCAAAATCAGTTATCTATGATGTCAAACAATCCACAGGCAAAAATCTACCGATGCAAAAGTTAAAAGGACTGAAGTATCGTCGGAAAATGTCTAATGGAGCGGCTGCAGAAACTCAAATTACCGAGTTTCAGTTCCCAAATATATATCAATTCGAAACAACGAATCGCGTAAATCTTCACCGGACAACCTATACGGTCACCGAAATTAGTGATCATGTCTGTGAAGTCACATATAAAGAAGAAATTGAAGCTGAGAAGTGGATGCAGAAAATGAATAATATGTTGGTAGGTACCATTTTCGCATTTTTGAGGAAAAAAAGGGTAACGCGTTTGCTGAAAGCCATGGAAGATTCAGTGATTACGGCAAGCAAATAAAAGGGGATCATCAGGCGGTATTACCCCAATAATTGTGGTATCCCAAGTACCATCAATAAGAAATATCGCTTTTTGATATAGAGCAAGAGCAGTGAGGCATGTCTCGCTGCTCTTGCTCGTGGTGTTTGTACTCTATTTTTCACTATAGTATAATACATAAGAAAGATGAAAATGGAAAAAACATAGCTTTTTAGGCTACAGAGGAGATTTATTATTATGACTGCACCAGAAAAGAGAAAACAACCAAAGCATCCATATCTAGTTAGGTCGCTCAGAACACTTGGACTTGGGCTCGTTCTATCCGTTATTTTGCACATATTACTCGATGCATCGCTCAGTGGCTTCAACTTATCAGCTACTTTCGAAATGATCAAAACATATCCGATTCCATTTTTACTAGGAATCTTAGTTCTTATGTTAGTGTATTTATTCCTAATCTCGCTCATTGGAAACGTGTGGGCAAGCAGTACTGTCTTTGTTGGTACCTCTATCGTTGTAGCTTTTGCGAACAACCAGAAATTCTTAGAACGTGGCGAACCGCTTTACCCTCAGGAATTTGAAATGATCACACAATGGCGCTTCATGCTCTCGATGCTCTCCACTTGGCTCGTGATACTGCTATTCTTTGGAATCGCCATCATCATTGCCATCGCTTGGATACTTGACCGCTACTCCCGCAAAATTTCAGCTAAGTACTACGGTCGTGATTTCAAATACTGGGATCGCAAAACACTTATTATTCGAGGGGCAGGGCTCGTTTTTAGCGGCGTTCTATTGTTCTCACTTACTAACTTCCAAAGCTCTGATAATTGGCTCAGAAAGGCGTACAACATTGATGCGCAATGGAAAGACGTCGATCCAAAAGAAAGCTATCAACAATATGGTTTTGTTGGAGGTCTCATTTACAGCGCTACAGCAAACATCATGGACAAACCAGTCAATTATACAGAATCACATATTAAAGATATCGCTAAAAAATACAGTCAACTCGCAGACCAGATCAATGAAACTCGCCAAAATAAACCAATGGATGACGTCAATATTGTGTACGTTATGAGCGAAAGTTTCAGTGATCCAACACGATTACACGGCGTAACGACCTCGTCAGATCCAATTCCAGAAACTCGCAAAATTATGGATAAATACCCGTCCGGCTACAGTTTGTCACAAGGATATGGTGGTGGTACAGCCAATATTGAATTCGAGGCTTTGACAGGACTTTCTATGTATAATATTAACCCACAAATTACATCACCATATCAGATGTTCCTGTATCAAAAAGAAAAGTTCCCATCCTTGGTTAGCTCATTAAAACAAAATAACTACGAAACAATCGCGATACATCCATTCAAGCCGTCCTTTTATCGACGCACCGATGTGTATAATGCGCTAGAGTTCGATAAATTCATCAGTCGAGATGAGATGAAGCATACAGAAACGCTAGATGACAGTGAATATATTTCAGACGCGTCGGCTTTTCAAGAGACTTTGGACCAACTAAAAGCAAATAAAACATCGACCTTTATTCATCTCGTTACCATGCAAAATCATATGACATACTGGGATAAATATGTTAATACGATAGGCGTAGAAGGCGTACCAGAGAAAAACAAACAAACTGTAGAATCCTACACCCAAGGAATCAAATATTCGGATGACGCCCTAAAAGACTTCGTGACAGCACTCGATAATATGAAAGAAAAAACAATGGTCGTTTTCTGGGGAGATCATTTACCGAGCGTTTTTCCAGAAGAAATAGTAAATCAGAATACGGAGCGAACCATGCACGAAACACCATTATTCATGTACGCCAACTTCGATTTACCAAAAGAAGATTACGGGACAATCAGCCCAATCTACTTTGCTCCCAAAATGCTTGCACTGACTGACAGCAAAGTTTCACCATATTATGCGTTGCTGACAGAAATGAGCAAGGAAGTCCAAGGCCTAGAGAAAAATGTCTTAATAAACGGTGACAACCAAACTATCATTGAAGATCAATTATCTCCTAAAGCTAAAGAATATTTAGAAGACTATAAGCTGATTGAATATGATTTAGTGAGCGGAAAAGGCTATTCAAAGCCGATATTATTTAAAAATAAATAAACGAAAAGGGTATTTCATTGGAAATACCCTTTTCGTTTATCAAAAAAAGAGACTCACAAAAGTGAGTCTCTTTCATCAGCTAAAATTACGCTTTTTCAACGTTAGCAGCTTGAGGTCCACGTTGACCTTCTTCTACGTCAAAAGTAACTTTTTGGCCTTCGTCTAAAGATTTGAAGCCTTCGCCTTGGATAGCGCTGAAATGTACGAATACATCGTCACCGTTTTCGCGTTCGATAAAACCAAAACCTTTTTCGCCGTTAAACCATTTTACTGTACCTGTTTCCATATCTAAATTCCTCCTCGTGCACGCTGGCACATAATATTACTATTCCTGCTTAGCGGTACGAAGTGGAAAGTTATTCACTAATCATTTCTTCACCAACAAAAATAAGTCTAGTTAAATATAACATGCTTTCTTCAATAAAGCAAACAATAACCTTTTATTATCTTCTCTCTATAAGAAAAATAATAAATGAAGGCATCTAAAATGGCTCTGGAAGGTTATCTGCGCCTAATAATTCTTTCAATTTTTTTACATCAGAAATAATCCAAGGTTTCTTATTCGATATTAAAATCTTTTCTTCTCGTAGATGTAATAAAACTTTGGACGTATAACCTTTAGACGTATTAGACAACTCAGCTAAGCGCTCATAAGTGAGGAATTCTGGCAATTCAACCACATTAGTATCTTTATGAAAGCCTAGATCAATTAAGGATAGCAAACTAAAATAAATCCGTTCTTTTGAATTTAGACGATTTATCACAGCTAACGCATACAGTTCTCTGCGAGTGCGCGCCATATAATGTAATAAAATATAATTCCTAGGGTCCTCAAGCAGTAATGTTTGTTTGAGAAAAGAGAAATCAATACGCCACCAAATAACATCTGTCAATGCTTCTAAGCGTGATTGGGTAGGAATATCTTCATTATACAAAGGGAGGAATGGGAAATCTCCAGAATGTATAAAAAAAACTAAATTTTTTCCCAGTCTCACCCTCGTACGTATATTTAACATAGCCACTTTCAATCAAGTAAAGGTATTCTCGTCTTTTTCCATAGACCAATTCTTGCCCCATCGGAAATCTTTCTTCTATACAATGGTGATTAAATTGAGGATCTTTTTTTTAGCAACTTTATAATATTGGAACTCCTTGAAAAATTGTCAATGCTTTCTTTTAAATACATGGTGGCTACCCCCTTCAAGATAAATGTTATACAAAAAGAATATTTAACGTATGTATGTTCATCTAGAACACTGATTTCATAAAAAGAATACTAGTATCGTTGTTATTAAATTGTTCATGAATATCAAAAAAAAACGAGTAAATATAACATAATAGACATTTTTATATGAATCTAGAGGAATAAAATCAAGCGAAAACAGTCATTGAAGTGATAGTCAGCTATAAGAAGTATTGCAATAAAAGCGTTATACTAAGGGTGTTCAAAAACAGCGTAGCTAATGAAAAGCGTTGAGTGCTTAGCATTAGAATAACATACAAGTGACTTTCATGTACATGAATTTACTCAAGGCGTGCGTTATTTCATATGACTTGGAGGAGCAGGAAACATTAGTGAGAAAAATAGTCAAAAAATGCATTTAGAGCAATAATGTAACACAATGTACAAAATTAGTGCTCATAAACAGGAAGTATTGTATTTTTTTTGGAAGTATTCAGTGATAACATACAGATATGGCACTAGATAAAACTAAGAGAGGTGAGCTTTCGTGGCTACATTAGAAAAAGATATTAATTTACAGCAAATTCTTGCACAGTATTATGATAACAATCAGCATTCTAATAATATCCGAATGATGGATGTAAAAAAAGGAGATATTATCTGGGATTTCTCCAGTAAGTCTGATATATGTTTATTCAATGTAAAAGGTATTGTATATTTCGAGGAGAAGATCGTTGTCCCAGCAAAAGAAAAAGACCATACTCAACACTTTTCTACTATTTAAGAATCAATCATGTGATTTAGAATGGCTTTCCATCGATAAAAATGCAGAGAAGTCTTTGATAGCTTTATCAGAGTGCAGAATTATATTGGTTAACAAGTTTTTTTTTAAATCGGCTACTTGAAAATATGTCGAGATCATCTGAGAAGCACCATATAAAATCACAACAAGAAATGTTCAAGCAATTGTTACAAATCAAATCCTACTGGATGCTCTTACCAGCCGAGCAGCGAATATTTGAGGTAATCGCGTGGTGTATTACTTCAAATAATTCCGGTGCTTTACCGAACTGTATTACACAAGAAATAATTGCGAAACTTAGCAATTCAAGTAGAGAATACGTCAACCTAATTTTAAGCAAATTCAAGAAACAGGGTGTGATGTCTCTAAAACCAATAGTTATAACAAAAGTTTTCTAAAGTTTTTGGAAGGAAGTAGTATAAATGAGTACCCTTTTTGCTGAGCTATATAACCGAGAGACTGTGGAAGATCGATTTAATACCGATCGGCTACTTCAGATTTTGAAAGAGGATCCAGTCTATAGAGTAGCATACAAGAAAATGGAAATCCCTAAAAATACGCATTTAAACTCGGCGCATATGCTAGATAATCAGATTCATTTTTTGGAGCAAGGAATTGTTGCTTATGAATATGAAGATCAGATTATATCTTTCTCCAGTGAAGGTGATGTTCTTGGGATGAACGATATATTTTTACTAAGGGCAAGTCAATATAAAGTTAGAACCATTACGGAAACTATTATATATACCTTTTCGAAACAAGGTGTGTTGGATAATATATTTAACATGCAAGAAGGGTGGATTTTTCTATATTTGAATAACCAAAAATACAACACCCTAGTAGCGGAAAAATATATACTTATGCGCCAAATTGGCAAAACGCGGTTGAAAAATATTCTGAAAGATATCGCTGACAAGTACGGTTATCGAGACGGTGATAGGGTTAGAATACCGGAATTTTTTACCAGGAAAGACATTGCTAACTATGCGAATTTAAGTATGAATTCCATGTCTCAAATTTGTAAGATGCTAGAAAACGAAAAATTTTGCGTGATTAAATCAAAACAATTTATTTTATTAAAATAAAAAACAGGAAAGATCCATTGATAATAGTGTGGATCAATGAAAGGACAAAATTATGAAAAAACTAACTAAAATTACAAATACGGCGGCTATATTAACTTGTTCAGCACTTCTTTTGACTGGCTGTGGAAATACTAATGATTCATCATCGCAAGCTACAAAACAAACGGAGACAAAGAAGCAAGATCAAGGTGATTTAAATAAGATGAAAACAACAAAACAACTAGAAATTACACCAACCAAAGTGAGCAACGAAGTATCACCTGAAGAAAATAAAAAAGGAAATAAGATAGTTAAAATCCACTATAAGATTAAAAACACATCAGATAAAGACTTTACCGTAGCAGCCAATGATTTCATTATTAATATTGGTGAGAATTACTATTACATGGGTAGTGGCATTAACTATGCAGATGCAATTAAGCCAGGAGCAACATCAGAAGGTGATGGCTACTATGAAATTCCAAAAGATTATAACGAATTTAAACTGATGTATCAACCACTGAGTAATAAAGAGCGTGCTGCCTGGGATATTATTGTTCCACAAGATAAGAAATAAGGAGCGTCGAGCTATTGAAAATATTATATCTTCATCAATATTTTGCTACACGTAATTCGCATACAGCAACGAGGTCCTATGAGTTTGCAAAGAAGCTCATCGAAAAGGGACACGAGGTATGTATGCTTACGACAGATACATTTTTAACTGGAGATACACCATATAAAGAAGAAAAAAAACGTGAAGTATTATCGTATCGATGGTATTGAAGTCATCGCAATCAAAAATAACTACTCTAATTATATGGGATTAGTGAAACGAGGCTGGTCCTTCTTTTCTTACATGCAACAAGCATACAGAATTGGTAAGAAGTTGACTGGTATCGATATCATGTTTTCTACTTCGACACCGTTAACCATTGCCATACCAACGCTTCGATTACAAAAGAAATTAAAAATCCCCTTTGTATTTGAAGTTAGAGATTTATGGCCAGAAGCTCCAAAGCAAATGGAAGCTATCAAATCTGATTTTATTTTGAATATACTCAGCAAGTTAGAATCAAAAGTTTACCAAAAAGCAGATCATATTATCAGCTATCCCCGGGCATGACGGAGGGAATTATTGAAACCGGCATAGACCCAAATAAGATTACGATGGTATCCAATTTATCAGATCTGAATCTATTCGATCTAGAAAAAAACTATGTGAATGAACAACGAGTATGGCTCAAGGAATTCCAACTGGAAAATAAGTTTTTTCTATTACATTTAGGTGCGATGGGAGAGGCTAATGGGTTGGATTATTTAGTAGAAGCAGCAAAGATATTAAAAGAGAAGAAGCAAGAAGATATCAAAATTGTAATTGGCGGTGACGGGAAAAGCAAGCCAAGATTAGAAGAATACTGTGCTAAGCATGAATTGACAAATGTTATTTTCTTAGGACATGTTCCGCGTAGCGATGTTCCGATGATTACGAGTTTCGCTAATATTACGATGACTTGTTTCAAACCGATACCGATTTTGGCGACAAACTCACCGAATAAATTCTTTGATTCAATGGCGGCAGGTAAGCCAATTATTGTGAATTCAAATGGTTGGACAAAAGATATTGTTGAAAATTATGGTATTGGATACTATGTAAATCCAGAAAAACCGCAAGATTTGGCAGATTTGCTCATAAATTTAGAGACGGAACGAGAACTATTAGCAGAGTTACAACCAAGAATTCGACAAATCGCAGAAGAGCATTACAGTGCGGAGAAACTTGCAAATAAGGTAGAACAAATTTTGGTAGGATCGCTTGAGAGGAGCAAATAATTATGAATATAGTAGTTATTGGTACGGGATATGTTGGATTAGTTACAGGTGTGGCGCTTGCCGAAATAGGACATGATGTTTGTTGTGTTGATATAGATGCGAATAAAGTGGCAAAACTTCAGAAAGCCATTTCTCCGATTTATGAACCAGGTATTGAAGCTTTAATTGAAAAGAATATCGAAGCTGGCAGACTTTCGTTCAGCACCGATTTGAAAAGTGTTGTAGTGGATAGTTCGGTTGTCTATCTAGCAGTTGGTACACCGCAAAAACAAGATGGTTCAGCGAATCTTGACTATATTGAAGAAGCAGCAACGGGCATTGCACAATCTATTAATCAAGATACGGTCGTGGTTGTAAAAAGTACTGTACCTGTTGGAACGAACCATTATTTGAAAGAGTATATACAGAAGCAGACACCGTATCAAATATCGATTGTTTCCAATCCTGAATTTTTAAGGGAAGGTGTTGCAGTACACGACGTATTCCACGGTGATCGCATTGTCCTTGGTGCAGATGATGAGGTAGCTCTTGAAAAATTAGAAATGATAAATCAAGGCTTCCATATTCCAATTTTCAAAACGGGTCTTGAAAGTGCTGAGATGATTAAATATGCCTCTAATGCTTTTTTAGCAACTAAAATTAGCTTTATTAATGAAATTGCTAACATTTGTGAAAAAACTGGTGGTGATATCCGTGAGGTAAGTAAAGGTATGGGAATGGATAGTCGAATTGGAAGTGCCTTTTTACAAGCGGGTATTGGTTATGGCGGTTCGTGTTTTCCTAAAGATACGTTGGCGTTGAATCACATTGCAAAGAATGTAGATTATGATTTCGGCTTAATACAGTCTGTTATTGATGCAAACAAAGCGCAACAATTGAAGTTAGTAAAGGTTCTAAAATCTCATTATAGCGACTTAAATGGAAAGCAAATTGCGCTTTTAGGTGTTGCGTTTAAACCAGAAACAGATGATATTCGTGAAGCTGCGTCAGAGGTCATTATTGAGGAACTTTTACGTTGTGGAGCTAAAGTATCTATTTTTGATCCAGTTGCTTCTGCCAATATGAAGGCTGTTTTTGGAAACAAAATTCATGTTGCGGATACCATTTCGGAGGTTCTGCTTCAAGCGGATGCGGCATTAGTTGTCACAGAGTGGAATGAAATTAAGAATATCCAATTGGCAGAGTTTACATCGCAAATGAATCATCCGGTTGTGTTGGACGGACGATTAGTGTTTGATAAATTGGAAATGAAACAAGCAGGTGTTAGTTACTATTCCGTTGGGACTGGTGAGCTACAAATCAATGAACCAATCTATATTTGAGGGTGAGGTTAAAAGGTATGTTAAAAATTAAAACACTCGTAGATATCATCGTAGCTACCATGACCATCGTTATCTTATGTGTTCCAATGATGATATTGACACTAGTTCTTGCCATTTACTACAAAGGAAATCCAATTTATATGACTCAAAGACCCGGGCTTTACGGAAAAGCATTTCGTTTGTACAAATTTAAATCGATGAAAGAATTATACGACGGTGAGGGCAATCTCTTACCAGACGAACAGAGACTTACACGAGTGGGGAGTCTCTTAAGAAAAACGAGTATTGATGAGTTACCACAATTAATAAATGTTATAAAAGGCGACATGAGTCTTGTTGGGCCAAGGCCATTACTCCTCGAATACAATGATTTATATACCGAAGAAGAACGCAAACGATTAGACATGAAACCTGGAATAACAGGTTGGGCACAAGTAAACGGAAGAAATGAAATCGATTGGAAAACAAAATTCCGAATGGACGTTACGTATGTGACACAGTATTCCTTACTTTTTGACATAAAAATTATTTTGCTAACCATCAAAGTGATTATTAAGAAAGAAGGTGTTAGTCAGGATGGATTTGTTTCGGCAGAGAGATATAGAGGCTAGAAAGAAACTAGTTATTATTGGTAGTGGATCTCAAGGAAGAATGATCCGTAATGTTATTGAGAATTATGATTTAGGATTATCTGTTTGGGGATTTCTAGACGAGCAGTATGAGTCGAAGTTTTTGGAAGATGGCGTCGAACATGGACCTATGTCACTAGCTAAATCGCTCTACCAAGATGAACATATGTCCTTTATTATTGCAATTGGAGATCCAGAAAATAAATTTGAAGTAGCTCAAAATCTTGGTTTCCAAGAAGATCGGTATGCGACAATTATTCACCCTTATGCGTATGTAGATCCTTCTACGCATGTTGGGCACGGGGTATACGTATCGGCAAATGCAACAGTGATGCATCAAGGGCATATTGGAAATCATACTTTTATTTTAGCGGGTGCAACATTGGAGTATGAGACACGTGTTGCAGATTGTGTCCTAATTGCCGCCAATACAACCATATCAGGGAATGTAGCTATTCAGAATCAGGTATTTGTAGGTGCAGGATCTGTCATTACACAAGGAAAAAATATTGGCTCACACACGATTATTGCTGCTAATGCTACTGTTTTAAAGGACATACCTGACCATAGCATCGCCATTGGAACGCCAGCAGTAGTAAAGGTCAAAAGTAGTGAGAAGAGCGCTGTGAATAAGTTGGTTAAATCAGCTACCAAATAAATGTTGTCCTAGAAGAATAATGGGTAACAATAAATACAAATAGGCGAATAATTTCACATGAAAGGTACCATTTTATTTGTTCATTAAGTGTTCATTATTCTATAAAAAAGCAACGTATATAAAATAATGGACATTTTAATGTGCATCTAGAGGAATATCCAAGTACGGAAGTTGCCTTTATAGTAATAAAGGGCTGAAAGATGAAATAATTATGAAGCGTTATACTTAGGGTGTTCAAAAAAACAATGACACCAAAAAGCATAGAAGTACTTATTTAGAGTAATACCAAACTGGATGAGATGAACGAAATAAACCAAATAAATCATTGGAGTGATACACTATGAAAAAAACAGTTTTAGTAACAGGTGGAGCGGGATTCATTGGTTCACATATTTGCAAAATGTACTTGGCTGAAGGATATCAAACCATTTGTGTTGATAATCTGATTTCAGGAAAAGAATCAAATATCGCAGAGTTAATAAATCATCCAGCATTTCACTTTTATAAAATAGATATAGGCAACGAAGCGAAAATGGAGGAGTTATTTATCAAGTTCAGACCTCAAGTAATAAATCATCATGCGGCGCAAAAATCGGTACCTTACTCACTTGAAAATCCAATATATGATTTAGACACAAACATCGGCGGATTGTTGATATTGCTAGCGCTTATTCAGAAGTATCCTATTGAAACGTTGGTATTCGCCTCGTCAGGCGGTGCACTTTCGAAAAAACTAGAAGGTGATGAACGGTCAGCAGAAAATGATACACCGCAACTCATCTCTCCATATGCACTTACAAAATATGCAGGGGAACAATACATTAACATGTACAGTGAAAAATATGATTTTGATTTCACGGTTTTACGTTATGCGAATGTATTTGGGCCGAAGCAAGTTCCAGATGGAGAAAGCGGCGTGGTACCGATTTTCTTGAAGAATTTAAATGAAGGGAAAAAAATCGATATTGATGGCGTATCCAGACATGCCAAGAGGTTGTACGCGAGATTACATTTACGTAGCCGATGTTGTAGAAGCTAACAAATTGGCGACTCAAAAGCCACTAAATAAAGTTGTTAATATCGGTTCAGGAACAGAAGTTGCCATTCTAGATGTTTACGAACAAGTACTTGATATATTCAGGAAATCAGAACCGATTGAAATTGTCGGGCCACGACCTGGCGATATTAGAAGGTCTATACTAGACACGAAAATCGCAGTAGAAGAATTAGATTGGCAAGCAAGATATACACTACGACAAGGTTTACAAGAGTTATTTACATTTAACTTAAATCGGGATAAAGAACTTACATCCCATTGAATACACGAGGAGGAGCGAATATGAAAATGATGAGGACATTAATTATCGGTGCAGGAGCTGGAGGGAAATTTGTTATCGAGCAATTGCAAACAACTAAAAATAGTCGCTACCAGCCAGTTGGTATTTTAGATGACGATAGTCATAAAGTGGATTTGGAATTAGGTGGAGTTCCAGTTAAGGGAAAGTTAACCGACCTACGTAAACTCATCATGGAGGAAGAAATTAAACATGTTATTCTAGCTATTCCAACATTAGGAGTGGTGAGGCAGAGTAAGATTGTTGATGAATTAAGAGCGTATGATGTTACTTTGTTTGTTCTTCCATCAGTATTTTCGACGAGGGAAAGTCAAAAAGTAGCGATTCCAGAATTGGACTACAAAGATTTGATTCAAAATAGATCTGAATTTCAGTTGGACTATAAAGAAATCAAACGTAAGCTTCATAAGAAAACGGTGCTCATCACAGGAGCTGGAGGATCTATTGGTTCTGAAATAGCACATCAAATTTTTAATTGTCAGCCTGAGAAAATTATTTTGTTAGGTCATGGTGAAGGTAGCATTTATCAAATTGATAGTGAATTACAACAGGAAAAAATAATGAAGTCTTATCATTGTGAGATTATACCAGTAATTGCAGATATTCGTGATGAACTCCGTATGACACAGATTTTTAAACAGTACAAGCCAAATATCGTGTACCATGCCGCAGCACATAAGCATGTTCCTTTGATGGAGAATAATATTCACGAGGCTATCAAAAATAATATTATCGGTACGTATAACGTCATTCAGGCTAGTAAGCAATATGCCGCAGAAGAATTTGTGATGGTATCAACAGATAAAGCTGTGAATCCTAAAAATATAATGGGCGCTAGTAAACGATTAGCAGAGAAATTAACACTGGAAAATGATGTGACAAGTAAAACCGTTTGTAATGTTGTTCGCTTCGGTAATGTTCTAGGCAGTCGGGGCAGTGTTTTTCCAAAACTATGGACACAAATTCATCAAGGTGTTCCGCTAACGATAACAAATCCAGAAATGAAGCGATATTTCATGACGATTCCTGAGGCGAGTAAGCTCGTTATTTCAGCAAGCATGCTAAAACAAAGAAACGCTATTTTCGTGTTAGATATGGGCGAGCAATTAGGATTATCAAATATGGTTGATCAGTTAATCGAACTTTCCGGGAAAAATAAACGGGATATCAATATCGAATACGTTGGCGTTCGTCCAGGCGAGAAAATGGAAGAAGAGTTATTTAATCAAGAGGAACTCTCGAGTAAAGTGACTGACAAAATGTATGAAGGAAGTTACTATACGAGTGTCAGAGAGCTAGATAATATCAAGCATTTAATGAGAAAATATACAACGATTGAGCACGAAACTTTACGCAGTTTACTGTTGACATTAGCCAATACGCATAACGCGTTACAAGAAACGATGTGAAGAGAATATGGAAGCATTGATTCGTTTGAAACAAAAGAAATTAGCAGATTATCAATATATGATTTTAACTTCAACGGCCAACAAGACTAATGCTAATCAAATTTTACCAGATCGTTTAAGTTCAGAAGGCTCTATTTTAAACATTCAAGTAAGCACAGATGAATTCGCTACTACAGTTTTACGATTGATTGATGGTGTTATTCCACATATTTTTATTGATGTGGAGCGTAAACAAGCGATTCATTTATGGGACATTGCAAGTAAGATCTGCCACGACTCGGCAATTCATCCATTGAAGGCTAATGATGTGACCGTGGATGCAGCTATGAGCATTGTTATTAAAGAACTACAAAGTAATTTTGAACAAAGTACTATCCTGATATATGGAACAGGTAATTTGGCAACAAAAACGGCCTTGAAACTGGCGGAGCTAGGCATGCAGGTCACGCTCGCTGGTAGAAATGATTCAAAAGTGACTCGAATCGTGCAGGTTCTGAATGATATTTTACCAAGTTATACACCATGGCCCATTCAGATTTTTCAAGAGGATAGAACTGACAAGATGGATGTAATTATCTCCGCTATATCTGCCCAAAAAGTTCTAGGTGACGCATGGTTAAACTATTTACAGCCTGATGGTTTTGCACTAGATATGGGGTTAAACAATTTTTCAGAGCAATTTATAGATAAAATACTACTATCAAAGCGTGCGCTATACCGCGTAGATATTCAGGCGAAGATTGGTACAGCAATTCTAGATTTGAAAACAGAAGATTACTTTTTTAGCAAAATTCGCGGAAAGATAAAATGGTCGGATCAAACAGCTGTAGCGGGTGGCATTATTGGTAATGAGAATGATGTCGTTCTAAATAGGGCAACACCGCCATATGTAGTGATTGGAACTTCAAATGGTACTGGTGGACTGAAGTAGGATATCAAGATAATGAAGGAAGGCGAACAGGCGATGAGAAAGCAAGTTCCAGTACACACTATTGAAGAAAATTAGATTCTATCAGACTTTTTCTATTGTTATCATTCTTACGATGGTCGTCCAAGTAATCTCTTTATTACGAACGACTGCATTGGCTAACAACTTCGGGATAAGTAATGACATGGATGCTTTTAATTTTGCTAATACAGCAATGGTTTGCTTAGTGAATATTATGGGGCCTTCTGTTGCAACAGTTCTTATTCCTTTCTTGGCGAAAATGAGAGACAGTGTTGGAGATAGGAATGTACTAAATACGTATATTACAGCTATTATGTCAATCACATACATCCTTTTGTTGACCTATTTTATAATCGGTAGCATTTATTTCTTCGCGGGAAACTCGAATAGCGGGCTTACTTTTCAAGAATTAACCTTTTTATTGACCTTTATTTTAGGGGTTGCTCAGTATACAAGGCTTATTTCGGCGATTCAAACGGCTTACCTACAAATGGATAGTAAGTTTATCATTATCAAAGTAGTGGCGATGATTTCAGCAATACTTAGTTATATTTACATTATTATTACGCCAAACTTAAGTATTGTGGAAGCTGCGATATGTATCGGCCTATCTTATGTTGTAGAGTGTGTTGGCTTGATTTTTAGCAACAAAAAATAAAAAAATATAAATACCAAGTGAAATTTAAGTGGGCTGATGCTGAATTTCGTAAATTAATGCGATTAACTATCCCTGTAACACTCAATTCTATTATTTACCAAGTTACTGTATTGTTACCTAATATATTGGCTCGTTTTTTCGGGGAAGGTTATATCTCTACCATGGTTTATGCGAATCAAATTATTAGTATCATGCAAACTTTGATTATTATAAATTTAATCTCGATGCTCTACCCTACATTGACGCGTAGCTTTAATAAAAGCATTGAAGAGGCGAAAAAGAAACTTGTCTTGTTTATAAATGGTTCGAATATATTAGTAATACCAATGATTAGCGGCATGATTATGCTAGGTGGGTTAGTCGTAAAAGTACTGTTCGAACGAGGTAATTTTACACATGAGTCTACTATTATAGTCTGGCAGTTTCTTATTTTCCTAAGTTTAGCACTACCATTCGTGGTTATTCGAGAGTTTATTTTTAAAGCATTTTACGCGATGGGCGATACCAAAACTCCCGTCAAAAACTCCTTGATTGTAATTATTATTCAAATTATATTCTTATCGGCAGGCTCCTTTTGGATTGGCGTTTATGCAATCATGCTTTCCCCTCTACTTGCAGCCGTATTATCAACCATTCTTGGCTATAGAAGTTTGCGGAAAAAAAATCGGGTCACTCGGGAAAAATAGCGAGCTGATAAAGCAACATCTAGTAATAATTTTTAATTCACTGGTTATGTGTGGCGGTATTTGGGGCGTTATGCAAGTCGTTCATTTCAATACCATTGTCAACCTGATGATTTATATCTGCGTAGGACTAGTGATTTATGGGATATGTGTCCTGCTCACACAAAGAAAGTATGTCAAAACATTACTAAATAATCGTTTAAAAAATAAAACTAATAGAGGATGAATCCAACTTGAAAGTACTATTTCTAATCTCTTCATTTCCTAAACTATCCGAAACATTCATTTTAAATCAAATCACAGGACTTATCGATAGGGGCATAGAAGTTGAAATTTTGTCTTGGAATAAAGTTTCTAATAAAAAAGACCATGCAAAAGTATCTGAATACAATTTACTTGAGAAAACACATTTTCTAAACTTCCCGGCGAGTAAGTCAAAGCGCTTAGCTGGGGGTATGAAGATATTTTTGAAACAAGTGTGGCGCTCGCCAAAAGCAGTTTTTAACGCTTTGAATTATAAAAAATATGGAAAAATGATTTTCACAACGCGTTTCCTGTACGCCCTACCGTACTTTATTGAGAAAGAACAACACGATGCGGTTGTTTGTCACTACGGTCCCAATGGAAGTGTGGCAGCTTTTTTGAAAGATCAAGGAGTGCTTCCAGAGAAAACATGTGTCTTTTTCCACGGTCATGACATTACTTCGTTCATAGAAAAACGTGGCAGTGACGTCTACAAGACACTACTAAATTCAGATATTGAATTATTACCAGTAAGCGAATTATTTGCTGATAAACTTCTAAAAATTGGCGCTGACTCTAATAAAATTCGCGTCCATCATATGGGCATCGATTTAAATGAATACAGCCTTGTTTCACTAGCACCACTTGGCGATACCATGAAGTTCCTTTCTATCGGGCGTTTGACAGAAAAAAAAAGGCATGGATGTAGCAATTAAAACAATGGCCGAATTAAAAAAAACAAGGTCATCGAGTTTCCCTAGATATCATTGGGGAAGGCGAGTTACGTGCTGAAATGGAAGCTTTAATCGAAGCAGAACAGTTAGAAAACGAAGTAAAACTCATCGGCTGGCAGTCGCAATCTGAAATTAATCAAGCTATTCAAGAAGCAGACATGATGATTCAACTCAGCAAAACAGCAACAAACGGTGATAAAGAAGGCATTCCAGTTGTGTTAATGGAAGCTATGAGCCGTGGTAAGCTAATTATTTCAACAGAGCATAGTGGCATCCCAGAGCTGATTGAAGATGGTTTCAGCGGTTGGTTAGTACCAGAGAACAATGTTGCAAAATCAGTCGAAAAAATAGTAGAAGTCAAAAATAACCCAGATAACTGGCTTCCGGTATCACTTAATGCCAGAGCGAAAATCAATGAACAATTTAATATTATGACGTTAAATGACCAATTAGCAACATATTGTAGTACAAAATAAGATAATTAGGAGGGATTGAAATTAGAAATCCAAATAAAGTTATGATGGCTAGTTCCGTCCACGTATGGAGCGATACAAGGATTTATTTTAAGGAAGCGAGAACACTTGCGGAACAAGGCCTAGAAGTTGATTTTTATGCGATAGATTATCCAAGTGAAAAAGTCGATGTCCAAAATTTGACGATGCACTATATGAAACCGCAAAAAAAGACATCGCCGCTTTGTACATTGGCGCTACCTTTACAACGAAATGATCCAGTCTGATGCGATGTATTTCCATTTTCATGACCCCGAATTATTATTTGTGGCACGAGCATTGAAGAAACGCCTAGGTGATGAAATAAGAATTACGTATGATATGCATGAACATTTACCAGCAGCAGTTAAAACAAAACAGTGGCTCCCAGCATTTATAAGACCAACACTGTCGGGTTTAATAGAACGAGTGGAGAAAAAATTGATGAAGTACTGTGATACCGTTATTTTTGCAGAGTTATCCTATAAAGATAACTATACGGAGCTTGACTTAAGTAAAGTAGATGTCTTAAACTATCCAATTCTTCCAAAAAGCAATATCAAACTAGTAAAGGAAAATGTTTTCACGCTTATCTATGTAGGTGTCTTAATTGAACAACGCGGCTTATTCAACATGTTGGAATTAGCAAAAGTGTTGAAAGAGAAACAGACAACCGATTTTCACTTTAAACTGATTGGTCCTATTTTTACGAATGAAGAAGTGGTGAAGCAATTTATTACGGACAATGATTTAGGTGATAATATCACTTTATATGGAAGGATGCAGTACAAGGATATTTGGGAGCACTATGCAACCGCCCATGTCGGTGTATGTTTGCTTCACCCAACTCCAAATAATCTCAACTCACATTCCACTAAGTTATTTGAATATATGGCCGCAGAATTACCAATTATTGCATCTGACTTTCCAGACTTCACTGCAATGCTAACAGAGCACCAATGTGGTACAACGAGTAGCCCGGATGATTACGAAAACCTGGTCAAAATCGTTCAAAGTTATATTGCAGACCTTCAAGGAAGTAAAGTTATCGGTTCAAATGGAAGAACAGCATTCGACACCTATTACAACTGGAATCACGAAGGAGAAAAGCTACTAGCTATTTACTCAAATGAAAATTAGTATGTCATGACTAGTTATAAGGAGCGATGAAAATGAAATTAAAAAATCTTACTGTGGGAAATTTATGGAAAACCTTCAAAAAAAGCTTCGTATGGTTGATACTAATTATTTGTTTGGCGGTAGCGAGTGTTTACACGTATAGCAATTACGTTGCGAAACCTGAGTATACCTCGTCTTTTCAAATCCTGTTGAACGCCGAACAAACAGAAGCGCAAGCGAAATCGTCAGAAGGTGTCCGGAACAATATACAATTAATCAACACTTTTACATCTGTGTTACAAAGCGGAAAAATAATGGATTTAGTAAAAGAAAAGGTGAAAACAAAGGATTCATCGGCTAAGCTTTCTGCTGATACCAAGATTACCTCCAGCGAAAACTCACTCGTATTAACTATTAATTACACGGGTACGGATAGTGAAAAAGTATCAGAAATATCCAGTGCTATGTTAAATGTTGTAAGTAAAGAAATACCTAGTATCTTTAAAGGAACAACAGTGACAGTTTTGGAAAAATCATCTGTACCAACAACACCAAGTAATAATTCTATGTACATTTTAGCAATTATGGTTGGTTTCCTATTAAGCACTACATTATTATTCGTTTTATGTTCCATGGATACAACGGTTCAAAATATGGAGCAGTTAGAGAATATCGGTCTACCATTCCTTGGAGATATACCAAAATTTAAGAGTTCAGAGCTCTAAAATAGAGAGGACTACTATCACATGCTTATGAAAAGAAAAGAAAAGAATACTATCATAACAGATGGTAATGAGATGACGATGCAAAAGAATTCAGTAGCCTATGAGAAATTCAGTTCTATCCAAACCAATATTCAATTCATGGAACGTAAAGCTGGAAGTGTACAAACAATAGCGGTCACATCAGCCAATAAAGGTGAAGGAAAGTCATTTTTCATCACAAATTATGCGAATACATCGGCTTTATATAAACAGAAAACGCTACTGATCGATGTAGACTTTTACAACCCAAAAATCTCAAAGCAATTTAAAAACAAATCTAATGCCAGGCTTATCTAATGTATTAGTAGACATGGTTAGTTTTGAAGAAGCGGTTATTCCTCTAAAAAATAACTATCTGTCTCTCTTACCTATAGGAACATTGCCTCCCAATCCACTTGAATTATTGCGTTCAGATGAATTTAAGGCATTATTGGGCAAATTGAAGGAAGAATTCGATGTCATTCTGTTAGACTGTCCTCCAATCAATTTGTTTACGGATGCGAGAGTAGTTGCAGCCGAGAGTGATGGCGTCATCCTATTAATCAACAGCCAAACAACAAGCGAAGAGGATGTCAGGAAATCCAAATCATTACTCGACCAAGTAGATGCGAACATTTTGGGCGCCGTGTTAAATAATAAGCGCTACAACCAAAAACAGATGGCGTCTTACAATTATTATTAAATAAATCCATGAAGGAAGTAGTGTTTCTATTATATGAAAGTAATGATGAATAAAGTATCTCAAAATAGGATTACATTCCGTGGGATTGTCATAGCATCTATGATTTTACTGAGTATCCTTTCACCGATATTCCCTTTGTTACTTATTGTCCCTGTACTAGTCATTGGACTTCTATATGTTAATAAAATAAATGTGGATAAGTGGATGTACGCTCTTTTTATAGCTGTTATTTTGGCAGGCTTTTGGGGAGCCTATGCATCGCTACCGCAGCTTCCGAGCCTATTTTTATTCCGAATACTATTAGCCATCCATTTCATTCTATTCTTGTTTAGCAAAAAAGATTTCTCGACGATCAAACTACTTAAAGTACCGCTCATTTGTATGGCAGTTTGGATCCTTTATTCTGTACTAACTTTGCTGTGGACAGCTGATCCGATGCTTAGTTTGAGTGCTATTTACTTTCAAATAGAAACATGTTATCTCGTATTTATTTGCGTATACTACATTACCTCATGGAAAAAAATGCGACAAGTTCTTCTATATATATCATGTAATTATGTTATTTCGCTTGGAATCGGATTATATGAAGTTATCTCAGGTAAACATTTACGTTTTTCAGCGGGCACTTTATTGAACTATGAAGACTCAAGGCCAACAGGTTGGCTAGTTAATACGAATGATTACGCGTCCTATCTTGTTATTTATTTTGGATTAGTATCTCTTTATTTGTTATCCTCGAAAAAGAAATGGCACTTTGCGGTCTGGCTGGTGTTACTAGCGATGGTTACCTATCTAGTTATCGAGTCGCATTCAAGAACTGGTTTCTTAGGGCTTGTAGCAATAGTCTCGTTGGTACTTTTTAAAGTGCTACGGATACAATATTTCTTATTAATGATATTCGCAGGTGCAGTTGCTTTTTGTAGTAAAGCCATTTATTCTAGCATCGCAAGCTCAGGTCTTACGTCACAATTAGTAGATTCTTTTACAGGAAAAGGTGATTCCACGGAAGAAAGAATGTTTATGTATAAGTTCGTGATTCAACTATGTCAAGACCATCATTTTCTAGGAGTGGGGGTTGGAAATACACCACGCTTCTTGTTTCAAGCCCTCTACGGTAGCGCAAATGTCGATATCACAGGATCACAAACGATGGCTGCGCACAATTTCTGGCTAAGTATTATATCAGATATCGGTCTTATCGGTTTTATTCCGATTTTGATTTTCTTCCTATATTATTTATATCAAGCGGCAACAATATACATGACAAACAGTAATTTAAAAGGTGCCATCCCTGCTGCGGTACTTCTAGGATTTATTGGCGTATCTGTTGGAAGTAGTAGTATTTTTGAAATGCGCGTTATCTGGATTGCCTTAGGTTTGGGCTTAGCAGTCATTTGCTTACTCCAACGTGAGAAAAATTCGAAACAGGTAGCGTAATATTTTCAGAAAATTAATTAGATAATCGGAGTGTTAATAATGAAAAAAAAGTATGGCAAAAATATATTTTAAATTGAGAAGTCGCGTATACAAAGCGCCTAATAAGCAAAAATTAAACTATATATTAGAAAAAAGTAACCAAGATGACGCTCCATTACTCGTTATTTTTAGTGCGTTTCCAAGAACAGGAATGAAAGCAACCTATAATTATTTGCGAACACTGAAAGATGTAGATGCTCATAAATTATTTATACTAGATAATTTTGGTTTTCAACAAAGAGGCGCTTATTATTTAGCTGAAAATGGTGATTTCAAGATTCGCGCTGCTGTAGAATCGATTATTATAGATATTCAAAAGAAGCTAGAACCCAGAAACACGATTTTTGTAGGAACAAGCAAAGGTGGTTTTGCAAGTCTTTATTTTGGTATCAAGATGAATGTAGATTATATTATCAGCGGTGCACCACAATATAAATTAGGGAATTATTTAAGCGATATCCCAGAAAAAGCGCCGGTATTATCAGGCATTATGGGAAATACAGAAAAAAGTAGCATTGATCAACTCAACGCTTTATTGCCTGCACAAATTAAGGAGTCCAGTGGTGTGCTGCCTAAAGTATACGTTCATTACTCCGATCAAGAGCACACATATGAAGAGCATATAAAGGACCTAGTACAAGATTTAAGTGTTGCTGAGTATAGTCTCGTATTAGACATCTGTGACTATAAAATACACCAAGAAGTAAGCAAGTTCTTCCCTCCATTTCTAGTTCAATCACTGAACGAAATCATCAGCAAGCTAAAGATAGAACAGTAATTCTGTCTAGAGATAGATATAGATATAGAACTTATGGGCAAAATCTTGGCGAAAATAGAAGCAAGCATGATATAATTAAGAAAGCGCTTATATTTTCGCCAGGTAAATTCATAGGGGGCAATTTTATGCTAAACGAACAACAAATCACCAAACTATTACAACGTGTATTGGATCCATTGTTAGAATTCACGCTACAAGAAACAGATGGCATTTTGGAAGTCAACGTTATAAAGAACAGCGTAGCATTACATATAGCTCTAGCAGATCCAGAGCTCCACACAGAGGAATTCACTACGAATATCACGGAATTATTAGGCGAATTTGGATGTAAAGATATTCATTTTGAACTAGCCTATCTACCAGTTTCTAAGATAGAGCAACTATTAGCGGCAAAAAAAAAATATACTGTCTCCTGAAAGTAAAACCCAGTTCATAGCCATTGCTAGCGGTAAAGGTGGAGTAGGTAAATCAACAGTTGCAGCCAATCTGGCAGTAGCCCTAAAACGAACAGGCAAAAAAAGTTGGTCTGTTAGATGCTGATATATACGGATTCAGTCTCCCGATATTGATGGGCACCAAGGATGTCCCCAAAACAGTAGATAAAAAGATTATTCCCGTGACTACATATGGAGTACAACTAATTTCTATGGATTCATTTGTTGAAGAAGGCGAACCTGTCATTTGGCGTGGACCAATGCTTGGAAAAATGATCAAGATGTTTTTAGAAGATGTAGATTGGAGTGCTCCAGATTATCTAATTATCGATTTACCGCCGGGCACAGGAGATATCGCGCTAGACATTCATACTCTGTTACCGACTTGTAATGAACTTATCGTCACAACACCTCATCAAGCAGCGGCGACCGTTGCCGCAAGGGCTGGAATTATGGCTATAAAGAATGATCACCATATTTTAGGCGTTATTGAGAATTTATCCTATTATCAAACGGAAACAGGTGAGAAGGCATATTTATTTGGAGAAGGTGGCGGAAAAAAAAGTAGCCACTGAACTAGAAACAGAGCTATTAGGCATTTTTCCAATTGAGCAACCAGAACATAATGAAAATGGCTATCTATCAGGTGTTTACGAAGAAGATAGCATGCAAGGCAGGCGCTTTTTAGAACTTGCCAGAAAAATAAATCAGCATTTATAAAAAAAAATATGCAAAAAACTATTGACGAATGGATAAATAGTTGGTATATTTATAAACGTTGCTGATGCACATAACACAAAACGCAACACGAGAGATTGACCTTTGAAAACTGAACAGAAACAAAGATAAAACCAATAGAGACAGTGATGTTTCTAGGTGAGAATCGCAGGGCGGAAATAGAAAGCTATTTCCAAAAGTAATACTAGTAAAGTAATTTGCTAGCGAAGTCATTTTGACGCAAGGGTCTTATTCACGGTGTTGAATAAGTATTCAGATTCATCTTTATTTTAAAGAGAGTTTGATCCTGGCTCAGGACGAACGCT
>NZ_AODE01000049.1 GCF_000525855.1 Listeria cornellensis FSL F6-0969
TGCTTTTTTCTGTGTTCACATCGTTGGCTGTTACCGTAATTTTGTTGGTGATATCGCCGTCTTCTGTGTCAGAAGCGGTGACTGCTTTCTTCACGTCGTAGGTGGTGCGGATGCGTTGCACGATGTCAGATGCTTCGATGACTGGTGCGTCGTTACTTGTTACTGTTACAGTGATCGTTTTGGTTGTCGTGTTGCCATCGGAATCAGTGACTGCATATGTGACATGATATGTGCCGACTTTGCTTGTGTCGACGTTGTTCGCGGTGACTTTCACACTGCTTGTTAGGTTGCCATCTTCGGTATCCGTTGCGCTCACGCCTGTTAATGGGTTGAATGTCCCGCCTTTTTTCATTGTTTTATCGGTTGCAGAAATCACAGGCGCATCGTTACTTGTTACCGTTACTGTGATCGTTTTCGTTGTTGTATTACCATCGGAGTTTGTCACAGAATACGTCACATGGTACGTTCCAACTTTGCTTGTATTCACGTCGTTGGCGGTTACTTGAATGATGCTTGTTACATTGCCATCTTCCAAATCGCTTGCGCTTACGCCAGTGAGTGGATTAAAAGTAGTGCCTTTTTTTACAGACTTATCCGTTGCGGAAATCGTTGGTGCGTCTGTACTTGTTACCGTGACTGTAATCGTTTTGGTTGTTGTATTTCCATCCGAATCAGTGACAGAATACGTCACGTGATACGTGCCAACTTTGCTTGTGTCGACGTTATTCGCGGTTACTTTCACTTGGCTTGTGACGTTGCCATCTTCGGTATCCGTCGCGCTCACGCCATCCAGTGGGTCGAACGTGGAGCCTTTTTTCACGGATTTATCGGATGCTGAAATGACAGGTTTTTCACCAGGAATCACCAGTTTTGTCGCCGCGCTCGATGTATATTTGACACCATTCACTTTGCCGACCGTTTGAATTTGTAAACTAGTACCTTTTGGGGCTGCATCTGACTTCACTTGCACATCATAAGTCAACGTAAAGGAGCTGTCCCCACCTATAAATGGTAAGTCTACTTGATTGTTTAGAAGTGCCTCTTTGGTAATGGAATATGTTTGGCCGTCATTACGAACTAATTGGATATTAGAAATCGAACTTTCATCAAAAAGTGGATCTAATGTTGTGTTCAATGTTAAATTAAATGGTGCTGCATCTGATGCATCATTGGTAATCGTTTGTTTCACCTGCACAACTTCAGAAGGCTCCACGCTTGATTTTAATTCGGTTTTAATTGTTGGAGACACCCCATTGATTTGTAGATCAGTAATTGTAAGCTCTTGCAAATTCTTTTGAGAGCCTGTCGAGCCAGTGAAACCAAAAATGATGTTAGTTCCGCCAAAAGTTTCTTGGAGATCTGCTACCGTATAACTACCAGAGTAACTTAAATAATGGTAACTCAATGTTTTACTCGCTGCGTCCCAATCAAATGTAACGGCATGTGTTTGCCCATCCTCCAAATAAGTGCCAGTTGGCAAAACGCTCAAAGCATGGTGGTCGATAGTTGAATTTGCACTTGGAACTGTAATCGCGATATGCTCGTTCGCAGGAGAAACATCACGATCCCAATCTCCATTATAAAAAGTATCGAACTCAACGGCTAATGCGTTTTGCACATAGTTTGTACCGTATATACCTAAGGCACCACCACGTTCTCCCAAAGCTTCTGCGCCACGGGAATCATTTTGCATGACAAACGCCATACCATCTCCACCATTTGAATCGGTTCCCATATAAAGGTTAGCTTCAAGATGGAAGTTCTTTGTTAAATCGATTTTATTATTCTCATCGGACCATAATCCACCAACTTGAGTTATCTTATCAGGTGTGATTGTCACTGTATCTTTGTCGATGAAAGACGAAGAACCAGGAACAATCGAGAAGTAATCAGTCATATCGAAAGAGTTCTCCTCTACGGCTTGTGCCGCTTGTAACTTCATTTCCGCTTTTGTGGAATACACTTGTGGATCTGCCATGTTTGCCGCGTACGTTTGAACTGGTAAGCCAGTCAATAAAACGAATGCCGCTGCTGTTAAACTTACTTTTTTTAAACTCATTTTTTAAAAATTTCCTCCTTATTTTGTACGTGTACAGAATTTTTCTATACTTATCCTAGTAGCATAGCAATATTGACAGTATGAAAAAATACAGAATCTCTCCTAAATCTCCTTTTATTATGAACGTTTCGCCACATATAAAAATCAGGCCTAGTGAGTATTACTGACCAGTCTTATTTTTTATGGTATAATATGTACAGAAAATGATAAAAAAGGTGAAGCGATGACTTATAAAGTAGAAACGACAAATGAATCCATTACACGCGAGCTGGCGAAAAATCTAGGCGCAAAATTGGAAGCGGGCGATGTTATCTTGCTTGAAGGTGACCTCGGAGCTGGCAAAACCACTTTTACAAAAGGACTTGCGGAAGGTCTAGATATCCCGCAAATGGTGAAAAGCCCAACGTTTACTATTGTTCGAGAGTATACAAAAGGACGTTTGCCGCTCTATCATATGGATGTTTACCGATTGGAAAATGCAGAGGATGATCTAGGCTTAGAGGAGTATTTTCAAGGCGATGGCGTTTCGGTTGTTGAATGGGCCCATTTCATTGAGCAGGATCTTCCTGATGAGTATGTACGCATTACGTTGAAGCATATCTCAGAAAATGAGCGGGTAATTGAGGTTGAGCCAGTTGGCGTAAGATATGAAGCACTTTGTTCGGAGGTTTTTTAGAAGATGATAATACTTGGAATTGATACATCGAATGATACGCTAGGCATTAGTTTGTGGCGTGATAATAAAGTCGTTGGAGAATTCGTAACCAATTTGAAAAAAAAATCACAGCGTTCGATTATTACCAGCGATTGCAGAGTTGATGAAGGAATGTGATATAGCACCGCAAGCGTTGACGAAGATTGCGGTGGCAGAAGGACCAGGCTCGTATACGGGACTTCGAATCGGCGTGACGGTAGCAAAAACAATGGCATGGGATTTACAAATTCCGCTTGTTGGTGTTTCTAGTTTAGCAGTAATGGCGCAAAATGGACGCTTTTTCGACGGGCTAATTGTTCCAGTGATGGATGCAAGGCGCGGCAATGTCTATGCGGGCATTTACAAAGCAACGGAGCAAGGTTTGACTACTATAAAACCTGATCAACATCTCGCGTTCACGGATTTACTTGCGAATCTTGATAATGATTGCAATACTTTATTTATCGGTGACGGGTTAGCGAATTTTCAAGAAGAAATAACAGCTCAGATCGGAAGCCGAGCAACGATTGCGGACGCGGCGCTTTGCTATCCACGGCCAGCTTTTCTTGGAGAGCTTGCGCAAGCCAAAGACGGTGTCCCAGCACACACATTTGTCCCAACGTATTTAAAGCTTGCAGAAGCAGAAAGCAAGTGGCTTGAGGCGAATAAGCATGAGTGAGGTCACTTTTCGTCAAGCAACGATAGCAGATGTCAAAAGTCTACTCCGTATTGAAACAGCCGTATTTAGCTCACCGTGGAGCGAGAAAGCTTTTCGAAACGAATTTTACACGAATCAGTATGCGCATTATATCGTTGCGGAGCAGGAGGAAGCGGTTATTGGATATGCCGGCGTGTGGATGATTTTGGATGAAGGGCATATTACCAATGTCGCGATGCATCCGGACCAACAAGGAAGAGGCCATGGAACAGCTTTATTAGCGGAATTACTACGGATTGCCGAAAAAAAAAGGTGTCACGAAGTTAACCCTCGAAGTTCGGATCTCAAACACGAAAGCACAACAACTATACCAAAAATTTGGATTTAAAAATGGCGCGATTCGGAAAAAATATTATCCGGATAATCAAGAAGACGCGCTAGTTATGTGGGTGGAGCTATGACAAAAGATATAGTAATACTAGGAATCGAATCGAGTTGTGATGAAACCGCAGCATCCGTCGTCAAAAACGGTACAGAAATGCTGTCCAATGTTATCGCATCTCAAATCGACAGCCATAAACGGTTTGGCGGCGTTGTTCCAGAAATCGCATCCCGTCATCACGTCGAACAAATTACAATCGTACTAGAAGAAGCGCTAACACAGGCAGGCGTCACGATGAGCGATATCGATGCCATTGCCGTTACAGAAGGGCCAGGACTCGTAGGTGCACTCCTCATCGGCGTCAACGCAGCCAAAACACTGGCGTTCATTCACAATAAACCGATTATCGGCGTTCATCACATCGCAGGCCACATCTACGCGAACCGCTTTGAAACTGAAATGACTTTCCCGCTTCTATCCCTCGTCGTGAGTGGTGGGCATACAGAACTCGTCGTCATGCATGAGCACGGCAAATTCGAAATCATCGGCGAAACACGAGATGACGCAGCAGGCGAAGCGTACGACAAAGTAGCGCGAACACTCGGTTTAACCTATCCAGGCGGCGTCCAAATCGACCGTTTAGCAGCGACCGGAGAAGACACCTTCCGTTTCCCGCGCGCAATGATGAACGAAACCGATTACGACTTTAGTTTTAGCGGACTAAAATCCTCTTTTATCAATACAGTCCATAACCTACGTCAAAAAGAAATGCCAATCAATGAAGCCGATTTAGCAGCGAGTTTCCAAGCAAGCGTTGTCGATGTCCTCGTGGCAAAAACAATCCGCGCAGCCAAAGAATTCAGCGTGACACAGCTCCTTTTAGCAGGTGGCGTGGCAGCGAATCAAGGCCTTCGCGAGCGCCTTATCAAGGAAACAGCACTAGAAATTCCTGATGTTCAGCTCATTATCCCACCATTGACTCTATGTGGTGACAACGCAGCGATGATTGCCGCAGCCGGCACGGTGTTATTTGAAAAAGGAACTCACGGCGATTTAACGATGAACGCGAGTCCTGGCTTACTTTTTGAAGATACGTATTAAGCGAAGACGAGCCTCATTCTGTCCTTGAAAAATAGGAATAGAATGAGACTCGTCTTTTAGTTGGAATGGTGGTATAATACGTCCATGTTGTATAGCGTTTAAGAGGAGGATACATATGGAAAGAAAAGATAAAATTCGGCTTGGGCTGGCGATTGGGACATTGGGGATTGTCTACGGCGATATTGGGACATCACCTCTTTACGTTATGAAGTCGATTGTCGCGAGTAATGGCGGGCTGAATAACGTATCAGAAGACTATATTATTGGCTCCTTATCTCTCATTTTTTTGGACGCTGACATTGCTTACGACAATCAAATACGTCGTCATTGCATTACGAGCAGATAATCACGGCGAGGGTGGCATATTTTCGTTATACGCCTTGGTCAGAAAACGCGGGAAATGGCTCGTTATTCCTGCTATGATTGGTGGGGCAGCCTTGCTCGCAGATGGCGTCTTAACACCAGCTGTAACCGTAACATCAGCCATCGAAGGATTAGAAGAAATTCCAGCCTTTGACGCCTTATTCACTGGAAACACAACACTCATTGTTATCATCGTTATCGTTATTCTTAGCGGTATTTTCTTTATGCAACGCTACGGAACCATGTTCATCGGGCGCATTTTCGGCCCAACGATGTTTCTCTGGTTTTCCGTTTTAGGGGTACTAGGCATTATCAATATTCTTGGCGATTTATCTATTTTCCGAGCTTTTTCGCCATACTATGCCGTAGAATTACTTTTTAGCGATCAAAATAAAGCTGGTTTCCTCATCCTTGGTAGCGTATTTCTAGCCACGACCGGTGCCGAAGCCTTATATTCCGATTTAGGACACGTCGGTCGTAAAAATATCTACATCACATGGCCATTCGTCAAAGTGTGCCTACTACTCAATTATTTTGGACAAGGCGCGTGGATTATTTCGCTCAAAAATGCCGACGATCCATTCGTGAATCCATTTTTTCAAAGTATGCCAGAACCGTTCATCATGTACGGTGTATTAATTGCGACACTGGCTGCCATCATCGCCTCACAATCCTTGATAACAGGGGCTTACACGCTCGTTTCCGAAGCCATCGCACTGAATTTATTGCCACGCCTGAGCATTCGTTATCCATCTGAAACGAAAGGACAAGTCTACATCCCAACAGTCACAACGGTTCTCTGGATTGCCTGCGTAGGAGTTGTGCTCTATTTCCAAGACTCGGCCCACATGGAAGCAGCGTACGGGCTATCCATCACCGTGACGATGCTCATGACAACAGTTCTCCTTTTCCAATTCCTATTGCGAAAAGGGTTCTCCAAACTCGTCACGACAGCAATTCTCATGACATTTGGCGTTCTTGAATTCGCATTCTTCATCTCAAGCGCCGCGAAATTCATGCATGGCGGTTTTGTTGCAGTGATTATGGCAGTCGTGATCATGGCGCTCATGTACATCTGGTTCAGCGGCTACCAACTAAAAACAAAACTAGTGAAAAACGTTTCCCTGAAAAAAATTTGTACCGATGCTTGCCAAATTAAAAGTCGATACTGCCTATCCAAAATTTGCACATAATCTGGTTTATTTGACAAGTAGCCGCAACCCGTATCGCGTCGAACACGAAGTCATGGCCTCGATTCTTGATAAACGTCCAAAGCGCGCCGATGTTTATTGGTTTGTAAACGTGCAAGTGGTTGATGGCCCCTACGCCGCGTATTATACGGTTGAAAGCTTTGAGAGTGATTTTGTTATCCGCGTTCAATTGAAACTAGGCTTTCGCGTCGAGCAAGATATTAACGTTTTCCTACAGCAAATCGCAAAAGACCTTATTTCAAAAGGCGCACTCGAACAGCAAAAACGGAAATATACAGCGAAGAACGGTCGAAAACTTGGCGATTTCTGCTTTGTTATTGTGAAAGATGAGCTGAGCACTGAGGCTGATCTTACTAATTGGCAACGCGTCATCATGCGGAGTAAATTGTTCATCAAGCGATTCACCACCTCACCAGAAAATTGGTTTGGCCTAGAGTACAGCGATGTTCAAATAGAAAATGTCCCATTATACCTTTCTAAGAAGAAAGTCGTGAAGATTCGTAAAATGAGTTAAAAAAGATATTATATCGCAAAATGATTAGCTTACAGGCTGTGGAGTATCGTATTATCATAAGATACCAGCAGTCTTTTTTTCATTTTGAATTTGATTCCAATGTGCACAGAACTAGGCTATTAATATTATTTCCGTGGACTCATAAGCATAAAAAAGATATAGTAATTACATATATGCGTTTGACGATTCCGTAATATTATTGTAATATAAGAAATGTAAGCGAATACAAAATGTGTTATACAACTAATAATGCAGATAATATTACTTTTGAGGCTGTAACTAGTTGGAGGAGGAGAAACATGAATAAAAATATAGTATTTTATAGTATGTTTACTATTTTAGTAGTCCTGTTATTGGTATCATTTCTTATGAACTGGATTTCGGGTGTGCTGCTAATGGTTGGTGTCTTAATTTTGATACTGATTAACATTTTGTTCAGACATTAATGAAGCAATACGCAAATAATTATCAATATAGAAATGATTTATATGTTTACAAAGATAGTAAAAAGACGAAATTACTAAATAAGCAAACTGGTATTCCACAAAGACATTTTTCATAAACAAATGTCTTTGTTTATGAGCTTGAGTCACGATAGAGGATATGACTAGAAGACCGAAGATTTGGGTATATTTCTTCATGATAGAAAAAAAGGATTTTCCATTGTTGACAGATGGAAAATCCTGTTTTTTCTATTCCTCGAGTTCTTCACTCAAATTTGTCCATCTTTGCATTAAATCTTCGCTTAACTGCTTCAACATATCAAGCTCTTCCGTTCGCGCATAAGCAGCCTCATGATCTTGATAAATAGCTGGTTGCAGAAGCTCTTGCTCAATCTCGCTTATTTTGAGATCGGTTTCTTCCATCCGTTCCTCGATTTCATCTAATTTACGCTTCTTCTGACGCATCACTTTTTGCTGTTCCTTATCCAAATGATACGCCTGTTTATTCGTCGCTAACTGCTTATCCTCAGGGTTTTCCTGTTGTTTTTGCAATGCATCAAGCCTCGCATGTTCTTTTTGCTCCGCGATTTTATCCTGATAATAATCGTAATCGCCGAGGTAAACCTGCGCGTGCTCTGGATGCATTTCGACGATTTTCGACGCAATACGATTGATAAAATACCGATCATGCGACACAAATAAAATCGTCCCTTCAAAATCAATCAATGAAGCCTCCAAAACTTCCTTACTCTCAATGTCCAAATGGTTCGTCGGCTCATCCAAAATCAGCAAATTAGCGCCAATCAACGTCAATTTTGCGAGGGCAACACGCGCTTTTTCGCCACCACTAAGCGTATTGACCACCTTCAAAACATCATCATCAGAAAATAAGAAATTCCCGAGCGTCGTGCGAATCGCTTGTTCGTTCAGTTCAGGATAATCATCCCAAAGCTCATGCAAAATCGATTTATTGGAATCCAGTTTCGCCTGTTCTTGATCATAATAACCAATCTGAACGTTGGTACCAAAGCGGAAGTCACCAGAGAGCGCTGGAATGTCTCCAATCAAGGTCTTTAAAAACGTCGATTTACCAATCCCGTTCGGTCCAACTAGTGCGATACTTTCATGCCGCTTCATATCGAAAGTTAGCTTTTCAGAAACACGCTTATCCACCGCATAACCAATCGCCAACTCCTCCACAAAGAGAACATCCTTACCACTAGCACGGTCAAATTGGAAACCAAAATGGGCCGTTTTTTCGCTGCCTTGCGGGCGATCTAGCCGATCTAATTTCTCCAATTGTTTACGACGACTCTGCGCCCGTTTCGTCGTCGAAGCCCGAACAATATTTCGCGCCACAAAGTCTTCTAATTTTGCGATTTTATCTTGCTGTTTATCGAATTCTTTCCATTGTTGCTCCAATTTCGCTTGCTTCTGAATGAGATACCGCGAATAGTTCCCAACATAGCGATCGATTTGCGTGCGGCTAATTTCGTACACCTGATTCACGACTTTATCCAAGAAATACCGGTCATGTGACACGATGAGTAGCGCACCTTTATAGTTTTGCAAATAGGACTCGAGCCACGAAAGCGTCGCGATATCCAGATGGTTGGTCGGCTCATCGAGAATAAGAATATCATGGCGCGCCAGAAGCAGTTTTGCCAAAGCAAGCCGCGTTTTTTGACCACCGCTCAGCGACGCAATTAGCTTCTCATAATCCGCCTCGAAAAAACGTAAACCATGCAAAACAGAGCGAATATCCGCCTCATATTGGTAACCACCTTGCTCCTTAAACGCGTGCTGCAATTGGTCGTATTCCTTCATTGTTTGCTCGTACTGCTCTTTATTCTCATAAATAGCAGGATCACCAAGCCGCTCCTCAAGTGCACGCAAGTCCTGTTCCATCGCTCGTAGCCCTGTAAAAACATCGAGCATTTCATTCCAAACAGTTTTCGAAGACTCAAGGCCAGTATTCTGCGCTAAATAACCAATTTGGACATGCTTCGGCTTCGAAATCGTACCGCCATCATAGCTAATTTGCCCAGCAATAATTTTCAAAAGTGTCGATTTCCCCGCGCCATTTCGACCAACGAGGGCAATCCGATCATTCGTTTGCACTTCTAATTTTATATTTTCTAATATCGTTTCAGCGCCAAAATTTTTTGACAATCTGTTGTACTTGTAAAAGTATCATACTCGATTTCTCCTTCATCTCAATATCTGTATATCCCCTAGTTTATCGCAAAGCAAGGAGAGAAGCAATGTCTTAAGAAAGGGAGCGCTTACGTTCTAGGAATTCACAAACTTATCCTTGTGAAAAAACTAGCAATTGGACATCATTTACTGTATAATGGAATTCAACAAGCGCTGTAACAAAATAGTAACATATAATATGAGCAAAAACATTGTGAAATCTATGTGAAATGTTTATAGTGAATAAGCAAGCATGTGAAATGAACAACGATATCAATTTGCGCAATCGTTTTTGTTATATCTCCATGTTTCGTAGCACAAGGATAGCTCGCGAAAGTGACTGTCCACTTAAAATCAAAAGGAAGAAGGGAACAAACATGATCGAGGAAACCGGCAAGATTCCACAAGCCACAGCAAAGCGTTTGCCGCTGTATCACCGCTATTTAAAGTATTTGCATGAGTCAGGAAAAGAACGCGTATCATCCGCAGAATTAAGCGAGGCTGTGAAAGTTGATTCAGCAACGATTCGTCGCGATTTCTCCTATTTTGGAGCACTTGGAAAGAAAGGTTATGGATATAATGTATCATATATACTGGATTTCTTTAGCAAGACACTGAGCCAAGATAAGCAAACGAACGTAGCCATTATCGGTGTTGGTAATTTGGGGACCGCACTATTACACTACAATTTCATGAAAAATAATAATATAAAAATTGTCGCGGCATTTGACGTCGACGCAAATAAAGTTGGAACGGTGCAACAAGACATTCCAATTTATCACTTAAACGACATGCAAGATTTGCTGAAGGAAAACAAAGTCGAAGTCGTTATTTTGACAGTGCCATCCGACGAAGCACAAACAACTGTAGATCGCTTGCTAGAAGCCGATGTGAAAGGGATATTGAACTTTACACCAGCACGAATCAGCGTACCAAAACATGTCCGCGTGCATCACATTGATCTAACAACCGAACTACAAACATTGATTTACTTCCTAGAAAACTATCCAAACAAATAATAAACGATGAGTCAGACTTTATGTTTGGCTTTTTTTGATGATATAGAAGGAATGAAACGTTTATTAAGAGAAATACAGGAGGGGTAATTTTGTTTACAAAGGCAGAAATAACGCAGATACGACTGCAAAAACTTGGTATAACCGAGCCGTTTATCGATCCAACTACATTCATGAAACAAGCAATCGCGCTACAATCACAAAACCACCAACCAGCACTCGTGAACTTTTTGCAACATGTAAACATGAGTTGGCATGAGACAGAGCAGTTTTTCGAAGAGCAGAAAGTCATTAAAATCTGGGCAAACCGGTTGACACTCCACACATTTTTAGTAGAAGATTGGGAAATGGTGTTCCGCGTTTTTGGAACGAGAATTAACATTGCCCACCGACATTGTAAAAAGGAAGGCATCGATTTGGAGTCGATTTTGGCGGAAATAGATAAGCTTGGAAGGGAACAGGAAGTAGTGAGTCGCAAAGAATTGGAAGGGATTATTGGCGACTACTCTGCACAAGTTACTTCCGCCATCATTGCACAAGTCGCGATACAAGGCATTCTGTACTTGTTGCCATCAAGCGATACAATCAGAAATTACAGTCACCGCATGCGACTAGGTAATTATAAAACGTGGACGAGCGATTCCGAGCAAGATATCGAGGCGATGATGACGCTGATACGTCGCTATTTAGCAGGTTATGGCCCCGCGACTTGGGATGATTTTAGGCATTGGAGCGGTCTAAACGTCGGCGAAATAAAGCCTGCAATAGCAAGATTGGCACCAGAAATCGACACATTTTCACTCGAAGGTCAAACCTATAACGCATTAAAAGGCGAAAAAACCGTACCAGCATCCGAAAAAGTATTTTTATCAGGAAAATTCGACCAATCCGTGATCGCCTATAAAGACCCGACATGGATCATGACAGAAGCACAGCGGAAATCAGCATGGACAGTCAACGGCCACTGCTCCGCGATTATCATAGCAGAAAACCGCGCCATTGGATTATGGAAATACGAGTGGAAAAAAGATACGCTACTATTTACAATTTCTTATTTTGAAAAAGCCTGTTTCGAAGCTGAAATCAAGCAAGAATTCGAGTGCTTCGCATCACGCATAGAGAAACGAGCTACTGAAATTCAATATGAAGGTAATAATGCGAATTTCTAATCAATTTGCTATTAGAGGAGTTTTTTTTATGGACTTTGAAAGATTATTGTTAACTGATAGTAGTGAACTGTTTAAGTTTTCAATTGACTTTGAGGATGTCGCATATCTTTTATTAATAGACACTTTCTCTAAAGCTCCTAAAGGCTTTGGAGAAAAAATTATGGATGATGATTTTGTTCCGAATAGTAACCATATTATAGTGAAATGCGGTTTGAGACGTGAGCTATCAGCGGAAGAAAGAGATTTCATACTTTCTTTTGCTGAATCGATACTTAGCTTTAAACCGAGTATTGATTATATGATTGATTTCTTTTATGTAGACACGGAATTGGAGTCTGATTACCCAGAGGAGCAAGGGGTCTTGGATTTAGTAGATGTAGTCAATAAAGTATTTAAATCTGATATTGTTATTAAGAACGCTTCATCGATGAATAACATTATGCAAAAATAAATACAAAGAAAGCTCAGAATTATCACCTAAATGATTTTTTCGAGCTTTCTTTGTATTATGTTAAACGACAAACACTACTCTTTTTTCTTCGTCAAACCAATCGCCACAAACTTAATCCCAGTCACGAAATTAACTGTAGCCATCGCAATCATCAGATACGTCATAATCGTCCAGCCACTCGCGTTCACTTGGCTAATCGCGAAATAAGTAAAGACAATAGCAAGTACTAAATAAATGAGCCCCTGCATAGCTAAAGGATTTTTCATGATCCGCCTCCTAATATAAATTGGCCAACCATCGCGAGCACATTCATCAGCATATGCGCGGCGATTGGTACCGCGATTCGTTTCGTTTTCGTATAAATGTAGCACAGAATCAGCCCAATCACGACGTAAACGAGTAGAAACGTCAAATCCATGTGCATCAATCCAAAGAACACAGAGCTAATCACAGCTGCAACGTGAATGTTCATCCGTGAAGCCAAGCCTCCGAAAATAATTTTTCGAAAAACGATTTCTTCCAAAATTGGCGCTAAGATAGAAGTGAAGACAATCATCAACGGTACCGCGCGAGCCAGCTCACCAAGCATCTCGGTATTTGGGGAGAGACCACTTATGCCGAACAAACCCATGATGAAAACGGATATCGATTGACCAAAAAGTAGCGCGACAAAACCGAGCACAGCGTAAGCCGCACTTTTACCGACAGAAGCAGGCTCCCCTTTTTCGATGAGAGTCGTTCGCGGTGTTTTGCGAAGTAGCATCCAAATAATAATCACAGCCACTAAATTGCTGAAAACACTCCAATAAACCGAGGCGTACGTGATGAGCTGCTTATCTGATAAATCAGTTACCGCACGTAAAATCCCCATCAAAATCGGAGCGCCAATGAGGGATGAAAAATAAGCGGCGAAATATGTAAGTAGCACATACCAATAACGTCTATTCAAAATAACACGACCTTTCAATACATAGAGAGTACAAATATCTACAATTTATCTCATTTCCCTATTGTACTAATTATTGGAGTAACAAGCAACAAAGGGGATGCGATGTGCGTAAAATGTATCTCTATTTTTAGGTGTAAATACTTGCATTTTACGCACATTTTTTTATAAGATAAGAAGTGGGTTAGCACTCTGATGTTAAGAGTGCTAAAAATCATAAACATAGACTTGAGGAGGTTGTTTTAATTGTTAAAACCATTAGGAGATCGCGTTATTATCGAAGTTTTGGAAGCAGAAGAGAAAACGGCAAGTGGTATTGTACTACCAGATTCGGCGCAAGAAAAGCCACAAGAAGGTAAAATCGTAGCAGTCGGAAGCGGCCGCGTATTAGATAACGGCGACACAGTAGCATTAGAAGTTGCAGAACAAGATCACATTATCTTCTCCAAATACTCAGGCACAGAAGTCACGTATGACGGGAAAGATTACTTGATTGTGCGCGAATCGGACATACTCGCAGTAGTGAAATAAGGAAGCAGAAAGAGCCCGTTTAGCCTCGACAGAACGCAAGGAACGAATGCTCACTCTGTTCGCACTCGTATTGGGGCTCTAAATCGGCAAGTGATGCCTCATAAGTGCCACAACATAGGAGGGCGCAGTGAAAATCCTCCTTTGATTTTTACGGAGGCCACGAAATTTCCGAGAGACTGGCTCTTGAAGCTAGACTGAGAACAAGGATGCCTAGCATGACATCCCTAATAAATACAACAAATATAGGAGGAAATACAAAAATGGCAAAAGATATTAAATTTAGTGAAGACGCACGTCGCGCAATGCTTCGTGGTGTCGATCAATTAGCAAACGCTGTAAAAGTAACGTTAGGACCAAAAGGACGTAATGTTGTGCTCGAAAAGAAATTTGGTTCGCCGCTTATCACGAATGATGGCGTAACCATCGCAAAAGAAATCGAACTCGAAGATCGTTTTGAAAATATGGGTGCAAAATTAGTATCCGAAGTTGCGAGCAAAACAAATGACGTTGCCGGTGACGGAACAACAACAGCAACTGTTTTAGCGCAAGCAATGATCCAAGAAGGCTTAAAAAACGTCACAGCTGGCGCTAACCCAGTTGGAATTCGTCGTGGAATCGAGCGCGCCGTAGCCACAGCAATCACAGAACTAAAAGCGATTTCTAAACCAATCGAAGGTAAAGAATCTATCGCCCAAGTTGCTGCCATCTCATCAGGTGACGAAGAAGTCGGTAAACTAATCGCAGAAGCAATGGAACGTGTTGGAAACGACGGCGTTATCACGATTGAAGAGTCAAAAGGTTTCGCGACAGAACTTGACGTAGTAGAAGGTATGCAATTTGATCGTGGCTATTCAAGCCCTTACATGGTTACAGATCCAGATAAAATGGAAGCCGTTTTGGAAAATCCATATATCTTAATCACAGACAAAAAAAATCAACAATACACAAGAAATCCTGCCAATTTTAGAGCAAGTGGTTCAACAAAATCGTCCACTTCTTATTATCGCAGAAGACGTAGAAGGCGAAGCGCAACAAACGCTCGTTTTAAATAAATTACGCGGTACGTTCAATGTTGTCGCAGTCAAAGCGCCAGGATTCGGTGATCGTCGTAAAGCGATGCTAGAAGACATCAGCATCCTAACTGGCGGCCAAGTGATCACAGAAGAACTAGGTCTAGAGCTAAAAACAACAACAATGGAACAACTTGGAAACGCAGCTAAAGTAATGGTCACAAAAGAAGCAACGACTATCGTAGAAGGCGCTGGAAACAGCCCACAAATCTCGACTCGTGTGAACCAATTACGTGCACAAATGGAAGAAACAACATCCGAGTTTGACAAAGAGAAATTACAAGAACGCCTTGCAAAATTAGCAGGTGGTGTTGCGGTCGTTAAAGTCGGTGCAGCAACAGAAACGGAATTACAAGAACGTAAACTACGCATTGAAGACGCGCTGAACTCTACTCGTGCAGCGGTTGAAGAAGGAATCGTATCCGGTGGTGGTACAGCCCTTGTGAACGTCTACAACAAAGTGGCAGCAATCGAAGCAACAGGAGACGAAGCAACAGGCGTGAAAATCGTTCTTCGCTCACTTGAAGAGCCAGTTCGCCAAATCGCGCATAACGCAGGTTTGGAAGGCTCCGTTATCGTCGAACGCTTGAAAAACGAAAAAATCGGCGTAGGCTTTAACGCAGCAAACGGCGAATGGGTAAACATGATCGAAGCAGGCATTGTCGATCCAACAAAAGTAACCCGTTCTGCACTACAAAACGCATCATCTGTCGCAGCACTTCTTCTTACAACAGAAGCAGTCGTTGCAGACCGTCCAGACGAAAACGCTGGCGGCGGCGTTCCTGATATGGGAATGGGCGGTATGGGTGGCATGATGTAAGCTCGTCTATTTTATAAGGAACTCCCGAACTAGCCTATCAATGTGCTAGCTCGGGATTTTTAATTTTGCTAAAACTTGCTCATAGTTAAATTCAGGTTTATAGTGAAAGCGACATAAAGTATAGGAGGAGAATAATGATGACAAAAAAAAGTTTTTTATAACCGGAGCAAACAAAGGAATTGGAAAAGAAATCGCGCGTCAAATGGGAAAGAACGGATGGACTGTTTTAGTTGGAGCACGCGATGAAAGTCGTGGAATCATAGCTACAAACGAACTTAAATTAGAGGGCATCGATGCAATTTACGTCAACATCGACCTGCAAAATTCTGAAACAATTTGGACCGCAGTAAATACCATTAAATCACAGCATCCAGACCTCACTATGCTGATTAATAACGCGGCGATTCCAGGTGATATGAGAAAACCTGGTTACGAGTTCACTTTAGACGAATTAAGAGAAGTCATGGAGACCAATGTTTTCGGGACATTCGATCTTACGCAACAATTGTTACCTACCTTGGAATCAAATAAAGGGCGCATCTTAAACATCTCGATACCAATTGGCATGTCAGACTTTTTCAACCCATTTGCCTATAAAATGAGTAAAGCGTCACTGAATGCAATGACACAAAGTTTGGCACAGAATTTTTCACAGGCAGAAAAGACGCTTGAGATTTTTGCGATTATGCCAGGTGGTACAACAACAGATTTGAATGGAAACATGACAGGCGATTTCATGAAGACTGCCCCTGAAGCTGGAAAACTAATTGCCGATATTATCTTTGACGGGAAAAATCATACCAGCGAAATCATTAATTTCAATGGTAAAGTGGCGGATTATAATCACGGGTTGTTTTCATAAAAATATAAACAGATATAGCTAGGATAATAGCGCTGACTTAAACGAAAATTCAGCATAAAGAACCCGCAAACAAGTACTGTGATATGCTCCCTATAGAGTAGACAATGGAAAAAACAAAAAATTCCAAATCTACTTTATAAGGGAAGTTTTTTTGTATGTCAAAACGCACACGTTTTTCCGTCGAAGAAAAAACAATACCGCAGTAAAAAAAATAGCCTCCAAGGACGAAATATACCATTCAA
>NZ_AODE01000050.1 GCF_000525855.1 Listeria cornellensis FSL F6-0969
GCATCCGCATCGGCATCCGCATCAGCATCAGCATCGGCATCAGCGTCAGCATCGGCGTCAGCATCGGCGTCTGCATCTGCATCGGCGTCTGCATCAGCGTCTGCATCCGCGTCTGCATCAGCGTCTGCATCGGCGTCTGCATCAGCATCGGCGTCAGCGTCGGCGTCAGCATCCGCATCGGCATCCGCATCGGCATCTGCGTCAGCATCGGCATCAGCATCAGCGTCTGCATCCGCATCGGCATCAGCATCAGCATCGGCATCAGCGTCCGCATCGGCATCAGCGTCTGCATCAGCGTCTGCATCAGCGTCTGCATCAGCGTCTGCATCCGCATCAGCATCGGCGTCAGCGTCAGCCTCCGGCGCCTCAATAAAACCCTTAGCCGAGTCAGAATTCAACAAATCCACATCCAATAAAAAGTCATCGCCTACACGACCAGTAAAATCTAACCGATCATCACCAATTCCAGCAGGTAAAGCCACTACTCCCAATGCAGCTAAATCAATCGTCAACGTAAAAGTAGTCAGTCCAGCTAGCGATAATCCCAGACCATTCGGAATATTCGCACCAATCGTCCCGTTGGCAGCATCTACTAGTAAAGCGTTCCCAGTAACAGTCCCATCATTTGATAATTGCAAACCAAAAGCACCTAAATAAGGAATATCATAAGCAATGCTTGAATTGGCTTTGATAGCCGGATTAGATAGGAGTGTCTTTAGTTCATCGGGCAACTTAAAATAAGGATGATAATTTTGAAGTAACCCAATATTCGCAATTTGCGTTCCTTGAAGTTGGATAATTAACTTCCCATTAGCATAAGTAGGCTGCAAAGTCGTATTCCCCAACAAGCTAATGCTCGCCGCCTCAGCTTGTGTACCACTTAGCGAAAAACTACGGTCAAATCCATCATAATTAATCGTTATTGGAGACGCCACAATCGTTGCTGCTGTAAACAACGTTGCTAGTACTTTTGCTTTTTGCTTATTTTTCACATTCAATCTGCGCTTATAATCTACCTGCTGTTTTTTCATTTTTTTTTCCCCCTCGAACCTTATCCCCATAAGGTTTAATAAAAATCAACAAGTATCTATCAACTGACAATCAAGAAATTTACTCTTATCAACGATCAACTGTCACCCCCTAATATTGTCTGTAGTCATACAAAAATTACTTTACCCTTATATGATAAAAAATATACAAAAATAACTAAAGAAGTTATATTTAAATTTAATACGTGAAATATTACTTCTATTTGGTTTTAAATACCTATCTGCATCATTTACCTTTTTATGTAAAATAATTATGTTTATTATATTAAGCAAGAACCCTTTAATTAATGCGATTATATTAAAATTTTACCTTATTAATCTTATTTTAAAAAAATCATTCTAAATAACTAGTTTCATTTTCTATATTTTCCTACCTGCTCATTTTACATGATTCATTTCATCAAAAAAAAGTGTAAGAATCATAGAACAGATTCTTACACTTTTCGATTTCCCATATTAAAACGGCATTTTAAAATTACCTAATCCGCCACGTTTTTTTCTTGCCTTTTCCACTTCCGCCCATACCAGACATCTGTTTCATCATTTTTTTCATCTCATTAAACTGTTTCAAAAGTCGATTGACCTCTTGAATCGGTCGTCCAGAACCACGTGCAATACGCTTGCGACGATTCGCATTAATGATATCTGGATGGTCTTTCTCCGCTTTTGTCATCGATTTAATGATTGCCTCAATATGCGTCAATTGCTTTTCATCGACGTTCATATTATCGAGGCCTTTCATTTTATTCGCACCCGGCATCATTTTTAGAAGCTCATCAAGCGGCCCCATTTGGCGTACTTGTTGCAGTTGCTCCAAGAAATCATCCAGCGTCATCGACATATCTTTTACTTTCTGCTCAAGCTCTCGCGCCTTGTTCTCATCGACAGAAACCTGCGCCTTCTCAATGAGGGAAAGCACATCGCCCATCCCAAGAATACGAGACGCCATCCGGTCTGGGTGGAAACTTTCGAGTGCTTCCATCTTCTCGCCCATACCAACAAATTTGATCGGTTTTTCCGTCACGGAACGAATAGAAAGCGCCGCACCACCACGTGTATCCCCATCGAGTTTCGTTAATACAACACCGGTGATATCTAATTGTGCATTAAAGCTTTCCGCTACATTTACCGCGTCTTGCCCCGTCATCGAATCGACAACGAGTAAAATTTCAGATGGATTGGCGATTTCTTTCACCGCTACTAACTCATCCATTAATTCCGTATCAATATGCAGACGACCGGCCGTATCAATTAAAACATAATCCAGATGATCCTCTTTCGCCTTTGCAATCGCTTGTTTTGCAATCTCAACAGGGCTAACTTGATCTCCTAAAGAAAAGACCGGCATATCCAACTGATTTCCCAGCGTTTCCAATTGTTTAATCGCTGCTGGACGATAAATATCAGCCGCAACAAGAAGTGGTTTCCGATTATATTTTTTGCGTAGTAAGTTAGCAAGCTTTCCGGTAGTTGTTGTTTTACCAGCCCCTTGAAGTCCAACCATCATCACAACAGTCGGTGGTTTATCGGCAACTGCGATTTTACTTTCCTCGCCGCCCATCAATGCTGTTAGTTCTTCTTGCACAATTTTGATGACTTGCTGACCTGGCGTTAGGCTCTTCATGACCTCACTGCCGACAGCACGCTCGCTTACCGTTTTAATAAATTGTTTTACGACTTTAAAGTTAACATCCGCTTCCAGTAGAGCAAGTCGAACTTCACGCATCATTTCTTTTACGTCCGCCTCATTCACTTTCCCTTTTCCGCGGATTTTGTTCATCGTTTCTTGTAATCGGCCGGCTAATCCTTCAAATGCCATGTGCGCCGCCTCCTAATCCATATTTTTAAGTTGTTGAAGCAGACCAGCCACTTCATTGTCTAACACTTGTTCTTCCTGTAATCGTCGTTCCAGATGTTCAATTAATTGCTCACGTTCCTGATATTTCTTTAAAACGCCGAGCTTTTCTTCATAGTTCTCGAGCACCGCCTCGGTCCGCTTAATATTATCATAAACCGCCTGCCGACTCACTTCATACTCCTCAGCAATCTCACCAAGCGACAAATCTTCCAAATAATAAAGCGAAACATAGGACCGCTGCTTCTCTGTTAAAAGCGAATCATAGATATCAATCAAAAAAATTCATTCGCGTCGTTTTCTCAAACATATCCGCATCGTTCCTTCCCTAGCAAAAACCCGCTTATACTATATAAGAATACGTGGAAAAATGGGGGATGTCAAGCACTGAAAAGCTGAAAGAGCCCGTTAGCCTCGACAGAAATTGTTAGGGGGCGCAGTGAAAATCCTCTTTTGATTTTTGCGGAGGCCACGAAATTTCCGAGAGGCTGGCTCTTGAAGCTAGCCCGACCGTGAAGCAACCGCCAAACGAACGCAGAGCATGATTTCCGCTACACTAAGA
>NZ_AODE01000051.1 GCF_000525855.1 Listeria cornellensis FSL F6-0969
AACAGCGTTCTTTCGATGAAAAACATTGTCTGGTGGGTTACGGCGAAGAGGTCACACCCGTTCCCATCCCGAACACGGAAGTTAAGCTTTTCAGCGCCGATGGTAGTAGGGGCTTCCCCCTGTGAGAGTAGGTCGTCGCCGGGCAATGTATATATTTTGGAAACACTAAACGATATAAGGTTTGGTGTTTTCTTTTTTTTGAGAGCTAATTCTTTGCAATTATGCTCTTTTTTTTAGTATAATTAAAGTCAAAAATAGTCAAAGTCAGTGTGTGGAAGGAGTGCATCCTTATTAAGAATATATCGGATATTATTGAGGCTTATTTGAAGCAAGTTCTGGAGGCTAGCGAGGCTGTTGAGATTAAGCGGAGCGAGATGGCAAATCAGTTTCAGTGTGTACCTTCTCAGATTAATTATGTGATTAATACGCGCTTTACGATGGAGCGTGGATACTTGGTTGAGAGTAAGCGTGGCGGTGGAGGCTATATTAGGATTATTAAGGTTAAGATGAATGATAAATTGCAGTTGTTGGATGCCATTATTGCGATGGTGCATGACAAGAAGGTGTCGCAGAACTTTGCGGAGGATGTTTTGCTTAGATTGCTTGAGGAAGAGGTTGTTTCAAAGAGAGAGGCGCGTTTGATGTTGGCTGCGATGGATCGGAATGTTATTACTTTACCGCTTCCTGAGCGTGATATTATTCGAAGTCGGATGCTTGAGGCGATGCTTGAGGCATTGAAATACGAGTAGTAGGAGGCGTTTTATGATTTGTCAGAGTTGTGGGGAAAATGAGGCTAATATTGAAATTAGGCATGAATTTAATGGCCAGACTTTCTCGGTATTTTTGTGTAAGGGGTGTGCGGAGGCGCAGAGTATGGCTTATATGGAGGAGCAGGTTGCTGAGAATAGTGTGGACTTCTTGAGCTTGTTGCAGAAAGCGCCGGAAAAAGATGTGGAGATGCTGGAATGTGAGTATTGTGGGATGTCTTTACAGGCAGTGATTGATTCTTCTAAATTGGGTTGTGAGCATTGTTATGACAGGTTTGCGGAGAATGTGATGCAAATGGTGGAGCGGGCTCAGAATGGGAATAAGGGGCATGTTGGAAAGGTACCGCTTGCTGAGAAGGAAGTTCTGGCGGTGGAGGAGCAGTTGCGGATTTTGCAGGAGCGTATTGGTGTTTTGGTAGCTGAGGAGGCTTTTGAGGAGGCTGCGGTGGTTCGGGATCAGATTAGGGCTTTGAAAGAGGATGGAGCTGGTTTAGATGGGAAATGAGCATTTATTTGAACCAGTGCTTAGTTCTTGGTTGAAGTCGGATGGACCAGAGAGTGATGTTGTGATTAGTTCGCGGGTGAGATTGGCTCGGAACTTTAAGGACTGGAACTTTTCGGGGGCTGGTTTGGAGCTTTTGGAGCGGGTTCGTGAGGTGTTTGGTAATGAGGCGTTTCCGCTTTTGGAGATGGGGGATTTGTCGTTGTTGCAGCGGGGCATGTTGGTGGAGCGGCACTTGATTAGTCCTGAGACGATGCGTAGGCATGAGTTTGGTGCGGTGATGATCAGTGAGGATGAAAAGGCGAGTGTGATGTTTAATGAGGAGGATCATATTCGGATTCAGTGTATGGCGCCGGGTCTTCAGTTGGAGCAGGTACTGGAAGAGGCTTTTAAGTTGGATGATGCGTTTGAGGGGAAGATGCCTTATGCGTTTGATAAGCGGTTGGGGTATTTGACGACGTGTGTGACGAATGTTGGGACGGGCTTGCGTGCTTCTGTTATGGTGCATTTGCCGGGATTGGTTGCGACAAAACAGTTACAAAAAACGATAGAAGCGATTAGAAGGTACGGTTTTGTGGTAAGAGGAATGTATGGGGAGGGAAGTCGACCTGCTAGTAATATTTTTCAAATCTCAAACCAAGTGACATTAGGGAAGACGGAATTGGAGATTGTGCAGGATTTGTCGGATGTGATGGAACAGGTTATTATGCAGGAACGGGTTTGCCGAACCAAATTGAAACAAAAATTCCATATTGTGATGGAGGACAGGATTTTCAGAGCGTATGGGATGTTGAAACATAGTCGGATATTGGCACAGAAAGAGGCTGCGGACGCTATTTCTGATTTGCGATTGGGTGTGCAGATGGGATATATTGAGCATATACCTAGTCAAAAGGTCAATGAACTGATATTATTTTCGCAACCAGCTTTTTTACGAAAGTTTGCGCAGCGGGATATGAATGAATTGGAAGAAAAAGTGATTCGGGCTGCGGCTATCCGAGAGATTTTGGATACATACTAGGCTTGGAAAATTAGAGGAGGAAACTACCATGATGTTTGGGAGATTTACACAAAGAGCGCAGAAGGTATTGGCTTTGTCACAGGAAGAGGCTATGAGATTGAAACATAGCAATTTAGGAACGGAACATATTTTGTTGGGATTAGTTCGTGAGGGTGAGGGTATCGCTGCGAAGGCGTTATATGAGCTTGGAATTAGTTCGGACAAGGTACAAAAGGAAGTAGAGAGTTTGATCGGTGAGGGTGAAACGGCTGTTCAAACGATTCAATATACGCCGCGTGCGAAAAAAAGTGATTGAGCTATCAATGGATGAGGCGCGTAAACTTGGTCATACGTATGTTGGGACGGAGCATATCTTGCTTGGCCTGATTCGTGAGGGTGAGGGTATCGCGGCTCGTGTGCTTGGAAATCTTGGTGTGAGCTTGAATAAGGCGCGTCAGCAGGTATTACAATTGCTTGGTGGCGGGGACGGGGCGGCTTCTGGTCGTTCGACGAATACGCAAGCGACGCCGACTTTGGATAGCTTGGCGCGGGACTTGACGGTGATTGCGAGGGAAGAGAATTTGGACCCTGTGATTGGACGTTCGAAGGAAATTCAACGTGTGATTGAGGTGCTTAGTCGCCGGACGAAGAATAATCCGGTTTTGATTGGAGAACCTGGTGTTGGTAAAACGGCGATTGCGGAAGGTTTGGCGCAACAAATTGTGCATAATGAGGTGCCGGAAACGTTGCGTGGAAAACGTGTGATGACGCTTGATATGGGAACTGTGGTTGCTGGAACGAAATATCGTGGTGAATTTGAGGATCGCTTGAAAAAGGTGATGGATGAGATTCGCCAAGCTGGGAATGTTATTTTGTTTATTGATGAATTGCATACGTTGATCGGTGCTGGCGGCGCGGAAGGTGCGATTGATGCGTCGAATATTTTGAAACCTTCGCTTGCTCGTGGTGAGTTGCAGTGTATTGGTGCGACAACGCTTGATGAGTATCGGAAGTATATTGAAAAGGATGCTGCGCTTGAAAGACGCTTTCAACCGATTCGTGTGGAGGAGCCAACTGTAGATGAGTCGATTCAAATTTTGCGTGGACTTCGGGATCGTTATGAGGCGCATCACCGGGTTGCGATTACGGACGCTGCTGTTGAGGCTGCTGTTAGATTATCGGATCGTTATATATCGGATCGTTTCTTGCCGGATAAAGCAATTGACGTGATTGATGAGGCGGGTTCGAAGGTGCGTTTGAAGGCTTATACGACGCCTGCGAATGTGAAGGAAATGGAAGTTAATTTGGCGGAACTGAAAAAAGAGAAGGATGCTGCTGTTCAAGGTCAAGAGTTTGAGAAGGCGGCGTCATTGCGTGACAAGGAACAGCGGTTAAGACGTGAGCTTACGGAGAAGAAGAAAGACTGGCACGAGAAACAAGGTCAGGATAATAGCGAGGTAACAGAGGATATTGTCGCCGAGGTTGTGGCAAGTTGGACGGGTATTCCTGTTACGAAGCTAGGCGAGACGGAGACGGATAAATTGCTGAATATGGAGTCGTTGCTTCATAAGCGTGTGATTGGTCAAGAGGAGGCTGTTAAGGCGGTTTCTCTGGCTGTGAGACGTGCGCGTGCGGGTCTTAAGGATCCGAAGCGTCCGATTGGGTCGTTTATCTTCTTGGGACCTACAGGTGTCGGTAAAACGGAATTGGCGCGTGCGGTTGCTGAATCGATGTTTGGTGATGAGGAAGCGATGATTCGGATTGACATGTCTGAGTATATGGAGAAATTCTCGACGGCGCGTCTTGTTGGGGCTCCTCCAGGCTATGTTGGTTATGAAGAGGGCGGCCAGTTGACGGAGAAAATTCGCCAAAAACCTTATTCGGTTCTACTTTTAGATGAGATTGAAAAAGCGCATCCTGATGTGTTTAATATGTTGCTTCAAGTGCTTGATGATGGGCGTTTGACGGATTCTAAAGGTCGGGTTGTTGATTTCCGAAATACGGTGATTATTATGACGTCGAATATTGGTGCGCAAGAGATAAAGGATGATAAATCGGTCGGTTTTAATGTTTCTGATATGACGAAGGATCATAAGGCGATGCAACATCGGATGCTTCAAGAGTTGAAAAAGGCATTTCGTCCGGAGTTTATTAACCGGATTGATGAATCGATTGTCTTCCATTCGCTAAATGAGAAGGAATTGAAGGAAATCGTGACATTGCTTACGGAACAGTTGACGAAGCGTCTTGGCGAACGTAATATCCATGTTACTTTGACGGAGAGTGCGAAGGCTAAGATTGCGAAGGACGGCTATGATCCAGAGTATGGTGCGCGTCCGCTGAAACGGGCAATCCAGAAAAATGTCGAGGATCGTTTGTCGGAAGAGTTGTTGCGTGGAACGGTTAAAGTTGGCGATACGGTCGTTATTGGGACTAAAGCTGGTGAATTAACGGTCCAGGTGAAGGAGAAGAAGAAAGTTGCTACTCCTAAGAAGAAAACGACAACAACCGCTACGAAGGCAAAAGCGAAGGCGAAACCTAAAGTGAAGACGGCAAAACCTGCTAAATCGGAGTAATTGAAGTTTTGAAAAGTGATGAGAATCTGAAACTGGATTTTCATCGCTTTTTTTATTTAATCGAATTACTTGTCTTGGAGTGGACTTTAAGGTTTATACTAAGGGTGTATGAATTTGAAGGAGGACGAGGGTATGGAATATATGAAATTTGGAAATACGGGTATGGATGTTTCGCGGATTTGTTTGGGTGCGATGGGATTTGGTGATGTAGAGAAATGGACGCATAAGTGGGTTTTGGATGAGGAGCATAGCCTGCCGGTGATTAAGAAAAGCGCTTGATTTGGGGATTAATTTTTTTGATACGGCGAATATTTATTCGATGGGTGAGAGTGAGAAAATTCTTGGTAAGGCTTTGAAGGGTTATGCGAATCGGGATGATATTGTGTTGGCAACGAAAGTGCATCAGATTATGCGTCCTGGTCAGCCGAATGGTGGCGGGCTTTCGCGCAAGGCGATTTTGAGTGAGATTGATCATAGTTTGGAGCGGTTGGGAACGGATTATGTGGATTTGTATATTATTCATCGTTGGGATTATGAGACGCCGATTGAGGAGACAATGGAGGCGCTGCATGATGTTGTGAAGTCAGGGAAGGTTCGATATATTGGGGCGAGTGCAATGTATGCGTGGCAGTTCCAGAAAGCGCAACGTGTGGCGGAGCGAAATGGTTGGACGAAATTCGTTTCAATGCAGAACCATTATAATCTGATTTATCGGGAGGAGGAGCGTGAGATGGTGCCGTTTTGTCGGGATGAAAAAATTGCGTTGACGCCGTATAGTCCGCTAGCTTCTGGTCGTTTGACGCGTGATTGGTCGGAAACGAGTTTGCGTTCTGAGACGGATCAGGTACAGCATTCGAAATATGATGGGATGATGGAGGCGGATCGTGGGATTGTGGAGCGATTGGCGGAAGTTGCAGTGAATCGTGGTGTGACGCGGGATAAGATTGCGCTTGCTTGGTTGCTGAATAAGGATCAAGTTGTTGCACCGATTGTTGGTGCACAGAAAGAGAGTCATCTGGAGAGTGCTGTTGCGGCGCTTGATATTGAGCTTACGATGCCTGAGATGCATTATTTAGAAGAATTGTATGTACCGCATCCTTTAGTTGGTTTGATTCCAGATCCTAAATCGGGAAAATAAGCGTTTTTGTGACCTCTCCTTAATTTAATTATAGCATGAAAAAAAGTAATAATATAGACTGTTTATTCCTAAAAATTACTGCTAGAATGAAGCGTATAGTAATGGCGAGGAGAGATGTATGATGGATGATTTGGTTCTCGGTTTTCAGGAGATAGAGGAGTCGCAGCTTCTTTTAGTTGGTGGAAAAGGGTTGAATCTGAGTAAGTTAGCAAAAATGGATGGGATTCAAGTGCCGGAAGGTTTTTGTGTGACGACGGTGGGATATCAGAATGTTATTGGGAACAATGAGCTATATCATGATTTAGTGGGGCGTTTGGATTTGCTTCGTGTGGGTGATCAAGAGCAAATTGGAGAAATCAGCGGGGAGATTCGGGAGCTTATTGCCGGGTTAGAGATTCCTGAGGATATTGCGCAAGCGGTGATGGATTACATCTCTGAGCTTGGCGCGGAACATGCTTATGCGGTTCGTTCTAGTGCGACGGCGGAGGATTTGCCTTTTGCTTCTTTTGCGGGGCAGCAGGATACTTATTTGAACGTGATTGGTGTGGACGCGATTCTGGAGCATATTAGTAAGTGTTGGGCTTCTTTGTTTACGGATCGGGCGGTTATTTATCGGATGCGAAATGGGTTTGATCAGCGCCATGTTTATTTGTCGGTAGTTGTGCAACGGATGGTAATTCCTGAGGCTTCGGGGATTTTATTTACGGCTGATCCGATTACGGCTGATCGCAAAGTGGTTTCTATTGATGCGAGTTTTGGATTGGGGGAGGCGCTTGTTTCGGGCTTGGTATCGGCGGATTCTTACAAGGTGCGAGACGGTGAAGTTGCTGGAAAAGTGATTGCGACTAAGAAGCTAGCTATTGATGGGCTCGCGGCTGGCGGGACAATGACGCGGGAACTTGATGTGACGCAGCAGCGGATGCAAACGTTGACGGAGGCGCAGATTTTGGAATTGGCTCGGATTGGGCGGTTGATTGAGGGCTATTTTGGACGGCCGCAGGATATAGAGTGGTGTTTGGTCGGCGATGTTTTTTATATCGTGCAAAGTCGCGCGATTACGACGCTTTATCCGATTCCGGAGGCTGAGGACCTGGGGAATCATGTGTACGTGTCTGTTGGGCATCAGCAAATGATGACGGATGCGATGAAGCCGCTGGGATCTGATTTTTATTTGATGACGACGGCGGCGCCGATGCGTGTCGCTGGTGGGCGGTTATTTGTTGATATTGCGGGGATGCTGGCGACTTCGGCGGGACGTAATAATTTAGTGAATAATTTGGGACAGTCGGATCCGTTGATGAAAGATGCGTTTGAGACGATTATAGCGCGTGATTTTATTAAAGCTGTGCCGGGGGATGAGCCTGTGCCGAGTGCGGACGTTAAGGCTTCTGATTTTTTTGAGGCGCGGATTGAAAATGATCAGGAGATTCCTGTGGCGTTGATACGTGATAGTCAGGCTTCGATTGCGGAGTCGGCACGTGAAATGGACAGAAAATCTGGGACGGATGTTTTTGATTTTATCATGGCGGATTTTCAAGTGTTGAAACAGTATTTGATGGATCCTCGGAGTAGTGCGGTTTTCATGACGGCGATGGATGCTTCGGCTTGGTTGAATGAAAAAATAGAGGCGTGGCTGGGTGAGAAGAATGTTGCGGATACGATTTCTCAGTCGGTACCAAACAATATTACGTCGGAAATGGGATTGGCGTTGTTGGATGTGGCGGATAGGATTCGGCCGTATCCGGAGATTATTGCTTATTTGCGGGATGTGACGGAGGAGGACTTTTTGTCTGAGCTGGGTCGTTTTGATGGTGGTCAGGAAGTGGCGAATGCGATTCAGGATTATCTTCGTAAATATGGGATGCGTTGTGCGGGTGAGATTGATGTGACAAAAGCGCGTTGGGCTGAGAAACCGACGACTCTGATTCCGATGATTTTGAGTAATATTAAGAATTTCGAGGCTGGTGCGAGTGCGGATAAATTTGAGCGAGGGCGACGCGAGGCTTTGTGGAAAGAGCGTGATGTTTTAGAGCAGTTGCGGTCGTTGCCGGATGGTGAGTGGAAGGCGGATGAGGCGGAGCGTGTGATTGGTCTGATTCGGAATTACATTGGCTATCGGGAGTATCCGAAATATGCGATGATTAACCGATATTTTATTTATAAGCAGGCGTTGATGCGAGAGGCTGAGAAATTGGTAGAGTTGGGCGTTCTTCATGAAAAGGAAGATGCGCACTATCTTCATTTTGAGGAGTTTCGTGAGGTGGTTGCGACGGGTGAAGTGGATTATCGGGTGATGGAGGAGCGTAAGGATGCGCATAAGTTGTATGAAAAATTGACGCCGCCTCGTATTATTACGTCGGATGGGGAGATTATTTCGGGTAGCTATGCGCGTGAAAATATGCCGGATGATGCGATTGTTGGCTTGCCGGTTTCGGCGGGCACTGTTGAGGGACGTGCGCGGGTTATTTTGAAGATGGAGGATGCGGATTTGGAAGCGGGCGATATTTTAGTCACGGCTTTCACGGATCCTAGTTGGACGCCGCTTTTTGTGTCGATTAAAGGACTTGTTACGGAAGTTGGTGGTGTCATGACGCATGGTGCGGTAATTGCGCGTGAGTATGGGTTGCCGGCGGTTGTTGGTGTTGAAGGGGCTACGAAGTTGATTCAGGACGGGCAACGGATTCGTGTGCATGGAATGGAAGGCTATATAGAAATTTTATGAAAAGGAGAGGGCGTGATTGCCTTCTTTTTTTGCGTGAAAACGGGGGAATCAGGCTTGGAAATGGAATTTTGATGTTGGGTGATTTTTGTGGGGGGAAGTGTGGTAGAATAGGGACAGATATGAAATTTGGAAGGTGATTTTTAAAAATGGCAAAAGCGAAGCGTAGTGTGAAATTTATGTGTCAGGAATGTGGATATGAGTCGCCGAAATGGATGGGGAAATGTCCGAATTGTGGGGCTTGGAATCAGATGGTGGAGATGCTGGAGCCGACGAAAAAGGGGCGCTCATCGTTTACGCATACGGATGAGGCTGCTGCGGCTGTGCCTATTACGAAAATTACGAGTGATAATGAACCGCGGTTTTTGACGCAGATGCCGGAGTTAAATCGGGTACTGGGTGGCGGGGTTGTGCAAGGCTCGATGGTGCTTGTTGGTGGGGATCCGGGAATCGGGAAATCGACGTTGTTGTTGCAGGTGTCGGCGCAATTGACGATGACGGGAAAACGGGTGCTTTATATTTCTGGTGAGGAATCGGTGAAACAGACGAAGTTGCGGGCGGAGCGGTTGCTTGTAACGGGAGATAATTTGTATGTGTATGCGGAGACGAATTTGGAGGCGATTCAGCAGACGATTCAGCATGTGAAGCCGGATTTTGTGATTATCGATTCGATTCAGACGGTGTATCATCCGGATGTGACGAGTGCGGCTGGAAGTGTGTCGCAGGTTCGGGAGTGTACGGCGGAGTTGATGCGAATCGCGAAGGGCGGCAATATTGCGGTATTTATCGTAGGACATGTGACGAAGGAAGGCGCGATTGCTGGGCCTCGGATGCTCGAGCATATGGTGGACACGGTGCTTTATTTTGAAGGCGAGCGCCATCATGCGTACCGAATTTTGCGGGCGGTGAAGAACCGGTTTGGATCGACGAATGAAATTGGGATTTTTGAAATGCGCGATATTGGCTTGGTAGAAGTCGCGAATCCATCGGAGGTTTTCTTGGAGGAACGGTTGGACGGGGCTTCGGGTTCGACGGTGGTTGTTTCAATGGAGGGCACGCGGCCAATTTTGGTGGAGATTCAGGCGTTAATTTCGCCGACGATGTTCGGGAATGCGAAACGGATGGCGACGGGGATGGATCACAACAAGGTGTCGCTGATTATGGCGGTGCTTGAGAAGCGGGTCGGTTTGCTGTTGCAGAATCAGGATGCTTATTTGAAGGCGGCTGGTGGTGTAAAACTGGATGAGCCGGCGATTGATTTGGCGGTCGCGGTGAGTATTGCGTCGAGTTATAATGATAAACCTACGAAAAGTACGGATTGTTTTATCGGTGAGATTGGTTTGACTGGTGAAATTAGACGGGTTTCGCGAATCGAGCAACGTGTGCAAGAGGCTGCCAAGTTGGGCTTTAAGCGTATCTTTATTCCGGCGAACAATCAAGGGGAGTGGAAGATTCCGAAAGATGTTAGTATTATTGGGGTGACGACGCTAGGTGATGCGCTGAGTAAGGCGTTGCCGAAATAATTTTGATGTGGGACTGTTATTTGTTTGAAACAGTCCCGTTTTAATTGCGGTATGGGCTTTTAATAGTGTAGAATGAAGTGGTATGAACCTAATAAAAGAATGGGAAAGGAGGAGAAATAATGCTGAAATGGGTAATTAGAATTTGTTTTATGATTATTGGCGGTACGATCGGTGTGATTAGTCTACCTGAACTTTGGGAGGCTGTTGGCATAGCTGATATTTTTGTCATTAATAATCCTTATACAGACGCTTTGGTTGGTGCACTTATATTTTATCTTATTACTTTTTGGGCGGTGAAGTATGTTGTTGCTGCTCTGAACTGGTTGGAAAACGGGCTTACGAGTACTTCTAACACAGTGATTATTTATGGCGGTCTGGGGCTTATGATTGGTTTAGTGCTTGCTTTTTTTGCGGGAAACGCATTGACGCAAACAAAAATTCCGATTTTGAATTCGGTTGTGCCGATAATTTTAACGTTGGTGCTTGGTTATTTGGGCTTCCGGGTTGGGATTAGTAGGCGTGCTGAATGGGGAAACTTTTTTGCAAATCGTGGTGTGAAGAAGAAGACTCCTGAGGAAGTGAAAGAGGAGGCTACGGCAGCGCGGGAATATAAGATTCTGGATACGAGTGTTATTATTGACGGTCGGATTGCGGATATTTTGGCGACTGGGTTCCTTGATGGGACAATCGTGATTCCGTTGTTTGTTTTGGCGGAGTTGCAGCATATCGCGGATTCGTCGGATACATTGAAGCGGACGCGTGGTCGTCGTGGTTTGGATATTTTGAACCGACTGCAAAAAGAGGAATCGATTAAGGTCGAGATGTATGAGGGCGATTTTGAAGAGATTTCGGAAGTGGATAGCAAGCTTGTGAAACTGGCAAAAGTGATGCAAGGGAAAGTCGTGACGAATGATTATAACTTGAACAAAGTTTGTGAGTTTCAGAATGTCGCGGTTTTAAATATTAATGACTTGGCGAATGCGGTGAAACCTGTTGTTTTGCCGGGTGAGAAGATGACGGTTCTCGTTGTGAAGGATGGTAAGGAGCACAATCAAGGTGTGGCTTATTTGGACGATGGAACGATGATTGTTGTTGAGGATGGTCGCAAGTTTATTAATGATACGATTCAGGTGGAGGTAACGAGTGTGTTGCAGACTTCTGCTGGTCGGATGATTTTTGCAAAACCGGCTTAATTTGGACTTATAGGAGTAATGATTGATGAAATATGAATTGATTCTTTTGGCTGCGGGTCAGGGAAAACGGATGGAATTGGGACGGAATAAAATGTGGCTGGAACTCTCGGGGCATGTTTTGTTTTTGCATACGATTCGGACGTTTTTAGAGGATGATGCTTGTTGTCGGATTGTAGTTGTGGTCAAGGAAGATGAGCTGGAATATGTGCAGGCGATGATTGACACGCTTCATGTGGCGAAGGAGATTTTGATTGTGATGGGAGGCTCGGAGCGACAGTATAGTGTAGCCAAGGGGCTTGCGGAATGTGGTCAAATGGCGGACGTTGTGTTGGTGCATGACGGAGCGCGGCCTTTTGTGGATCAGGCGATGATTGATCGGTTGTTGGTGGATGTTGCAGCGCATGGCGCGACGATTTGTGGGATGCCTGTGAAGGATACGATGAAACGGGTGCGTGATGGCATGGTGGAAGAGACGATTGACCGCTCGGTATTATGGCAAGTGCAGACGCCGCAAGCTTTTCGGACGGATATTTTGAAGCAGGCACACGAGATTGCGGCAGCGGCTGGTTTTTTAGGAACGGACGAGGCGAGTCTTGTGGAACGGCTCGGTGTGACGGTTCATATTGTTGAGGGCAGTTATCATAATATGAAGGTGACGACGCCTGAGGATGTTGCTTTTGCGGAAGCGATTTTGCAGGAGAAATGGAGGAATCGGGTATGATTCGAGTGGGGCAAGGATATGATGTGCACCAGTTAGTGGAAGGCCGTAAGTTGATTATTGGCGGGATTGAGATTCCGTACGAAAAAGGCTTGCTTGGGCACAGTGACGCGGACGTGTTGCTCCATACGGTGACGGACGCGGTAATTGGAGCTGTTGGTAAGCGCGATATTGGTCATTTTTTTCCGGATACGGATGTGGCTTATAAGGATGCGGATTCGGCGGAATTGTTGCGTGTTGTTTGGGCGGAGATTGAGGCGGATGGCTATAAGTTGGGCAATATTGATTGCACGATTATAGCGGAGAAGCCGAAGATGGCACCTTATGTTGATGCGATGAAGGTTCGGATTGCGGAGTTGCTGCACGCGACGCCAGAACAGGTGAATGTGAAGGCAACAACGTCGGAAAAATTAGGATTTACGGGTCGAGGCGAGGGTATTGCAAGCCTTGCTGTTGTACTTTTAGAAAAATAAAGGAGTGGTAAATATGAGTGAAGCGAAAAAAGTGCGTGTGCGTTATGCGCCAAGTCCGACGGGGCATTTGCATATCGGGAATGCGCGTACGGCGTTATTTAATTATTTGTTTGCAAGACATAATGATGGGGATTTCGTGATTCGCATTGAGGATACAGATTTGAAAAGAAACATCGAAAACGGTGAGTCGAGTCAGTTAGAGAATTTGGCATGGCTTGGTATGGATTGGGATGAAGGCGTTGATAAAGGCGGCGAGTATGGTCCTTATCGTCAAAGTGAGCGTCAAGAATTGTATAATCCGCTGATTGAGCAAATTGTAGCAGAAGGCAAGGCGTATAAGTGTTATTGTACGGCTGAGGAGTTGGAAGCAGAGCGCGAGGAGCAAAAAGCGAACAGCATGATGCCTCGTTATAGTGGGAAATGCCGTCATTTAACGGCGGAGCAACGCACGGAAAAAGAAGCGCAAGGTCTTGAGCCAAGTATTCGTTATGCGGTGCAACCTGGCAAGACGTATACGTTTAATGACATGGTAAAAGGCGATGTATCGTTTGAGTCAGACGGTATTGGTGATTTTGTTATCGTGAAAAAAGATGGTATTCCGACGTATAATTTTGCGGTAGCGATTGATGATTATTTGATGGAAATAACGCACGTGTTGCGTGGCGATGATCATATTTCAAATACGCCGAAGCAGTTGATGATCTATGAAGCGTTTGGTTGGGAGCCACCAGTATTTGGCCATATGACGCTGATTGTGAATGAAAGTAAGCGTAAATTGAGTAAGCGTGATGAGTCGATTATCCAATTTATCGAGCAGTATAAAGATTTGGGTTATTTGCCAGACGCATTGTTTAACTTTATCGCGATGCTTGGCTGGTCACCTGAGGGCGAAGAGGAGATTTTCTCGAAAGATGAGTTTATCAAAATTTTCGATCCGAAACGTTTGTCGAAATCGCCAGCGTTGTTTGATACACATAAATTGACGTGGGTAAATAATCAATACGTGAAAAAATTAGATCTTGATCAAGTGGTGAATTTGAGTTTGCCGCATTTAGTGAAAGCCGGTGTTGTTTCAGCTACGGCTGATGCAGAGGAATTAGCTTGGGTTCGTAAACTTGTGGCGCTTTATCACGAGCAAATGAGTTATGGTGCGGAAATCGTGGAGCTTTCGGCGATGTTCTTCACGGATGACGTGACGTTTGATGAGGAAGAGAAGGAAGTTTTGGCAGGAGAGCAAGTTCCTGAGGTTTTGGCGGCTTTTAAAGAAGAAATGGCAACGATTGAGCCGTTTGCTGCGGATGAGGTGAAGGCTGCGATTAAACGGGTGCAAAAAGCGACAGGTGCAAAAGGTAAGGGTTTGTTTATGCCGATTCGTATTGCCGTTACTGGCGAGATGCACGGTCCGGAATTACCGCAATCGATTGAAGTTTTAGGTCGCGGAAAAGTCGTGAATCGTTTAGAAAATCGTTTGAAGGAAGCGAAATAATATGTTTGAGAGAGGCTTATCCATTTTTGTGGGTAGGTCTTTTTTTTAGGGTGAGATAGCTGAAGATAGTGTATAATCAGATTGTTAGAAAATCAGCTTTGGGGGGTAGGACGATGACAGAGAATGCGTTGCAGTTTAGATATGCGAAAGAGGCGGATGTACCGCTTATTTTGGCGTTTGTTAAGGAATTGGCGGATTATGAGGAGATGCTGGATCAGGTCGTGGCAACGGAAGAGATGCTGCGGGAATGGCTTTTTGTGAAGGAAAAGGCGGAGGTTATTATCGGGGAATATGATGGGGAAGCGATTGGGTTTGCGTTGTTTTTCCACAATTTTTCGACATTTCTTGGACGAGCAGGGATTTATTTGGAGGACTTGTATGTTCGACCGACTGTGCGCGGAAAGGGATTTGGAAAGGCGTTTTTGAAGCGGCTGGCAGAGATTGCGGTGGAGCGCGGATGTGGCCGTTTGGAATGGTGGTGCCTGGATTGGAATCAGCCAAGTATTGATTTTTATTTGGCGATGGGCGCGGAGCCGATGGAGGATTGGACGGTGTATCGGATTGCTGGGGATACCCTTGGGGAATTGGCGCGATGAGTAATCAAAAATGATGCTTAAATAATATAATATCTTTTTATAACGCAATTTTTTCATAAAAATTGCGTTATTTTTGATGGTGTTATATAATTGGATTTAGGTTAAGATGAGGAGGTTGTGGCATGGTTTTGAAAGGATTAGCGCTGCTACCGGTGCGGGTTACGAAGACAGAAGCACTGAAAATATTTGAGTTATTGAGTGTTGTGAATAATAAAATTGGCAAAATAGATAGTGATATAAAGAATTCGGTTGTTAATAAATCACTGATTCAATCCTTGTCATTAAAGGAATCAGTTCAATCCACTAGAATTGAAGGGACGCAGGTTACGTTTACTGAAATGGTCGAGGAAATGAATGATAAAAATCCGCGTTGGGAAATCATAGAGGTAGAGAATTATGAACAGGCGCTTCGTGAAGGGGTAGAGAGAATCCGCCATGGATATCCTGTTAGTACGAGGTTGTTGCAGGAGCTGCATTCGATTTTGATGCGTGGTGCTCGTGGTTCTAGGCAGTCAAGCGGTGAATATCGTAAAATCCAAAACTTTATTGGTCCTTCGACGAAAATAGAGGATGCGGTATATTTGCCAATAGGCGCGAATGAAATCGGGGATTATATGTCGAATTTGGAGCATTTTATTAATGGAGAACATCATTTTTCTTATGATAAGCGTGCAAATGAAGATATGTATCTTTTTGATGAGACGGCACCGCCTTTAGTTAAAACTGCGATTATACATGCGCAATTTGAATCGATACATCCATTTTTAGATGGAAATGGTCGACTTGGGAGAATATTAATTGTGCTTAGTATGTTAAATGAGAACTTGACGACGGAACCGATTTTTTTGGTGAGTGAAGAGCTTGAGAAGGAAAAAGTGAGATATTATGATATGCTCAATGAGGTGAGGGGAGATTCGCCGTATTGGTATAATTGGTTGATGTTTTTCTTGCAGGCTTGTAATCGAATGGCAGATAGTTTGATTCTGAAAATTAAGGATTCTAAGGAGCTTGCAATTAGGGGCTTGGCATTATGTGAAACGAATTCGGAGCGGAAAGTTTGGTTGGGGTCATTCTCTGATCCATTTACGACTGTGAAGAAGAGTGCAGAGGCTAATTGGATTTCTCCGAACACAGCTCGAACGGCGCTGAAGAACTTGGCAGCGAAAGGCTTGCTATATAGCGATAATCAGACGAAGCGTAATAAGCGATATAGGAATTATGATTTGATGCGGATTTTGGATAATTGATGTTATTTTTGTAAATGAAAATAGCTGATGGCACGCTAATATTTTGTAAGTAATTTTTGATGGCGGTGGTTGTGTTTCTATGGTACAATGGTTCTTAATAAGTTAAAATGTTGATGAGAAGAAGTAGGAAATATGGCGGCTTAATAGAGAGAGCTACGGTGGCTGGAAGTGGCTTAGCGCGCGTATTCTGAAATGCATCTCGGAATCTTTGTGGGAAACGTGTAGTATCACAAAGCGGTAATTGACCGTTATTCAAAATGAGATAGGTTTAGAGTATAAATTCTTAACGCAAAACAACGCGAAGTGCGCCGAACTTCTTAAAAAGAGGGACCCGCCAAACGGTGTTTTTACGCAGATCGAGCGAACGCTTGCCGCCGATAAACTAAGAATGGATTGCTAAATCTGAATCAGAGTGGAACCACGTGAAGACGTCTCTGTTGAGGGGTCTTTTTTTTGCGTTTTAATTCGGAGTAGATAAGGGGGGATTACAATGGCTAGTCGCATGAAAGAGGATATGAAATCGGTGATGGAGAATGATCCGGCGGCGCGCGGGTATGTGGATGTGTTTTTGAATTATCCGGGATTGCACGCGATTTGGTGGCATCGGTTTGCGAATTTTTTTTTACAGGCACGGGATGGTTGTGTTTTCGAAGTGGTTGTCGCAGGTTGCGCGTTTTTTGACGAATGTGGAGATTCATCCGGGGGCAACGATTGGGCGGCGTTTGTTTATCGATCATGGGGCTGGGATTGTAATCGGTGAGACAGCGGAAATTGGCGATGATGTGGTACTTTTTCATGGGGTGACGCTCGGTGGAACGGGAAAGCATAAGGGAAAACGCCATCCTACGGTGAAAAATGGGGCGCTGATTTCGGCGGGTGCGAAGATTCTTGGGCCAATCACGATTTGTGAAAATGCCAAAGTTGGTGCGGGCGCGGTGGTTATCAAGGATGTACCTCTGGGCGCAACAGTTGTTGGGGTTCCTGCAAAAGTGGTACGGCTGAATGGGCGCGTGACGCAACATACGGAGCCGCAAGTCGCGGAGTTGAAGCGTAGACTTACTGAAATAGAAGTAGAATTGGAGAAATTAAAAAATAATACACAAAAAGGAGAAGAGGAACAATGACTTTGCAAATTTTTAATACATTGTCTCGTGAGAAGGAGGCATTCACGCCACTGGAAGATGGGAAGGTCAAGATGTATGTTTGTGGGCCGACTGTTTATAACTATATTCATATTGGAAATGCGAGACCGATTATTGTGTTTGATACGGTGCGTCGTTATTTGACGTATCGCGGATTTGATGTGAATTTTGTGTCGAATTTTACGGATGTGGATGATAAGTTAATTCGCGCGGCGCATGAGCTCGAGCTTACGGTGCCTGAAGTTGCGGAGCGTTTTATTGGGGCTTATTTTGAGGATGTGCATCAGTTGAATGTGCGGGATGCAAATGTTCATCCGCGGGTGACGCAGGATATGGATGATATTATCGCGTTTATTGATGCGCTGATTGAGAAGGAATATGCGTATGAATCGGCGGGCGATGTGTATTTCCGTACGAAGCGGTTTAAGGAGTATGGCAAATTGTCGCAACAACCTTTGGATGAATTGCAGCACGGGATTCGTGTGGAGGCGAATGATCGCAAGGAGGATCAGCTTGATTTCACGTTGTGGAAGGCGGCTAAACCAGGTGAGATTTCGTGGGAAAGTCCGTGGGGAGCGGGGCGTCCAGGCTGGCATATTGAGTGCTCCGCGATGGCTCGAAAATATCTTGGGGACACGATTGATATTCATGCGGGTGGACAAGATTTGATTTTCCCGCATCATGAGGATGAGATTGCGCAGTCGGAGGCACTCACGGGTAAGCCGTTTGCGAATTACTGGATGCATAATGGTTATATGAATATTGATGGGGAGAAAATGTCGAAATCATTGGGGAATTTTATTACATTGCATGAGGTTCTTGAAAAGCATAATGCGAATGTGATACGGTTTTTCATGTTATCTGTGCATTATCGCCGACCAATTTCTTATAGTGAGGCGTTGCTTTTGGACGCGGAGAATGGATTGGATCGTTTGCGGACGGCGTATCAGAATGTGGATCATCGGATTCAGGTGGCGGAAGAGGATTATTCAGGGACGCCGGAAGAGGATGATTGGCTGGAGCAATTGACGGAGTTGATGCATCAGTTTGAGGACGAGATGGATGATGATTTTAATACGGCAAACGCGATATCGGTCTTTTTCGAATTGGCAAAAAGGGCGAATATTTACTTGACGAATGAGCGAATTTCGATTACGGTTTTGCGTGAATTTTTAGGAATGATGACGTTATTTGCGGATGTGCTTGGGTTTAAGCTAGCTGTGGACGCGTCGGATCTTAGTTTGAGTGATGAAGAGATTGAGGATTTGATTGAGGCGCGGATTCAGGCACGTAATGCGCGTGATTTTGCGCGATCGGATGAAATTCGCGATATGTTAAAGGAAAAACAGATTATTTTGGAAGATACGGCTCAGGGTACGCGCTGGAAAAGGGGTTAATGGATGGCGATTGTGAAGGATTACAAACAACTAAATGGCCTGGCGCTTGCTTATATGGGCGACTCGGTTTACGAACGCCATATTCGCGAGTTGCTGTTATCGGAAGGAAAGACTAAACCGAATCAGTTGCACAAAACCGCGACGCAATATGTTTCGGCGAAGGCGCAGGCTTATATTTTACAGGCGATGTACGCGGATGAATTTTTGACGGAGGAAGAGGACCGGATTGCAAAGCGTGGTCGGAATGCGAAGTCAAATAGTGTGCCGAAAAATACGGATTTACAGACATATAGTTTGTCATCGGCTTTTGAAGCGGTCATCGGTTATTTATATTTGGGCGGTGAATCGGAGCGCTTGAATGAGTGGTTGAATTTGGCGACAGAAATTATTAAAGCAAAATAAGGAGGCAATGGCAAAATGGAGCAAGATCAGGAGTGGATTGCTGGGCGAAATCCAGTGAGTGAAGTATTGAAGTCAGAACGTGATATTCATAAGATTCTTATTGCAGAAGGTTCGCAAAAAGGAAGTATGCAGCAGATTATTGGTGCGGCCAAGGAACGTAAAATTCAAGTGCAAATCGTGCCGAAGTCAAAAATTGATAAATTAGTAGAGGGTTCGCATCAAGGTGTTGCGGCGCAAGTTGCGGCTTACCAATATGCGGAATTAGATGACCTTTTTGCGAAGGCGGAAGAACGCGCGGAAATGCCGTTTTTCATGATTTTGGATGAATTGGAGGATCCACATAATTTGGGGTCTATTATGCGAACAGCGGATGCGGTTGGGGCACACGGGATTATTATTCCAAAACGACGCGCGGTTGGCTTGACGCAAACGGTTGCGAAGGCTTCAACGGGTGCAATGGAGCATATTCCAGTAGTCCGTGTGACGAATATTAGCCGTACGATGGAGGATTTGCAAAAGCGTGGTTTATGGATTTTTGGTACGGATGCAAGCGGAAGTAGTGATTATCGGACGATGGATGCGAATATGCCGCTTGCGTTAGTGATTGGCAGTGAAGGTTTTGGAATGAGTCGCCTCGTTCGGGAAAAATGTGATTTTCTTGTACACTTGCCAATGCGTGGCGCGGTGACTTCGCTTAATGCATCGGTTGCTGCGAGTGTTTTAATGTATGAGATTTATCGTAAGCGTCTACCGCTCGGTGAATAACGATGAATCGGGTTTTGCTAGTAGACGGATACAATGTTATTGGGGCATGGCCTGAACTAGCGCGTTTGAAAGCTGGAGATTTAGAGTCGGCGCGCAATCAACTGGTGGAGTGGATGGCGGAATACCAGAGTTACACTGGCTACCGAGTGATTGTCGTGTTTGACGCTCAATACGTCCGTGCAAAAGAGCGCAAATACAAGAAGAATAAAGTCGAAATCGTGTTCACCAAAGAAGACGAGACCGCAGACGAATATATCGAGCAAAAAGCAATCGAATATAAAAATGTCAAAACACAAGTCATGGTCGCGACGAGTGATTACACAGAGCAATGGGCGATTTTTGGACAAGGCGCATTGCGGGTTTCGGCGCGTGAATTAGTTTTTGAAATTAAGGAAATGGCCCATCAAATCACCCGCAAAGTGCAGAAAATCCAGCAAAATCAGCCTAAAACAGGTCTAAATATCGATTTTGAGACAATTCAGGCCTTGGAAAAGCTGCGAAGAGGCCAAAAATAGTCATTGACGAGCGCTCGGAAACCCTTGTATAATGGGATTTACAAAGGAAATACGAAGCGTGACAAAGGAGGCTTTCTGAAAGTTCCATTGAAAACAAATGACAGTAAACAAGCGGAAATGAAAATGTTGCAGCTCGCTAGATCAGGCGATACGGAGGCCATTGAGCATTTTTTTTAAGGCATATCAGTCTATCATTTATTGGAAAGCCACACAGTATTTTTTGCAAGGAGCAGAGCGTGATGATCTAATTCAAGAAGGTATGATTGGACTGTTCAAAGCGATTCGGGATTACAAAGAGGATCGGGAAGCCTCATTTCGTTCGTTTGCAGAGATTTGCATCAATCGGCAAATATTATCAGCGGTAAAACGTTCGATGCGTCAGAAAAATTATGCGCTCAACAGCTCGGTTTCCATTGATACTCCGGTAGAAGACTGGGATGCGATTGACTGGACACTACTTGACGTCATTTCAGAAAAAGAAGCGATGACCCCAGAAGATTTCCTGATTCAGAATGAAAATTTAGCAGGCGTCGCGCAAAAACTGGAAGAAGTAACAAGTGAGTTTGAGCGCGAAGTCCTCTATCAATATTTGGAAGGCAAGAGCTATCAAGAAATGGCCGCGCACTTCAATAAAAAAAGAAAAAAGCGATTGACAACGCGATTCAGCGGGTAAAGAAAAAGATGATGAAGCAAGTGGATGAATCTTTATGAAGTAGAGGTCTTAATGTTTTTGTTGTGGTTCTTATGAAGCATCTCTTGCTGAATTAGAGCCTCAATATGCATGAGAACGAAATGAGCATGTAATCCATGTACTGCATCTTGTTTTGCGCCTGCGGATCTAGCTCCGCGTGCCAGCCTCTCGGAATTTGTTGTGGTTTTTAGGAAGCGTATTATGATTCCTTAGAACCTCAATATGAGTATGAATGAAATGAATATTCGTTCCATATAATTGCGCCCCCTAACAAATTCTGTCGAGGCTAACGGGCACGCTCCGCTTTGTTGTGGCTCTTATGAAGTATCACATGCTGAATTAGAGCCTCAATATGCATGAGAACGAAGTGAGCATGTAATCCATGTACTGCATCATGTTTTGCGCCTGCGGATCTAGCTCCGCGTGCCAGCCTCTCGGAATTTGTTGTGGTTTTTAGGAAGCATATTATGATTCCTTAGAACCTCAATATGAGTATGAATGAAATGAATATTCGTTCCATATAATTGCGCCCCCTAACAAATTCTGTCGAGGCTAACGGGCACGCTCCGCTTTGTTGTGGCTCTTATGAAGTATCACATGCTGAATTAGAGCCTCAATATGCATGAGAACGAAGTGAGCATGTAATCCATGTACTGCATCTTGTTTTGCGCCTGCGGATCTAGCTC
>NZ_AODE01000052.1 GCF_000525855.1 Listeria cornellensis FSL F6-0969
GACAGTCAATCCGTTCCTACTTGGTAAAGATGGTTATGTGAAAGGTCAATTTACAGGTGACGTAGCAAAAATCAGCTTAACGGTGAAGCAAGCGAAGGGGTCAACAATTAGTGTTCCAACAATAGGACCAGACTTCCAATACTACGCTAAAACATTGATTAAGAATCGGACAGATGAGGTCACCTTGACTGCGTACAATGCACTTGGCGGCGAGATTAAAACGGTGAGTGTACCAGTACTGTAATATAATGAAAGACACAAAGAGCCTAAAAAATTTTTTTTAGGCTCTTTCAGCGTGTCGACAAACGCCCATATTTATTAACATTACTATGATAGACATTCCTGTTTTTGGTGATTTTTTGTTTTTTTATGCCATCTCCAACTATTTTTGTTAATGCCTGTTTATGCTGTTTGATCTTTTTCCTGCATAAAACCATGTATCTTTCGAAAAAAGGGTAGTATATATTATGGTGTCTATTTCAATCTGTATCACAGTTTCTCACTTAAGTGCCTCTAATTTTTATGGATTTTAGTTACTGGTTCGTGCAATAATGAGATATAAAAACAAAATAATGAGGGTGGTCCTAAATTATGAAACAGAATCAAGCAGAAGTCACTCGAAACCTCTATAATTTGCTTCTTAATCCAGCTACTCGGGATTGGGAACGTTCGTTATTACGCACCGCAAAGATAGGAATCGATAATGGGGCGAATTTTGACGACCAGATTGGCAAGCTTGAAGCTGATTTGCGTCCACTTGCTTTAAGAAATAACCTAACTCCAGACGTCACTGACTTCTATTTAAAAATTACTGGGAACGCTGCTACTTTGGATTCGTTTGACCTATCAAAACATTATGATGATGACGGACCTCACCAAGCACGGGCCATATTTGCTGGCGGATGTTTTTGGTGTATGGTGGAGCCATTCGAGACCAAGCCTGGAATCATTGCAGTGATATCAGGTTATACTGGCGGGCATATGGATAATCCAACATATGAGCAAGTAGTGGGTGGCTATACGGGGCATGTCGAAGCTGTAGAGATTATTTTTGATACAACAATCTGGAGCTATGCAGAGCTAGTCGAACTTTATTGGCAGCTGACCGATCCCACCGATGAGTTTGGTCAAATGGCTGATCGCGGTAGTAACTATAGACCGGTTATTTTCGTGGCAAATGAAGAACAGCGCCAAATCGCAGAACGCTCCAAACAAAATTTAGCGACATTCGGAAAATACAAACGGCCGATTGTGACCGCCATAGAACCAACCTCCGTCTTTTGGCCAGCTGAAAACTTTCATCAGCAGTTTTATCAGAAGAACCCGAGAAGGTACAAAAAACTCAAAAGCGCCCGCAAGCAGTTTTTAGCGTTTCAACATATACAAACAAAATTGTGGCGCGGATTAAAGCGATCCCAGAAAAAATCGAATAATGATATCAAATGAAAGATATACGAAGACTAGTAAGCCAGGCCGTGATGTTGTATACTTACTCAGGCACAACCAACTATAGTCCCTCTTCCAAGTTTATTTTCTCACGGAACTTATCTTGTATAATTGTTGTTAATTCCGCCCATCTTCCCGTGTTTTTGGTAGAATCTAGATAAAATACGTGTTTATTTGGCTTGGCTTTCTCAAGCGTATCCGTCACAATAATATCTGCTTTTGAATAATCGTCAGTAACAGAAATATTAGTATTGTTATACAGCGAAGATAAACGGTTTTTGATAACATAAATAGCGGTAAAATCCTTTGTCATTTGTAAATAAATATGGATTTTAGGATTTCTTTCGGAATGCAATAAAGAATGTAAAAGATTACATATCATTTCCAGATGACTTTCATCATCTATAATAGGAGAAAGTGTCTCTCTTATAGCGTCAGACAGAGTATCTTTCTTTGGTAAATAAATGGCCAGTTTTGGGATATATAGCTCGACAAAACTAAGAAATGCGTCGCCAATTAAATTATAGGAAGAGATGATAAGGGACAAATAATAGATATACATATATTCTTTTTCTTTAGATAAAACTAAGGAAGTTAACGTAGAGAATCGCGTATAAATCTCTTTAGAAAGCACACAATAAGGGTGCTTTTGGATGGAAAAAGTTTTACCGAGCTGGATTTTTTGTTTCCTTTGAATAATATCTGAAATAAAAATTCTAGAAAGAAAATTAAAACCAAGTATTTCATTTTTTTTTGTTAATTAGGCTTAGGTCGCCAAACCCATTTTTGTGAAAAATTAACGCAGCGTCAAAATTCTCTGTGATAAGTTCAAAGAAGGATAAAAGTTCGGGAGAATCAGGGTTTTTAATGAAATTTTGCTGCTTTATTCTAGTATGAAGAACAGCATAAAGGATATAGAGAGACCTTTCTTTCGTATTAGATCTCTGATGAGAGGTTTGTAGAACTTCTGGAGGAACGGTGGATTTAATTTCATCGATACTTATATTGGAAAAAGGCCATTCCAGATCTTGAAAAGAATCTTGCAAAAATATGTAGGAGAAGAGCCTAATAAATATTTCATTACCCTCAAGATAAATCCTGTTATCAGAGACAATTATTTTAATATTATATGGTTTCAAAAATGTATTTAATTTATACGTTAACTTAGTAAAGTAGCTCTCTGAAATAAACAATAAATCGAGTATCTCTTGTTTCTTAATGACGGATCTTGTTGTAAGTAAAACAGCATAATTGAATATAACTACCTGCTTTAGCAATTTTAATTTCAAAATATAAGAACATTCCACGGCTTGTTTCTCATACTGCCGTTTCACCCGAATAGTGCCAGTGTTGTCTGATGTAATGAAGTCCTTCATTTTTAGGTGCTGATCAAAAGATTGATTGATTCTAACCACATTTGATTTTACAGTTTGCTTAGAAATACCCAAAGATGAGGAGATATCCCTTAGCGAAGTCTTCTTTTTTTTGATGACAAAGAATAAAATATTTAGTTCTTTTTGCAAATAGACTGGAATCAAAATAATACCCCCTCTGTTGTTATGCACAATTAATATCTAGCGCTAAACATCAATTGTGCATACAAAGTCTCGTTTAATAATGTTACTATAGCAGAGTAGAATAAAGTTGTAAAATAAACACTTGTGTCAAAACATTACAAAAATGTTATTGACCAATATATTTTACGGTATCTTCCGGAGCGTCTACATAAGACTTAATAATAAAATAATATCATTATTCCTAATTTTTAAATAAAATAGGTTATAAAAAATAAATGGAGGTTCGAGATGAAGAAATTTTTAAAAATAGGTGTCGTTATGATTTTGATTTTTCCGCTTTTCACGTTTGTACTACAACCTGAACTAGCCTATGCTGCTATCGAACAAAGAGTCGAGCAAGCGAAAAATGAATCAAAAGCCAAATTAACAGAAAATGTGAAACGAATCATTCAAGAGAACTCAGAACAGCGTATTCATACAATCACAACACCATTGAAGGATAAATTCTCTTATAAAGGAGGAGAGTCCACAACGTATAGTGAAGGAGGACCGACGTGGAAAAAAGAAGCCTATGTCATTAGCATGAATCCCATTTACTCTACAGTCGGTGTTGATGCTAGTCTACTATCCATCGATTACAAGCGCCCAGGTAACGGGACCACTGACACAAGTCCAAGCTCCATATCGATTACTGCTAAAACAAATAAGAAAATCGACACCAGCTTTTTGCTAGAAGTTCGCAGCGTTTATACAGTATGGCACACACTAGAACGAAATCTTTGGGGAAGTTCAGAACAAACCTTGTATTCCCAAGATGTATTAGATAAACCAATATCTATCAGGGTGCATGTCACAAAAGATAATGAAGAAGGAACAGTAAAAGTTTCCTACGTCGATGTGGATACAGGAAAATCGATCATGGTTGAAAGTGTCTTACACGGGAAAATTGGCAATCCCTACAATCAAGATGTTCAAAAGGACTACATAGCTAAAAAAGAATACATTAAAAATCAACATTACAACTATGTAGGTGAAAAAAAATACGATGGGAAGCTATCAAGATGGGGAAACGAACGCAGAGTATCAATTTGAAAGAGAGCCCGGTGGAAATGCGACAGTAAATCATGTTAATGCAGAATCCACTTTAAATGAGAAGCAACGGGAGGCATTTGGAAGCCCGACGCCTGATATCCTGACAGGCAAATATGGCGACACGGTAACCGCGAAAGCCAAAAATATGGCGCATTACGAAACACTCGATGGCAAAGAGGAGATGAAGATAAAGCTAGATGAAAAAGCACAACAACAATCGTTTAAGTACAAACTCAAGCAAGCGAAGCCATTGACTGTAAAATATGTAGACGAAGACGGGAATCCTATTCCAGGAGTCGATAATAAAATAATAACTGGGAAATGGGGAGACACATATACCGTTACGCCACGAGAAGAAATTCCTTTTTATACACTTATAGATAGCAGTGAAAAAAAAGAAGGATATTTGACAGAGGATGACCAAGAAATCGTCTACCGATATAAAGTATCTGAAGGGGCTCCGGTAGTCGTCCATTACGTGGATGAAAAAGGTAAAACAATTCATGAAGACAAGAAGTTAACAGGACTAAAATATGGTTCCAGGTTCAAAGAAAAAGCCATCAATATACAACATTATCGACAAAAAAGGGATGAGATTACCGGACAAGTAACAGATAAACAGCAAGAAATCACATTTGCTTATGAAAAAAATGACGGTAAACCAGTGATTGCGCGTTTCAAAGATGATAAGGGCAGGCTAATACATGAGAGCTACTTAATGTACGGCAAACATGATGAAGCATTCGATGGGTCTGAAAAAAACAAAGCGATTCAAGATATTTTAACAAAATTAAAGAGCGACCATTTTACACTCCAAGACATTCAAGGCAATCAAAGTGGGAAATTTACCGATGATAGTGACTCCCAATATTCAAGTGAACTCACGTACTCTTTGGAAAAAGATGATGCTCCTAGCCAAGTAAAAGTACGCTTTATGGACAAAAATAATCAAAAAGACATTGCTACAGAAGAAATCTTAACGGGTAAATATGATGAACGATATACAACAACACCTAAGTTCATAAAAGGCTATCATTTGGTTTATATACCAGATAATACATCAGGAACATTCGGTGATAAGAGCAGTGAAGTAAGCTATCTCTACGAACCCGATATTGGCGGTACCGTCGAATTACACTATATTGATAAGGATACAAAAGAGGAAATAAGCCCGGTAGATGTTAAAAGCGGAGGGGTGGACCAAGCATATGATTTTGAGCCTAAAAATATAAATCGCTATGAATTATCAGACATACCCGATAACGCAAAAGGAACGTATCCGGATCCCAACCAAACAATCAAAGTCTACTATTCCTATACGAAAACAAAAGCGAAACCAGTGCATGTTATCTATCAAGATAAGGACGGTAAGGTGCTAGCAAAAGAAGAGTTGGATGGGGTTGATAAAAAATGGGGCGATTCTTTTGAAACAGAATTAAAATCATTTACAGGATACGAATTGAAGGAGATTACCCTTGATGGCGCCCGAGTTCCCGAGGGAGTTGGCGCATTCGATGATGCAAAAGAGCAAACCGTTATCTACAGTTATGACTGGAAGAAAGCGGCTCCGGTGTATGTACAATATATTGATGATGATACACAAAAAGAAATAAGACCACAAGACGAGATAGTAGATAAGAACGCGATTTTTGGAGATCCTTTTGAAAGTAATATGAAAGATATACCGGGATATATTTTTCAATTAGGAGATTTAAACGGCCAGACACAGGAGGGAAATAGCATTATTGGGAAATATACAGATCAGGCACAACGGATTACGTATCATTATAAGCAAGATAAAACGAACATAGTTGTGAAAGATTCCACCGTTTACATTGGCGGAAACTGGTCTGCCTCTGACAATTTTGAAAGTGCATCAGATAAAAATGGTGATCTAATTGAATTTCAAAACATGCAAGTCTCAGGGGCGGTTAATGTCAATAAGGAAGGAATTTACCCGATCGAGTACGCTTATGAAGGGGTGAAAAGAACTGCTTATGTAACGGTGAAAGCTAATAAGGAAAGTATTGTAGCTCCAACTGTGGATAAGAACGGAAAGGTATTAAAAGATGCTGCGATCAAGGAGAAAGTTGCAGGAAAACAAGGTAATAAAAATGTGGCAACTAGCTATACAAGTAAGATAAACATGGGCGTATATGGAATCATTGATATGAGAATGCAGCCAAAAGATAATCAAGCAAAAGTGAAAGAGGTAAGGCTTCCAAAAACAGGTGAAGCAACGAATCAAGTAGCTCTAGTACTAGGTACACTGATGATGATTGTAGGTTTGATTTCTCTGTACGTTCGTAGAATTGGAAAGTTATAAATGATAAAACCGCTAAAAATCAGATTCGATTTTTAGCGGTTTTTATATTAGCGGTAAATCTTATTTCTCAATCCCAGTCTGACTCGTGGTTTCGTCACCAACAATCGTATTTTGATACATTAAATAATACGCGGCGGAGGACCAGCTGAAGTTTTTCGTGCTCAAGCCATCTCCGGTAAGTGGGTCGTAGTTTTCGTGAATCGGTCCAGTGCCCATTAAGCCATTCGCGTGGTTAAATAGATTTTTCGATAGGAAGGTTGCGTCTGACTTGTAGCCGTAATTTTGCAAGGCTTCGACACCGAACAATGCTTGATCGAGCCAAACTGGACCACGCCAATATTCCGTTGCGCTGAAACGCGAATTGTCTTTGGACGCAGTAGGAAACGGCATGTACGTGTTGAATTTATTTGGAGAAAGCATATTTTCACGGACGCTCGCTGCCTTGTCTGAGTCAGAAAGATTGGCCCAAAGTGGAATCCAGCCTTCTGTTCCTTTGCCGCGATTCACAAGCAGTTTTGTTTTGGAACTATCGTCGTTGATTTGCAGGTCATAATAGAAACCTGTGTCTTTGTCGTACATATTTTTTTCGATGTATTCCTGAACTTTTTCAGCATCTTTTTTATATTTACTGGCATCACTATCCTTGCCTAGCTCTTCTGCCATGGAGACTAAAAAGCCTTTTTCAGCGTAAAGATAGGCGTTTAAATCGACGGACTCTTGGTTGATAGAGTAACCGATGACTTTATCCGCGCTATCTTTATTTTTAAAAACTAGAACGCCGGGATCATTTTTTCCAACACCATCCTTGTCAAAACGGACAGCGTTATCCATGCCACTTTCCCATGCTGCGGCCTCGATAACGGCTTCATCGTTTAGCTCGTAACTACCGTTTGCATCTTTGATATTTTTGTCGTTTGCGTCCTTTTTCCAGTTGGCGTCGCTGACCATGCTACCGTACTCGGCGATGCCGTTTTTGTTATGGTCGCGGTTCGTATACCACCAATCATGATAGGCGATGAGCTTCGGATACATTTCTTTGAGGAAGTCTTTATCTTTTTGTTTCTGTATAAATATTCCAAACTGCCCAAGCGGAAAGTGGTGGCTTCGAATTACGCTCATTCCAGTTTCCACCGTCTCCGCCGCGTTCTGGTGTTTTATTATAGAAAATGGCATCGATAATCGCGCCAGAATCTTGTGGCATAATCGGATCATCTTTCTGGATTTGATAATCGAATAAAGCACGCACGCTATTTTTCGCTAGTTCTGGGTTGAAATGCACTGTCGCGACGGCTTCTTTCCACGAATCCCAAGACCAGAGTCCGATAAACCATTTATAGGACATCGACGGAACAATGCCATCATGCTGAATCGCACCAGCCGGGCTGCGCCAGTTGGTTGTCAACGTTTCAATCGTTTTCACGGCAGCATTTTTATATTCTGGATAGTTTTCGTGTTTTTTCTCAGCAAACGTTTTGTCTAAATAGCCTTGCCAGCGTTTATTGTTAGCTTGGAATAGCTGATCTTGGTCCGCGATATACGAATCCCAATTGGCTTTTTCCGTCTGCAGCTCCTTATCGGTGAACGTGTAACTTTCCACGGCATACGTCGCAAAATCCTTACTTGGAGCGATTGTAATTGGACTTTTTGCCTTCGATGTATATGTATTCACAGCAACATCATTCGTAACCGGCATGTCATGATAGATCGAATATTTCGTTTGTGTTGTAGAGAAGAACGTCCACATTTCTCTTATATTCGGAAAATGGACTTGGATACCATTCGGCGTGGATTCAAGCGTTTGCTTCAAGTCGATTTGATCGCTGCCATCATTCAATTTATTAAGCAAAGTTCCTTGCCATGAAAGCGATAAATGAAGCGGTTTTTCCGTTTTATTCGTGATATTTGTTTTGACAAGCGCCGTACGATTGCTCGCGAAAATCAAGTCCAATTGTAACGTCAAATCATCGAGCTCATACGTTTGCACTAATTTGCCTGGATAGTATGCAAAATCGGTACTAGCTTTACTCAAATCATACGTCGTCTTTGTATCGGCATTCGCAATTTGGATTTTATCAAACGTTTTCGCTAAATTCGCTGGATATTCCTCAGCAAGAATGACTGGCCCTGCAAAACCGCCTAGTATTTCGGGTGTATTCCCATCAGGCAAATAATAACCGTGCCAAGCGCCTAAATCGGAAAAATTATTAAAACGGTTGGTATCATAATTCCCATACATATTTTCGGTGGGATTTGCCGAAATATCAATCATATTCTTAAAATTCGAGACTTCTGATTTTGGCGCCTTCTCGATTAATTCCGACGCCTGTTCCTGCTTTTTGTCTTTATTCCATACGTTAAAACCGGCGATTCCAGCTACGATTAGCAGGATAACACCTAAACCAATGAACCAATAACTCTTTTTCATTTCATACCTCCTGATTATAATTGGTAGCGCTTTCAGATAACGCTATAAGTATAACTGATTTTTCGTGAAAATGCTAGTTCCTATGAGGCTATTTTGGGTATGGTTTCCAAGCATTTTTCTGTTTATATAAATCAGAATAATCTGAAATTAAACAAATGACTGCTCCCTTTTTTTTCTTTTTTTTGTAATAGCCCAATTAGATAATGCTCACATGTTACATTTGGATTAAGAAAGCCAGCCAAGATACAAAACAAGCCATTAAAGCTAGATTATATAGGAGGTATAAGATGCAAACATTCATAAATTTTTTTATTAGATGATGAATTTCTAGCTATCAAGGGTGAGCAGATAACGTTAAAAAAAGGTGACCAGTTATTGCTAGAAGATGCGGAGAACAAACCTCAGTACGTATTTGGTATTTCAGAAGGAATTGCAGCGATTAAGAGAGAAGAAGCCATTCTTGATTTCATTGGGACAGATCAGTTCATCGGGCTTTTTACAGATGGAAAGTCAATCTTGCACGGCCAAATCGTATCTAAAGAAGCAACTGTTTGGAAATTCGAACTGAAGGATGTCTTATCAAAAGTAGCGCAAAATAAAAATGGTTTGCAACTTTACAATGAGCATATCACACATACCCAAGAAAACTTGTTGAAAAAAAGCAGTATCATGATATTGAATAAGTCGAATAGATTGCTCCTATCTTTAAGAATGCTTGCATCAAGATTTGGTGAAATTTCAGATGATAAAGATGTGATCAGACTGCCACAATATTTTACTAACAAAATCTTGGCAAATTATACGGGAATTAAATTAGCGACACTTACAGGAACGTTAAACAAGTTAAATGAGGAGGGGGAAATTATTTATGGTAGACGCGTCTTACTTATTTCTAGCTAGACGAATAGCACTTTTAACAGCTGATAAAATTCAAAATTGGGAGGTTAAATTTTGACTATAAACAAACTCTACAATATAGAAGCAATCAAGCGGGATTTTAGCCTAGGTAAATTGTTATCCATACTATTAGATGATGAGGTCTACCCGATTAGGAAACAAAAATTAGTCTTTGAAAAATCCGAAATATTTTACATGGAAAATGACGAAGATTCGTATGTTTTTGCGATTGAGAAAGGCATCAGTTCGGTCTTTATAGGTGATCAACTCGTAAACTTTGTTGGGGCAGGAGAATTTATTGGTTTACATTGTGAAGGTAGTACGGATGAAACAAAATTTAGCGGAAGTGTCATATCAGACGAGGTCGTTGTCTGGCGATTCCATTTTCATGATGTATTAGCGAAGATAATGAACATCCAGGAAGGCTACTTGTACCATTACAATTATATGATTAGTATCTACCCCATTTATTTAAATAAAATTCTGGCGATGGGAGCCGATGTTGAAGAAAGAGTATTTGGATTTTTGGAAATATTAGCAGGTAAATTTGGAGAAGCAGAGGGCCCTTTTGTGAAAATTCCGAGCTTTTTTACAAGAAAACTATTGAGCGATTATATAAACGTAAGCCGTATGACGCTGAATACAACGATAAAGCGACTAGAAGAGAAGGAATTAGTTGTATTGGATGACCGCCTAATCTATGTACGGATGCCATTGTCTCAGTAAACCGCGCGATAAATCTAACCTTCGAGAGGGCATCATAAAGCAGGTTAATGCCCTCTCGAAGACTTACATAGAAAGAATTAAATGATGAATATTATCCCAATCTTTTAATGAAGGATGTCTGGCCGTATTATAGTAGGCACAATCAAATGTTTGCGATGTTTCTTTATAATTTGTAACAACCAAATCAACATGCAGCTGTTTCGCCAATTCATTTGTAATATGTTGATTAGAAATGAAAGTCATTTTTTTTATTACCACCAATAAAATTACCAACAAAGACTTCTAGATAGTTCAGATAGGCCGTTTTTCCATCGAATGAAAAAAGAATATGAGAGGTATGCTGTAACGTTTGGCTATTAGCATAGATTGTAAACAGCGTTAAGTTAGCGCAAACATCTTCCACATGGTGAATATTTTTGAACTCAGGAATACTACTCGAAGAAACTTTATCCATCCATTGCTTAAATAAAGCATAATGCGTGGACTTGACGAATTGGTTTACCTCGAAAAAATTCTTTTGAAAAAGTGGTGTTAGCTCAGATAATAGAAGGATATTCCGGATATAGAACACGAAAATATAAAGCGTATCATCACTAGGTTTCTCTAACTTAGCATCTACAAAAAAATTCGTTTACAAGCGCGTGCAATTCTTTAGTGAGAAAAGGATACAGCCGTTCCTCGATGGGCCCTGCCACTCCTTCTTTATAAATATAATTATCCAAAAGTAACATATCCATAAAAGCAACTTCATCTTCCGTTATATTCGATAAGCGTACAGTCGTAATAATTTCATGCGCCAGCTTAGCAATATACTCATAGGTTAATGATTGCCTCTGCTTCTCTTTTATCTCTTCACTAATCACGACATGGTGGCCTTGTTCCAGCCGTTTATTCATAACCATTATCCAATACAACAAACTACGATGCTGAATATAGCCTTCAATATGCGTATTTTCAATAAAGTAGTTATAGTTTTTCTCGAAAATATCAAATAATTCCTGACCAGGTCGATATTTTTCTGAAATATCATTTGTACTATAGAAAAAATAGAAAAAGAAATAACGAATATTTACCTCAGAACCTTCAATTTTAACGGGATAATACGACAGCGTAAGATCGAAATCTTTCAATATTTTTTTGAATCCATTGAGATAGCGGGTAAGAGCAGACGAAGATATAAATAATTCATCGGCCCATTCGTTTACGTCTAAAAATATTTCTTCAAAAATATTTTGAATGATGATAAAAAGAGGAGACTGTTCTGAAATTTCGCTTAACAAGTCATCAATAAGGCTATAACTCTCAATTTCGTATCCCACTGATCTATGTTGAATAATGAAGTCTTTATCAATCGTACCAATTTCTAGGATGTCACGTTCTAGCGTGCGAACCGAAATATCGAACTCATTAGCGATTTCTTCTAGAGAAATGGGATACTGAGATGCATAAATTCGCTCTACCAAATGGAGTTGTCGACGAATTTTTTTATCGGCTATAATGTTCAGGCAAAATTGGTTCATGATAACACTCCTTTAGAGTTACAAATTTTATACCAAGGAATAGCTGTCATAAAGATTCAAGAAGGAGCATCTTACCTACGTGTCAAGTATAGATAAATGTAAGGGAATATACAAATATAATGTGATTTACATAATGGATTTTGACATATTATATTTTATACAAGGGAAATTTTCGAATCTACGGGATAAAATAAATATTCAGTTTACATCGTTTTCTTTGTCATACCAATCGACAAAATAGAGTTGTGAGTGGCTATGGGATACGATAAGATATTACTATTGCAAGCAGAGATATACATAAAAATAATACTTAAAATAAACGATATAAAGGAGAGATATCATGTGGTACAGACTTATTTTCCCTATTTTCTTTTTATCAATAACAAGATATCTGAGTTCCGAAAGAATAAACAGGGTGACTCAAATCTAGGATATAGAGTTGCCAATAAAAAGCCACGGAACCAAAATTAAATTTAGAGGAGCGGAATCAACTTTATGAAAAGAATAAAAAAAGATGAAAAAGGTATTAATCATGTTAATGGTGGCAGTTATCGCCATCACTGTTATCCCATTCAACTTTAGTTCTGCCAGCACGAATCATGGTTCAAATCTCATCACGAGTGTGAGTTTAGATAAAACGACAGCTGGTTTAGGCGAAAAAATTCAGGTCAACTATAACTGGGCCATTCCAGATGGTACGGTCAAAGCAGGCGACACGATGATTGTGAAGATGCCTGCGGAGCTGAAATTAGAAGTCGGCCTCGCGTTTGATCTAAAAGATACTGAAGGAAATATCGTAGGGAGAGCTCAAGTAAGCCCAGAAACGAATGAAATCACGGTTACGTTTACTGATTATGCCGAATCAAGAACGAACGTCCATGGCGATATGCATGTCTGGGTGCAAGTAGATTTACTTGCGAATACACCAGGTGAGACGAGCACGATTACCTTTCCGACCAAAAATGGCGAAGTACGAATAGGAATCGAGATCCCAGATACGGGAGTAGTAGGTCCACCACCAACAGAAATACCAGCCAATGTTTTGAATAAATGGGGTAAGGTAGATGCCAACGACCCAATGCTCATCAACTGGACAGTACTCATCAATTACGATAAGTTAACGATTCCAAACGCCGTATATACAGACACAATTGGTGCCGGCCATACGTTTGTACGTAGCTCTTTAGCGGTCTATAAAGGAGATACAGATCGTCAAGGAAATCCGATTGCCTCTAACAAATTAGCCGATGCTGTCACAGCGAATATGTTAATAAACGACAATGCACAAGGTTTCCAGTTAGCCTTAGGGAATATCAACGACACGGTATCGGTGACGTACCAAACAAAAATGACGAATCCAGTGACAGGCCAAGCCTATAAAAACGAAGCGAAATTGACAGGAACAGATGTAAGTGAAAATAAAAACTCAGAAGTCAGATATTACGGTGGTGACGGATCAGGAACTGGCGAAACACCAGATCCAACAGGTAGTCTAGAACTTACCAAACGAGATGCAACCAATCATACGAATTATTTAGCAGGAGCTGAATTCCGGTTAACAAGCAATAATGGTGAAGCAACTCGTACCATTACAACGGATGCTACAGGACGTGTAGGAGTAGGGAATCTGTCACTAGGAACTTACACGTTGGTTGAAACAAAAGCGCCAGCAGGCTTTGAGCTAGATGCTACGCCACACACGTTTGAAATCACGGCAGATAACCATACGACTATTCAGGCCATCACAATAGACAACACACCAACACCAGGTCAGCCGCCAACACCAGATCCAACAGGTAGCTTAGAGCTAATCAAACGCGATGCAGCAAATCATGCGAATCGTTTAGCAGGAGCTGAGTTCCGATTAACAAGCAATAATGGTGAGGCAGCGCGTACCATCACAACAGATGCTACAGGACACGTGGAAGTAGGAAATCTGCCACTCGGAACCTATACTTTGGTTGAAACAAAAGCGCCAGTAGGTTTTGAGTTAGATGCCACCCCGCATACGTTTGAAATCACAGCAACTAATCATACCAGCGTCCAAGTAGTCACGGTAGATAACACACCAATAATAGTAGAACAGCCAGATCCAACAGGTAGCGTACAACTCCGCAAAGTAGACGCAGCAGATGCCAACAAAACACTAGCCGGCGCTACGTATGATTTACGAAATGCCGCTGGAACACCAATGAAGACGGTAACGACAGCAGCCAATGGTACGCTGACAATCAACGATCTTGCCCTTGGGAAATATAGTCTGGTTGAAGTAACAGCTCCAAGCGGCTATTTAGTAGATAAAACGCCAATCGCCTTCGAAATCACAGCAGCCAACGCAGGCCAAATGATCACACTGACGCATAAAAATACAAAAATCGACGTACCAGAAATCCACAAAAATGTCGCAGCACACCAAGTATTTGACTGGAACATCATGGCACAATTAGAAGGCGCACCATCGACAGCTAGTCAATCACTAGAACTAACGAACCGCGACGATTCATTCGTCTGGAACGTAGACACGAAGTTTGGTAACAACACAGCGACATGGACAAAAGCGGTATTAACCGATCAAATCAACGACCTATTAGAGATTGAAAATATTACAATCACAGACGCACAAGGCAACGATGTAACAGGAAACGGCACACTCACAGAAGAAAACAACCTAATCACGTTCACAATCAACAAGAAAAACAACAGTTACGCGTTCCTATCGGGCCAAACGTACACGATGAGCATCCAAACGAAAATCAAAGAAGGCGTAACAGACGAGCAACTAGCACCATTCATCCAAGACGGTGGGATTCCAAACCAAGCAGAATTAGCCTTCAGCAATAACGGTAAAATCGTATCCGAAATTCCAAAAGTAACGCCACCACCAGTGAATCCAGAAATCAGCAAAGACATTGAAGGCAAAGAGCACCTAGAGTTAGCGAACCGTAACGATGCCTTTGACTGGAACGTCCACACAGCATTTGGTAACCAAACAGCAAGCTGGAACCAAGCGATCATCACAGACCAAATCAACACGTTACTAAGCATTGAAAAGATCCAAATCACCGATGAAAACGGCAACGATGTGACAGAAAACGGCACAATCACAGAAGAAAACAACTTAATTACCTTCACGATGAACAAAAAAAGACGACAGCTTTGCATACCTTGCAGGCCACACGTACACAATGACCGTGACAACAACCATCAAAGAAGGCGTAACAGATGAGCAGTTGGCACCATTTATCAAAGACGGTGGGATTCCAAACCAAGCAGACCTAGCGTTCGGTAACGAAGGCGACATGATCCAGTCAGAAATCCCA
>NZ_AODE01000053.1 GCF_000525855.1 Listeria cornellensis FSL F6-0969
TACCGCTGAAAAACCTGCCCTTCAAGCTAGTAATCTAGACATTCTCGCAGGAACAAAATCAGGCGATATCGCGTGGTTCCAAGGCATTTCGGCAACCGATAAAGCAGACGGCGATATTAGCAAAGACGTAACGGTCGACTTTTCAAAGGTTCAATTTAAAAAAGAGGGCAATTACCCAGTCATTTACACCGTGACAAACAGCAATGGCAAAACTTCGACTAGCACCGTTAACCTGCAAGTTACAGCGAAAGACCCCGTTTTAACAGCAACGGATCTAGACATTCTCGCAGGAACTGATGCGCAAGACATCGCGTGGTATCAAGGCGTTTCCGCAGAAGATTTGGCAGACGGAGACATCAGCACCGACATTACCGTGAATTACGACGAAGTGAATTTCAAAAAAAGAAGGCAACTACCCAGCGACGTATAGCGTGACAAACAGCAACGGAAAAACAACAACAACGACAATCAACGTACAAGTAACCGCTGAAAATCCAGTCCTTCACGCAAGCGACCTAGCAATCATCGCGGGCACTAAAGAACAAGATTTTGCCTGGTTCCACAACGTTACCGCGGAAGACAAAGCAGACGGAAACATCAACGACCAAATCCAAATCGACTACAGCAGCGCGGATTTGAACAAAGAAGGCAATTACCCAGTCACATACACGGTCACAAACAGCAACAATAAAACAACAACGCAAACCGTGAACATCCAAGTGACCGCCGAAAATCCAGTCATCGAAGCAAGCAACATCAGCGTTTTAGCTGGATCAATGGGCGAAGAATATCCATGGTTCCAAAATGCCACAGCGACCGATAAAGTAGACGGCGACATTTCACAACACATATCCGTCGATTACAGCCAAGTAGATTTCAAAAAAGAAGGCAACTACCCAGTCAGCTATACCGTGACAAACAGCAACGACAAAGAAACAAGCCTCACAATCAACCTACAAGTCACCGCTGAAAACCCAGTCATCACGGCCGTAAACAAATCTATTTTAGCTGGCACAACATCAGAAGAAATCAGCTGGTTCGATGACGTTTTCGCAACCGATAAAGTAGATGGCGATCTGAGTTCAGACGTGACTGTCGACTACGCGAACGTAGATTTCAAAAAAGAAGGCATCTACCCAGTTCACTACAGCGTGACAAACAGCAACGGCAAAACAACAGTCGAAACGGTTCAAATCGAAGTCACCGCTGAAATGGCAATTTTGGAAGCATCGAATCTAAGCGTGATGCAAGGCGCAAGCGAAGATAGCGTTGCATGGCTAGAAAACGTAACCGCAGAAGATACCGTTGACGGCGATATCACCGATCAAGTCACCTACGACGCGAGCCAAGCAGACCTCACGAAAGCAGGCAATTATCCAGTCGTCTACAGCGTAACGAACAGCAATGATAAAACAACAACTAAGACGGTAAACCTGCAAGTCATCGCGCCACAATTAACACCAGCACAACCAGCGCCAGAACAGCCAGAAATAAAGCAAGCAGAACCAAAACAACCAATCATCAAAAAAGTACTACCGAAAACAGGCGATACATCTGCGCTTCTGTATGTACTTCTTGGTTCAGCATTCATCCTATTCGGCACATTACTACAAAGACGACGCAAACAAGACTAGGCGCTAGATAAATAGAGGTAAGGAATCAGCAATTTCGATTTCTTACCTCTATTTTCATATAAATATAAGCGTTTTGCGCCAGTTCATGGTATGCTTAGAAATAAGAAAACGAATAAGGATGGTAACAAAAAATGAACGGTATTTTTATCACGTTAGAAGGTCCAGACGGATCAGGCAAAACAACGGTCGGCACACGTTTAGCAGAGCGTTTAGAAGAAGCAGGAATCCAATTTGTAAAAACGAGAGAACCCGGAGGTAGTAAGATTTCCGATGTTGTTCGGGAGATATTCCTAAACGATCTTGACAGCAGAATGGACGCAAAAACCGAAGCTCTACTCATAGCAGGCGCGAGACGGCAACATGTCGTAGAACTCATCCGCCCAGCCCTCACCGAAGGAAAACTAGTCCTGTGCGACCGCTTCATCGATAGTTCCCTTGCTTATCAAGGCGTTGGACGCGATATCGGGATTGACGAAGTTTTGAAAATCAATCAATTTGCTGTGGAAACAACGATGCCAGATGTGACGTATTATTTAGACGTTCCAGCAGATGTTGGCCTGGCGCGAATCGCTGCAAATAAAGGCCGCGAAGTCAACCGCCTCGATATGGAAGATGTGACATTCCACAACAAAGTACAAACAGGCTATGAAACCGTGCGCGACATGTTCCCAGAACGAATCGAAATCATTGATGCCACAAGAACCATTGAAGAAATCGTCACAGATATTTTCGAACGAATAAAAGTAAGACTAGGCTAACATCATTTGTTACATATCGAGATGAGCCCCGGCCACCACGAGGTTTTATTAGTAAAGCTTTCGCCAAATTTCTGATATAATAAAGAAAAACATTGTAAGGGGATGGAAAATGATGAAACTTATTTTTGCGATTGTTCAAGATCAGGACAGCAACCGCCTATCCGACGCGTTAACGGATGCCAATTTCCGTGCCACTAAATTAGCATCAACAGGTGGCTTTCTAAAAGCAGGAAACACGACCTTTATCATAGGTGTGGAAGACGAGCAAGTCGAAACCGCGCTTGAAATTATTAAAAACAACTGCAAAGCCCGCGAACAAATCATGAGCCCAGCAGCTTCACTTGGCGTGACTGTAGACACGTACGTACCGTACCCAATTGAAGTCCAAGTTGGCGGTGCGACGGTGTTTGTAATGCCAGTTGATCAGTTCCAACAGTTTTAGAAGGATTGATCTCTAATTTCAACAAATAGAAAACCAAAGCTACATGTCGCTTTATCCCGACATGTAGCTTTGGTTTTTTATGTTACCATCCTAGCTCTGCATTCCAAGAATCAAATGATAGATGTTATCCCAATCTTTCGTCGTTGGGTGGCGTGAAGTACTGTAATGAATACAATCAAATTCCTCAGACGTTTCTTTGTAATTCTTCACAATAATATCGACTCCCAACTTGTTAGCTAATTCATTCGTAATATGCTTGTTATAGTTAAATGTTACCTTCGTATTTCCACCGATAAAATTCTCAACAAACATATGCAAATAATTTAAGTAAGCCGTCTTTCCATCAAATGAGAATAGGACATGTGGCATGTTATTAACGTCTTTATTAGTGGCATACAACGTAAACATCGTAAGGTTTACACAAATATCTTCTAAATGCACAAATTTTTCAAATATCTCTATTTTGGAAAATGAAATAGCATCCATCCATTTTTTAAAAACCGTATAATGCGTCGTTTTAACAAACTGATTTACTTCGAAAAAATTCTTTTGAAAAAGGGGTGTTAACTCGGATAATAAGAGTGTATTTCTAATATAAAAAACGAAAATATAGAGCGTTGATTTGCTGGGAGTACTAATGTTCGCTGCTTTGAAAAAATCTGTTACAAACGCTTCTAATTCGTCCGTCAAAAGAGGATATAGTCGTTTTTCAATTGGTCCCGCAAGATTCTCCCTATAAATGTAGTTATCCAAGATTAATATGTCTAGGAATGTAATTTCATCTTTACTTATTTTATCTGAGGGTATTGAAGTCAAGATTTCATGCGCAAGTTTATCAATATATTTATAAGTGAGCGATTGTTGTTGTTTTTCATGGATATCATCAGGGATTTCAATAAAATGATTTTGAGACACGCGTTTATTGACAACCATAATCCAGTAAAGTAGACTCCGATGTTGGACGGAACCATCAATTTCGGTATTCTCTAAAAAATAGTTATGGTTTTTCTCGAAAATATCAAGTAGCTCACTTCCAGGTCGATAAGTAGGAGAGATATCATTGATGCTATAGAAAAAGTATTGATAAAAATAACGAATATCTACTTCAGCGCCTTCGATGTTAACGGGAGTTAATGACAAAGTTAAGTTGAAATCGTTTAGTATATTTCTCAAGCTAGTTAAATACCGATACAAGGCGGATGAAGATAAAAATAGTTCATCCGCCCATTCATCGATGTCTAAAAAAATCTCCTCATAAATATTTTGAATAATCACGAATATTGGTGATTGTTCGGATATATTAAGTAAGAGATCATCAATCACTGCACTGTTCTCAATTTCATATCCAATCGCCTTATGCTGGATAATAAAGTCTTTATCCAAGGCACCAATTTCTGCAATATCACGCTCGAGCGTACGAACAGAGACATTAAATTCAGTAGCGATTTCTTCTAGTGAAATAGGATACTGCGATTCAAATATCTTCTCAACCATGTAAATTTTGCGTCGAATCTTTTTATCAGCAATTATATCTAAACTGAACTTGTTCATAATGATTCCTCCACTTGATTTATTTTTATGTCGAAAAAAAGGACAAAGTAAAATGGTGAGGCAACGCATATCTGTCTATAATCTTAAGTATAGCCAACTAAAAGAATACAGACAAATATAAAGTGAGTTATGTTACAAAATTAATCACTAGGTCAGCATGAATAGCATAGCTATTCGTGAAATAATAATTCCGGAAGGTGGTGGATTTGATTTTAAATGATGTATATTCCTATGAAACTATCGAACGAGAATTTAATACGAAACAACTATTTGCGTTACTTTCAGATAAGAGCTTTTTAGAAGTATCTAGCCAGAAAATTTATATTAAAAAAGGAGAGCGTATAGAGTTAGGAAAGGATAAGCTAGATTATGTTTATTATATCAGTCAAGGAGTAGCGGCTGCTAGTATTCGAGATCAAATAATAGATTTTCGCGGGGCGACAGATTTTTTTTGGTCTAGCGGATAGTAGTTCGGTTCAGGGTGTAGCATTTCATCTAAGTGCACTGACGAGGCTAACGGTGTGGCGATTTGAAAAGAGTGAAGTGATGGCTAAAATAATGAGCCTACAAGAAGGATACCTGTATCACTATTACTGCATGTTGGAACGGTACCGTGCCTATGAAGGCAGAATCATTTTAAATGATGAAACAGATGAGCAACGTTTACTACTAGTTTTGAGGAATATCGGAGAGCGTTTTGGAGACTATATAATGAGTGAGGATAGGCTCGTTATTCCCCCTTTTTTTTACTAAGGGATCGATAGCAAGCTATATAGGAGTAGGACGAACGAAACTTAGCGATTTATTATTGAAATTAAGAAGTAGAGAACTCATTACGATAGATGAGAATAAACAGATATGTGTACGTGCTAACTAGCAATATTTGATAAAGTATAAATCTAAGTAAAGACCAGTTTTTCATTATATTCTTGTCCAAGGAAGCAAGGAGGTGGTTCTACTTAAATAGAAAATAAGCTTCCTGAAAATATGTCTAAAAGTTCAAACAAAGTCTAGAAAAACTTGTTTGATTGCTTGAAAAGAGAACAATCACTTGCTACAAAGATGCGATACTATTGAAGTGGTAAAAAGAAGAGGAGGAAGCTAGATATACAATTATTAATTATTCACTGAAAATAAGAGCAATAGACACGAAGGTTTCATTGAAACATTTGATAATGAGGTAGTCATAGTTTTTTAATCTGACATTGTAAAAAAAAGAATATCCAGGAGGAATTTAATATTATGAAGAAGAAAATTTTAAATATCACAACAGCAACAGCAATACTATTCTCAGGCCCGATGGGGATGATTTCAATAAACTCAAAAGCAGGTCATGCTTATGAGGTAACACAAAATGCAGTTAATAATTTCCAAAAAATGATTGATTCGGTATCCATTGATACTGGTGGGAAACTGAATGTTATTTTTGCGAATGATGATTTCAAAGATTATACAGTTACGATAAATAAAAATGGGGCTTATTTAGCAGGGATGGACGGTCCAGCGACGAAAAAAGTCCCTTGGTACTCTACTTTAGAAGATCGTACATGGATTACTAATGCAGATCGTACATTTACTGCCGATGATGAGTATGAAATTGTCTTTCGTCAAGAGGGAGTAGTTGTTGGATCAGTTAATATAATGGATCTTATGATTGATTCTGTAACCATTGATGCGGACAACAGACTGAATGTTAAATTTTTAAACGAGAATTTCAAAAAATACACAATTGTTGTGAATAAAAATGGTGTGTATCAAGCAGGGATAGATGGACCTGTAACTAAAAAGCAAGCATGGTACTCTACTTTAACGGACAAGACATGGGTAACTAATGCCGACCGTACTTTTACTACCGATGATGCTTACCAAATTGTGCTTACATTAGATGGCGAAATTAAAGGAATCTTTTCTAAAGATGGTTTCACAGATGGTAAAGTCCTTAAGAATGCTAAAGATGCTGTCAATGGATTGTTTACAGCAGATAATCCCGCAAACGATATCAAAGTCAACTTGACACAAGCTAATATAGACAATGCTACTACCTTATTAAATTTAGTGACAGATGCAACAGAAAAAAAAGAAATTACAAATTAGTTTAGACAAGGCAATTGCTCAATTAGCGAAGGCATTATTAGCGGAGGCATCAGCAGAAGCAAGTGTGAAGGATTTATTTGATAATAATGATGTCAAAGGGTTAATTAAAGAAATAACAAACCAAGTGAGTATTGATAGTGCTCAAATATTAGTAAATGCAGTAACAGATACAGCACGAAAATCTGCCTTACAATTACAGCTAGACGAGGCGAAAAAAACAATTTGCAGAGCGTACAGACTTAATGACTTCATCAGATGCTATGCTACAAGAAACGGCACAAGGCAGTGGAATATATCGTTCACCAATTTGGATATTTAATAACGGGAATACTATAAATAATAATACTGTTCCGACGATGACCTTATCGGGTGGAGATAGCGTATATTATCAAATGGGCTTGACAAGCGTGAATATTGGTAAAGCTTTAACGTCAAATCAAGTGACAATTAAACATAGAAAAGCACAGCTCTCACCAGAAGTAATGAGTACGGTGTGGCGTTATATGGAAACAGAACCAGGAAAAGAATATACGATGTCTTATGGTTATTGGACACAGGCAAGTGGAAGTGTTTTTACAGCAGGGCAAGTGACGAAGGGCTATATCGATAATCTGAAGTATATAGCAGGCGTGACAGATGCAACAGGAAAAATTTTAGAAAAGCAAGAGGAACAGTTAGACGGCTCTACGATGGCGGGGGACTTTAGAAGTATAACGAATAAGACGATTACATTTACAGCAACTAGTAATCAAACTAAGCTCTTCTACTACACAGAGACGCCGAGAGTGACGGTCCAAGATTCACAGGCAAACATCGCGATACGTTTTAAAGCGGATGTGAGAAAAACAGTAGCTCAACTGCAAAAAGACAAAGATGATGTAGCAAATCAAGTAGCAGCAGAAGCAAGCGTGAAAGACTTATTCAATGGTAATGATGTGAACGGAACAATCAAAGAAACAACAGATCAAGGTGCTATTGATACCGCACAAAATTTAATCAACGCAGTAGCTGATTTAACAGTCAAGGCGGGGTTACAAAAAGAACTAGATAAAGCAAAAGGTCAACTAGAAGAAAAATTAGCAGCCGAAGAAGCAGCGGAAAAAGCAGTCAACGAATTGTTCAAAGATAACAAACCAGAAACAGGTGTTATCAAAGAAACAACAGAACAAGGCGCGATTGATGTCGCACAAAATTTAATTAACGCAATCGTAGATCCAACAATCAAAGCCGACTTACAAAAAGAATTAAATAAAGCGCAGGAGCTATTAGATGCCCAGAAGGTAACGAATACACCAGAATTCATCGCGGCAGAGCAAGCAATCCAAGATTTATTTACCTCCCTTGTTAGTTTTGGTCAAAAAACAGATGCTCATGGCGCTATTAAACTAGATATAACACAAGCAAAAATCTACGAAGCACAAGACAAATTAAATCTAATATCAGATAGTGTACCAGAAAAGAAAGTACTAACAGAACAACTTAATAAAGCGCAAGATCTACTCATGGCACGCAACAATGAACAAATCGGTAACCGAGTAATCAACGGTAATTTTGACAGTGCCCTGAATGGTTGGAAAACATGGATTGGTACTAATTCCGTGGCACCAACGGTAGCAGCTCGAGAAGGTGCTGCCAGTAATACGGTGAAACTAACTTCCAATTCAAGCGTAGAACAAACAATCCAAGGCTTGAAACCAAATACAAATTATGTCCTGACTTTCTACGGTAAAGTAGACGATGGTACTTTCTTATCTGCGGGTATTAAAAATCATGGTGGTACGCAACAAAGTATCCGTATTACAAGTACAGATTACAGTAAAGGTCAGATTAGCTTTACGACAGGAGATAGCGCTAAATCAGCAATATTCTACCTTATGAAGGGAGCTGGAACTGGAACTAGTTTTGCAGACTTTGTTATCGCAAAGGCGGATAACGGCGAAGATAGCATTCCAGAAGTCATCGAAGCAACAAACACAGTCGATAGCCTGTTCACGAACTTATCCGTTATCGGAGTTAATACGAGCACAACAACGCTGTATAAAAACGGCGCGCTAAAATTAACGACGACGCAAGTTGAAATTGATGGGGCAAAAGCCTTTGTGGATGCCATGCAAGAAAGCTACGAATCTAAAGCCGATTTGTTAGAGACACTACAAACAGCTCAAGACCTGTGGGATATTCGTATGGGAGAACAAGAAGGAAATTTAGTTAAAAATAGCGAATTCAACAGCGGTATTGCTAACTGGAAACCGTGGAATGGCACCGCTTCTACTGTTCCAACAACTGTTCTAGAGAACAATAACAATGTCTTGAAAATCGCAGCAAATTCCAGCGTAGAACAAGTTATCTCAGGTTTAAAACCAAACAAAACGTATACGCTAGAAGTCTATGGGAAAGCAGATAATAATAGCTATGTCAGTGTAGGGCTTAAAAACTATGGCGGCGTACAAAAAACAGCACGAATCAGCGGTTCAGACTATGCCAAAGCAAGTGTTACAATTCGCACAGGTGCAACAAACACCTCTGTCACGGTATTCTTGATGAAAGGCGCTGGAACAGGAACAGGTATGCTTGATGTCGCGCTATTAAAAGATACAACACCAGAAAGTGAAATCCAGGAAGTAATCGCAGCGACAGAGGCTTTGGCAGCACTTTTCACAGCACAAACATCTGTCAACACAACAAATGTAACACCGATTTCAAATCAAAATGGTGCGATTAGAATGACCGCTACAGATGCGGATTTGGCAATGGCAGCAGAAAAAGTAGCAGCAGTACCAGGCAATTTAGCCTCAAAAGCAACTTTGCAAAAAGAACTCGAACGAGCAACATCGTTATTGGCTGGACTAAAAGCATCACAAACAGGAAATCTAGCGAGAAACAGCATGTTCGATTCGAATCTAACAAACTGGAAAACATGGAAAGCAACAACAGCAGAAACGCCAGTTGTCATTACTGAAAATGATAACAAAGTCTTGAAACTAGAAGGAAACTCGAGCGTTGAACAAACAATCTCCGGTCTACTTCCAAATACAACGTATACCGTGTCAGCATACGGTAAAGTAGAAAACGGTGCACGATTGTCTATTGGTGTGAAGAGCTATGGTGGCGTACAAGCCAATGCATTTGTTACGTCCACTGACTACGGCCAAGGAACACTCACGTTCACGACTGGTGCAACTAGTACAAGCGCAATTATTTTCTTAAGCCAAGGTGTAGTAGGCGGAATTGCTTACACTGATCTTGTTGTTACAAAATAGATTTAAATACGAGCAAGGGTATGTTGTTTTTTCTGACATATCCTTGCTTTGTTATGGGTAATGAATTAAAAAGAGATAAATTTTACAAATTCGAAAAAAAGTCATAATATCCATCCACTGATGTTCAAATAGAGAATTGTGTGACAACTAAAAGATGAGATACTAATTCTAGGAGGTGGTAAGCATGATTTTAAAAGATTTGTACACACATGATATCATCGAGCAAGAATTTAATACTGAAAAATTATATGCGTTGCTGTTAGATGATAATTTTTTAGAAGTATCAAGACAGAAGATTATTGTAAAAAAAAGGTGAGCGTATCGAATTGAAAAAAGGCAATATCGATTATGTTTATTATATCAGCCAAGGAGTTGCGTCAGCTAGTATAGGAGAACAAATTATTGACTTTCGAGGGCAAGCAGATTTTTTTGGTCTAGTAGATAGCAATTCGATTCAAGGTGCTAGATTCTATCTAAATCCTTTGGTGAAATTAACGATGTGGCGATTTGAAAAAAGTGAAGTGATGGCGAAAATCATGAGTTTACAAGATGGATATTTATACCACTACAATTGTATGTTGGATCGATATCGCTCATACGAAGGTAGAATTATTTTAAATGATGAAACAGATGAACAACGCACACTAATTGTTTTGGGTAATATTGGAAGACGGTTTGGTACTTATAAAGTAGAGAAAGATGCATTCGTTATCCCTGGTTTTTTCACTAGAAGGTTGATAGCAAGTTATTTGGGAATAAGCCGAACCAAGCTGAGTGATTTATTATTGAGATTAAAGTATAAAGAGCTGGTCACGCTAGATGAGAAGAGGCAAATACTTATAAAAACAAAAGCATAACATGGTGATGAAATACCTAGCTAACGTATTTCTGAAATGTGCGCAATAGAATTCATAAAATTGTCATAAAATGAATAACTATCTGCTCAAATAGAGAACTGCAGTGCAAATAAAAGGTGAGATAATAATATATATAGCTGATATAGAAGCTTTCAAGAATAAAAGTAAAGAAAAGGAGTTCAATAAATACAAGAATATAAAACTTAATATTCTGTGTTTAATATCGATTTTTGGGGAGGCGATTCAGATGTAATACAAGCCAGAACTCACTAGAAAGCCCTGGATCAAATGAGGAGGAAATTAAATAAATGAAAAACGTATTAAGAAAACCAATCACGATTACAGTAATGGCACTGATGGTAGGACAAACTGGTCTAGCATCCATTGCGACATATGCAGCAGAACAACCAATGGCGAACGGAACACAAACGATAGAAAAACGCGTAATTGTCCAACCTATTAAAGTAGCTACACTAGCAGATTTTAATGCAGCGCTTATTAATTCAGGTGTTAAAGATATTCAGTTAACAGCTAATATCAGTATCCCTCTTAGAACAATTCAAGCAAAAGGTAGTAAAAATATTGATGGAAATGGTTATACTCTTAATTTGAATGGTGGAAATATCAATAGTGAGGCTAGTACCGTAAATATAGTAGAAAATATGATTATTCAAAATGCTGGTGCCTATGGGGCTCCGCTTGGAGGTACAGCTACGAATGTTACTAGTAGCTATAAGAATATTACTTTTTCGACTACTTCGAAAGCATTATTTAATCTACAGAAAGGTACAGTTAATTTCAGTGGACTTATTTTAGGGAGCAACACAACAGCGACAGCCATAGAAGCTAGGGATATAAACGTGTTAGATGACGGAATGATTTCGCTAACTACTGATAAAGCTGGTATTAAATTGTATGCTGGGACGTTCACGATAGGTGAGGCCGCAACTGTAGATGTGATATCAAGGACAGAGCATGCTTTTGAAAATAGTGGTGGGGGTCTAGTTTTCAACTTCGGTAATCTAAGCCTTATCGCGAACAAAAAAAAATGCTTATGTTCAAAATGGAACGGTACCAGCATCTCGTAATAATAATTATCTAGTGAATTTGGTTGGAGGAAGTAATACAACGTTTCTATCAGAAGGTGGGCAAGATTTCGGTGCCTTCAATGGGGATTTAAGGGTTTATGATGATGCTAATCTTATCATAAAACACAACAACCCTCTTGCAACAGTTAATTCGTATGGATTATGGGTTCAGAGGAAAGGATTTTTAGCAGATCCTAAGGCCAATTTTATTATTGAGGCAACACATGTACAAGCTATTTCGGGGGATACTACTACTGCTGTGCTACAACCAATAGTAGGTATGTCCACTTGGAATAAGGGTAGCAATGCTGCAGGTAGCCCGGATAATTCGTATGTATTTAAAAGAGCAGAATTCAGCCAATTTTTAATTTTAGATGCTGATATAATTACCGACAGTGAGGACTTTAAAACAACATATAAGAATAAAAATGTAAAAAAAAATTGCCTATGGTACATTTGCTACAGAGGGAATGGAAAAAGCCCACCAAGAAGCAGAAGCAAGCGTAAAAGCGCTATTCAACAACGATAATGTCAACGGAACAATCAAAGACGCGACAAACCAAAAAGGAATCGATGACGCTAGAACGTTAGTGAACGCAGTAACAGACGCAACCAAGAAAGCAGAATTAGAAAACAATCTAAAAGAAGCACAAAAACAATTAGACGCGCGTAATACAGCAGCTGCAGCCGAAAAAGCCCGCCAAGAAGCGGCAGAAGCAAGCGTAAAGGCGCTATTCAATAACGATAATGTCAACGGAACAATCAAAGACGCAACAAATCAAAAAGCAATCGATGACGCTAGAACATTAGTAAACACAGTAACAGACGCAACCAAGAAAGCAGAATTAGAAAACAATCTAAAAGAAGCACAAAAACAATTAGACGCACGTAATGTAGTGGCAGCCGAAAAAGCCCGCCAAGAAGCGGCAGAAGCAAGCGTAAAGGCGCTATTCAATAACGATAATGTCAACGGAACAATCAAAGACGCAACAAACCAAAAAGCAATCGATGACGCTAGAACATTAGTAAACACAGTAACAGACGCAACCAAGAAAGCAGAATTAGAAAACAATCTAAAAGAAGCACAAAAACAATTAGACGCACGTAATGTAGCGGCAGCGGAAAAAGCGCGCGAAGAAGCAGCGGAAAAAGCAGTTAACGAGCTTTTCGCAAATGATACACCAGCAAGCAATGCATTGAAAAACACAACAGATCAAAAAGCAATAGACGATGCTAAGAAATTAGTAGATGCTGTAACAGATGCAACGAAAAAAGCAGAGTTACTTGAGAACTTGAACAAAGCCCAAGACCTATTAAATGAAAATACAGCAGAAAAAGCCCGTCAAGAAGCAGCAGAAGCAGGCTTGAAAGATCTATTCAACGGTAACGATGTGAACGGAACAATCAAAGACACAACAAACCAAGAAGCCATTGATAAAGTACAAGACCTAATCAATGCAATAACAGATCCAATAATCAAAGCAGATTTACAAAAGGATCTAGACCGTGCACAAGAATTACTAGATGCCAAAATCGCAGCAGAATTGGATACGGCAGATAAAGGACAACAATTAATCGCTAACTTCTTAGTAAATCAATTATTCCAAGATAATGATCCTGCAACAGATGCAATCAAAGATATCACCAATCAACTAGCGATTGACACAGCACAATCACAAATCGATCTTGTCAAAGTTAGCACAGTAAGAGACAGCCTACAAAAAACACTAGATCGCGCACAAGAATTACTAGATGCAAGAAATAGTACGGCAGAAAAAGCACGCGAAGAAGCAGCAGAAAAAGCAGTCAACGAATTGTTCAAAGATAACAAACCAGAAACAGGTGTTATCAAAGAAACAACAGACCAAGGTGCTATTGACGCGGCACAAGATCTAATCAACAAAGTAACAGACCCAACAATCAAAGCAGGTTTACAAAAAGAACTAGATAAAGCACAAGATTTACTCGATATTAAAAATGGACCAACTTCACCAGAATTTATCGCAGCACAAGAAGCGATTCAAGGCTTATTGACAACGTTAGTCAATTTTGGTCAAAAAACAGATGCTTTTGGTGCAGTGAAACTTGACACAACACAAGCTCAAATATATGCAGCACAAGACAAGTTAGACCTAGCACCAGATAATGTAGCTGAAAAAGCAGTTTTAGTAGCACAACTCAAAAAAAGCTCAGGACCTATTAATCGCACGTAACAACGAACAAATCGGTAATCGTGTGGTCAACGGTAACTTTGATAATGCTCTAAATGGCTGGAAAACATGGATTGGTACGGGATCAATGGCGCCATCAGTAGTAGCTAAAGACGGTGTAGCAAGCAATGCAGTAAAACTAGCATCTAACTCAAGCGTTGAGCAAACAATCCAAGGTTTGAAACCAAACACAAATTACGTTCTAACATTCTACGGTAAAGTAGACGATAACACTTTCCTATCTGCGGGTATCAAAAATCACGGTGGAACGCAACAAAGTATTCGTGTGACAAGTGCAGATTACAGTAAAGGTCAGATTTCTTTCACAACTGGGGCAAGTGCTACTTCAGCAACCTTCTTCTTAATGAAAGGTGCAGGATCTGGAAGTGGTTTCACAGACTTTGTCATTGCAAAAGCAGATAATGGTGAAGATTTAATTCCAGAAGTTATTGAAGCAGTAAAAACAGTTGATAACTTGTTTACGAACCTTTCCGTTATTGGCGTGAACGACAGCGCAGCAACACTTTACAAAAATGGTGCGCTAAAAATAACAACGAAACAAGCAGAAATTGATGCAGCAAAAGCAATCGTAGACGCAATGAAAGATAGCTATGAATCCAAAGCTGACTTACTAGCAACATTGAAAACAGCACAAGATCTTTGGGATATTCGTGGTGCAGCGGAAACAGGCAACTTGGTGAAAAATGGCGAATTCGACAGTGGAATCGCTAACTGGAAACCATGGAATAGCGCAACTTCTACAACGCCATCAGCAGTACAAGAAGATGGTAACAATGTCTTGAAACTTGCAACAGGCTCAAGTACAGAGCAAATCATCACTGGTTTACAGCCAAATACAACTTATACGCTTGAAATTTATGGCAAGGTAAGTGGCAATGGCTATGTAAGTATTGGTGTTAAGAATTACGGCGGAACGCAAAAAAACAGCACGTATCAGCGGAACGGATTACGTAAAAGCAAGTGTGACTATCCGCACAGGTGCAACAAATAAAACAGCAACAATCTTCATGATGAAAGGCGCTGGAACAGGTTCAGGTTCTATCGATGATGTAAGATTCAAAGACTCAACACCAGAAGGCGAACGCCCAGAAGTCATCGCAGCAACAGAAGCATTAGCAGCCCTATTCACAGCACAAACAACTGTCAGTACAACACATCTAACACCTGTACTAAGCGATAATGGTGCTATCAAAATGACGACAACAGATGCAGATTTAGCCGCAGTAACTGAAAAAGTAGCTGCAGTACCAGCTAACTTAGCAGCAAAAGCCGTTCTAGGAGCAGAACTAGCACGTGCAACAACATTATTTGAAAACTTAAAAGCTTCACAAACAGAGAACCTAACAAGAAATAGCCAATTCGACAGCAACCTAACAAGCTGGAGAACATGGAAAACAGAGGCAGCACAAACACCAGTTATTGTAACAGAAGACGGTAACAAAGTTGTTAAATTAGAAGGTAATTCAAGTGTAGAACAAACAATCACTGGTCTACTACCAAACACAACATATACCGTTTCTATGTACGGTAAAGTAGAACAAGGAGCTCGTTTATCTATCGGCGTGAAAACGTTTGGTGGAACACAAGCCAACGCCTATGTAACATCGACAGATTACGCGCAAGGAACACTAACATTCACGACTGGCGCAACAAACACAAGCGCGATTATCTTCTTAAGCCAAGGGGCAGCAAGCGGAATTGCTTACGCTGACCTTGTAGTTACAAAATAAATTTTTAATCGAGGTAAAAGATATGCTAGATTTAGGCTAGCATATCTTTGCTTTATTAATGGCGAAATGCGAGTCATCGAAGTTTTGTCAAAAAGGCCGACAGGAATCGAATGGTGGGTTCAAGCATAGTGTTATATGATATAAGTATAGCAAAACAAAATAATCACTCAGAGAAGAAAGGATGGAGACAATGGAGTATGAAGTTAGATATGATCAAGTGAAAACTAAGAAAAAATCAGCAATGTTCCAGTACACGAAACGATTATTTGACCTCATTTTTGCGATAATCTTACTAGTCATGACATCACCGATTATACTCGCAACGGTTTGTGCCGTGAAATTAGAATCTTCCGGACAAATTATCTATAGACAACGCAGAGTTGGGCATCAAGGCACTGAATTTACAATTTATAAAATCAGGTCCATGGAGGAAAGCGCTGAAGCCAGTGGTGCCAAGTGGGCTGAAAAGAATGATCCACGAATCACAAAAGTCGGTCGCTTTATTCGGAAGACACGAATCGACGAACTCCCTCAACTTTGGAATGTATTAAAAGGCGAAATGAGCATGATTGGCCCACGTCCAGAACGACCAATGTTCACCAAAGAATTCCAAGTACTTTACCCCAATTTTACCCAACGTTTAGCTGTCAAACCAGGTCTTACTGGCTGGGCACAAGTCAACGGAGGCTACGACATTTCCCCGAAAGAAAAATTTAAAATTCGATTTGGAGTACATTAACTCCATGTCTATCAAAAATGAAGCACGCATACTATGCAAAACGGTCCAAGTGATCTTAAATGGTAGCGGTGCGAGATGAGGAGAGCAAAATGAAAAAAAACAATTATATCAATAATCGCAATTTTGACAATTTTAACAGTGGCTTGTTCACATCAAGAAAAAGAATACAGTCCAGTTACGTCATGGGAAAATGAGGACGCAGAGGTAAGCAAGCAAGAATTCGCAGAGCTGACAAAAAGCAACAATGCGTTGGAATATAAAGATGGCAAGATTGTGATTCAGGATAAGGATGCGGTTATTAGAAGCAGTACGGGTGACGTGACGACCTATTTCGTACAGAACGCCTATATTCCAATTACGGATGCCAAAGAAATCATCAAAAAAAGACGACTGGACCAAAGTGGAATTACTCACAAAATACGCAGGTGCAGCTCAGAACATTGATGTGAATACAAAGGAAAATACGATGGAAGCCTTCTTTATCACCGGTCCTCGTGGATACGGAGAGCTACGTGTGACATTCGATGGTGATAAGTTGAAGACGATGACAAATACGTTTCAAGAATAGGTGAATAATAGATGAAAGTAAAAGAAATACTGAATGAGAATCTATTCTTTCAGGAACAAATGGCGCATATTAGAACGACGATTGAGTTGTCGGAGCAGCGAGATATCCAAGCAATAAGTGTGACTTCCTCTTTATCCAGCGAGGGGAAGAGCTCCATTGCGATAGGGATTGCGAGAAGTTTTGCGGAGGCTGGCAAGAAAGTGTTATTGATTGACAGTGATTTCAGACGGCCCTCTGTGCATAAGAAGCTAGGGTTATCCAATGCGGTCGGATTTTGTGACGTATTAAAGGATGAATATGCTCTGAAAGAATGCCTCAAGGATATTGGTGTGCAAGGGCTGGATATTTTGACAAGCGGCTTAGTAGAAGATTCACCCAATATATTGTTTGATGCAACGATATTAAAGAAATTCATTTTTGAAGTGAAAAAAGACTATGATTTAGTGATTATTGATACGCCGCCTGTACTACTTGTGCCGGAGGTGAAGACGATTTTGAACCACAGTGATGCAACATTGCTTGTCGTTAAATACGATGAAGTACGGAAGGAAGAAGTAGAACGGACATACCAAGTCTTGAATCAAGTATCAGCCAGGTGCCTCGGAATTGTATTTAATCGTGTCAAAGTGAAAGTAAGAGATCGTTACCGTTATTATTACTAAGGCGAGGGATAGGAGAACGAAGGAATGGATTATAAAAGTGATATAACATGTGATTATACTAACAATATTTCCCCGCGCCATTCTAAAAATCAGGTGTTTTTACTCACGCTGATGTTGCTTTTTCTTAGTATCGGTAGTCAGTTTAATGTACAACTTGGTTTGGCGGTGAAACCATACATGCTGTTACTTCTAATCTTAATGCTTTATTATGCACCAAAAATGACGATTTCTAAACTTTTGTTTTTTGAAATAGCGTTTATCGGTTTCTATGTGTATTACGATTTGCGTGGTGTGATTACGGCTTATCCAGGTGCTGCGCTGCGAGCGATTGGTGCTACGTTTATCTTGATTATTTTTTACTTCTTTTGTCGGTATTGGTTGGATCGGATTCGGTGGAGGGACATCGAGTGGGCGATTATCATTTCGGGGTTTGTGTTCAATATTTTGAGTCTGGGCTATTACGTGATGGGGCTTGTGAACTTGGGTTTCAACATGCAGGGGAATGGGATTCGCGAGATGGGCGTGATGATTGACCGGAGTTTTGCGAGGTTGCTTGGTCTGACGAATGATCCGAATATCTTTGTTTTTATCAACATGTTATTCATCGCTTACTTCTTGACGCATCGGGAAAAATGGTGGAACTTGCTTGGCGGATTTATTGCGATCCTGTGTGTGATGCTGACGCTTTCGCGCGGTGCGATTATCTCGCTAGTCATCGTGTTAGTGTTGTGCCTATTTGTTGGAAGCTTGAAATCGAAATTGCTAATGATTCTAGGATCGGTTGGTTTTTTCTTACTCGCAAACTTTTTCTTTGATCAGTTCATGGAAGTGTCGTTGTGGGAGTTGATGGTGGAACGATTTGGAACGGTGGGTGAAGATGGCGGAAGTGGCCGGTTCGATATTTGGACGGATGGGCTCGCGTATTTTATAGATAAACCGCTGTTTGGGATTGGTTCTTTCAATTTTCAAGCCTATCATTCTTTTTCAGCTGGAAAAGCGATTTTCATGCATAATTCCTTTTTGGAAATTTTGGTGGAAACAGGCATTGTCGGGATGATACTTTACGCAACAGCGATTATTGCGATTCTGTGGACACTGGTAAAGGCGGCTTTAGAGGATAAGGAACAATGGTGGTTAGTCATTACTTTGATTGGATATTTATCGATGATGACCTCTTTGTCGCTAGTTTTGAACGAAATATTTTTCTTCTTCTTTGCACTCGTTGCGAGGAGTTTGAAGGAAAAGGAAGCAAATATAGAACGACGTAAAGGATGGAGAATATGAAACGAGAATTATCCTTAGTAAATATAATCACCATCATTCGCAAAAAAAATCTTGATTGCGCTGGTTATTGCGATTATGGCAACGTGTCTGGTTGGTGTTGCGAGTTATCAATTTATGGCGCCGAAATATGACGCGTCCATACAACTGCTTATCAATCCGAAATTGACGGACGAAGAAACGGGGAATTACCGAAGCTCGGATTCCAATACACAATTGGTGAATACGTATAATGTCATTTTGCAGAGTAAAGTAATCTTGGACGATGTGATTGAGCGGTTGGATCTTTCTACAAGTGTTTCTGGGTTGCGCCAAGTGATCAGTGTACAAAATGAGAAAGAATCCAAAGTCATATCGATTCATGTCGAACAGGAAGACCCAGAGATGGCTCGGGCGATTGCAGAGACGCTGGCCTTCTCCATGGAAAAAGAGGTACCGAAATTGATGAATATAGACAATGTGAATATTTTATCAGATGCAGAACTCAGCGGAAATTTAACCATGTCGCAAATCCGGATTTATATGATTCTAGCTTTTGTGATGGCGCTGACGCTTAGTCTAGCTAGTTTTGTTATTCGGGAATCTCTGAAAAGTACGTTTAAAACGGTGAAAGATTTTGAAGATGTGACAAGTTTGCCAGTCATTGTCACGATTCCAGAGATATAAAGGAATGATGGGGTGATACGGTGGTACAAAAATATGAGGAGCAGTTGTTATTACTCAATAGCTTGTTTTTATCAACCCAGGAAGCCATTGATTATTTAGGCGTATCGAAACAATGTTTTCATTCGCTTGTGGCACGCGGGAAGATTCAAAAGATACGCAAAGGTTCGGCGGTGTTGTATTATGCGGATGAAATCAGTGAGCGTAAACGACAACAGCCATGGTTGCGCCAAAAATATGGGCCAATTCAAGAAGGATAGGTGTTTTATGAGGCAAGGATATCAAGCGGATGTAGTGAGCATTATTATGCCAACCTATAATAGTAGTGCGGTTTTAAAGGAAAGTATTGCGAGCATTCAACAACAGGGGTATCAGGACTGGGAGCTGTTGGTGGTGGATGATTGTTCGACGGATGAGACGCGGGATATGTTGCGGGAAATGGCGGAACGGGATGCGCGGATTCAACTGGTTTTATTGACGGAGAATCGTGGTTCTGGCTTTGCGCGGAATGAGGGATTGAGTCGGGCGCGGGGGCGGTTTGTTGCGTTTTTGGATAGTGATGATGTGTGGCATCCAAAGAAGTTGGAGAAGCAACTGGCGTTTATGAGGGCGAACGATTATGGCTTTACATTTACGGCGTATCACGTGTTTGAGGGTAAGCCGACAGCCGTTAAACGGACGGTACAGGTGCCGGAGAAAATGAATTATCGGCAATTACTGAAAAACACGATTATTGGGTGTTTGACGGTGGTGATTGATCGGGAAAAAGTTGGCGATTTCCGCATGCCATTGTTGCGGGCGCGACAGGATACGGCGACGTGGTTGGCCATTTTGAAGGAACAGGAATTTGCGTATGGAATGGCGGAACCGCTCGCGTATTATCGGGTGAGCGCGGCGTCGTTATCGAGTAA
>NZ_AODE01000054.1 GCF_000525855.1 Listeria cornellensis FSL F6-0969
TCAAACGTGACCACTATGAACTATGTATGTTTTAGTGGAGCAAGGTGGACTGACGAGTGTGGATGTAGGAAGCTGGGATACCTCAAACGTGACCACTATGTCTAGGATGTTTTCTGGAGCAAGTGGACTGACGAGTGTGGATGTAAGAAGTTGGGATACCTCGAAGGTGACCGATATGTCTTGGATGTTTTATGGAGCAAGTGGACTGACAAGCGTGGATGTAGGAAGCTGGGATACCTCAAACGTGACCACTATGTCTAGGATGTTTTCCGATGCAAGAGGACTGACGAGTGTGGATGTAGGAAGTTGGGATATCTCAAACGTGATCACTATGACTAGTATGTTTTATGGAGCAAGTGGACTGACGAGTGTGGATGTAAGAAGTTGGGATACCTCGAAGGTTACCAGTATGACTTATATGTTTGTCGATGCTACATCATTAGATAGCTTGAAGTTAGGTGTTAAATTTAGATTTAAAGATAGTACAGGTCTAATGGAAAAGAACGCAGTACCCTATACAGGAAAATGGAAGAACGCGCAAGATGAAACAGTATCATATGGCTCTACCGCGGGATTTGTAAAGGGATATGATGGTTCGAAACCAGGAACGTATGTTAGAGAGAAAATAAAATAAATGGAGAGGGAGGGTGTATGTTCGAAAAGAGCATGCACCTTTTTCTGGTCCATTTTAGGTAACTCGATCCGATGAAAGTCACGAGCGTAGTCAAATAGAGAAACATCTCAAAAATGAATGTTTATGAGATGGTTTATTTCTTCTTTCTATGTTTAGCAAAAGTGTGTGTTAGTGTTTCAAAATATTGCTCAAAAACGATAGCTCTTTAATCACTATTTAGGATATCGGATAGAAGAAACGTATACTGTGTTAAATAAGTATGTTTTGTTTTACAGAATGCCGAAAACGAGTATCACATAATAGCATTGTGTGATACTGGTGGAAATCGCCCAACACTTTGGGCGTATCATTTTTAATTTTATTTTGCAGGATTTTAAGAGATAATTTGCACTAAAAGTGGAGAACCTGTCATGTTAAAAGGCCTCCACTTTTTTTTATCTACGCTTACTACAATCCAGGACTGTGTATAGGCTGTCCCTTATCCTCTTGTGCAATACCGATATACTGGCATGTAATCGTGGTTGAGGAATGATTCAGAATATCTTGGATTAATTGAATGTCTGTTCCATTTTTATAAAGATGGTATCCAAACGTTTTCCGCATACTGTGTGGCCCGATGTTTTTTAAACCTGCTTTCGTTGCAGCTTCTGATATAATCGACCAAACTTGATGCCTACTGATTGCGCGCTCTCCACCATTATGCATCCGGCTAATAAAAATATAATGATCCAAGTCTCCTACTTCATACCACGTTGGATGCTGATCCTGCATAAAAGCCAGAATATCTCGTTGCATTTTCTTTGTTAAGTTAATATAAATTTTTTTTCCCAGCATCTGTTTCTTTCATCATTATCTGCGCTTTTGCATGTACTTTATTTTGGTTTACTTCCAATAAGTTGGAAAACTTCAGTGCAGTCAAATCTGAAATCAAATAGGCAGTATTGATACCTAGGGTAAATAACAACAGATTCCGTTGTCCATATTCCCCCATAGCCAAAATATGTTTTATGAGATCTATTTTTTCCACATCTTTAATCGGGTCTACTTCATTCACATAAAACGCCTTCTTTCAAGGCTTTGCCCAAGCTTTTTTACAATGCCTGTTTAGTTATCCTATAACTAAGCTATCTCTTGCTGTTTCAACCACATCAACACTAATTTCCTGTAATTGATTAATCTCCATGACTCTTTCTATTTGAGTGAATAGCCGGTGGATTAAACGAAAGTTTCCGTTGGTAATCTTCAATATTAGATTCATCGCTTCGTAATTGGAGAAATCAGCTAATTGTAAGCCTAGCCCAAGTTCTTCCCATTTATAATGGAGAATATGTTCCGCTTCTATTTTATCCATTTTTTTATATTCATGGGCAAAACCAATACGCGAATATAGCTGTGGATATCTGGATAGTCGCTTTTCAATACCAGGCATACCGATTAGAATTAAGGGAACATTTTGCCGATCATATAGATCGCGTATTTGCTCTAAATGAGCCATCTTTAAACGGTCAACCTCATCGATAATGATTAAATCTACCCCATCGTCCCATTCATAAAAAGCTTCACGAGCCATGTAAGTGATTCTATAGCCTATCTTTTTAATGTCCTTTGTTATCTGGTTAACGCCAAGCGTAGGTGCTGTTATAAAAATGGTGTGCTTTTCTTTCGCCAATTCGGCAGTCAACTCATCTGTTACTTCATATTTTCTGTCGAATTCACAAAAAGCTGGATAAAGCCTGTCCCAATCTGCGTAATGACGAGCTGCTTGTGTTTTCCCAACACCTGGTAAACCGTGACAAATCCCAATATATTTATACTTCTTACAAGCATCACAGAATTCCTCAAACTGTTTATATGCTTTGGTTTCTATATACTGCTGTTCTCTATTCATGAATATACCTCTTCAATTTTGACGTTGAACTAACAGGCGTTAATTCCTCCGTGCGTTGGCTCAATTGAATAGCTTCTTCACTGACTGTTTTATGGAACTGTAATTCTTGTTTCAATGCAGTACTTAGTTTCCTTCGGGCTTTAGCAATATCATCCATACTTACTTTATAACTCGAAATTTCATCTGCGATGGCAGAACAGAGAAACTGATCTTGATAGAATACCTTTATCTCTGCTAAATCACGTGGATTGTACCGAATAATGACGGACTCATTGACATATGCCGCTAAATTAGTGTTCATGTATTTCAAACCTTGAAAGTAAATACCATCGGAGTGCACTTTTCTAGTCTTAGCAACATGCAGTAACAGTAAATCCAGATCCTCCATATTTTCTGGTAGGTTTGGTAAAAACTGTCCTTCGTTCCATAAAGCAAGGGGCGTTTCTTTAATCGTAGCATGCACTTTTTGATGATAGACTTCCGTGATAAAATGCTCTATCTTCGAATCTAACTCCTGATAGGTCAACAGATGCTGCTGTTGACGGGCAGGAATATATCCAGGCAACTCTTGTAAAAGCATCTGATTGACAGTGAGAAAAAAAACGCTCAATTTTACCTCTACCTCGAGGGACACCTACTTTTGAGAATAGAAGATTCATCCTCAAATCAATCGCGACTTGTTCCATATGCTTTGACACAAAATCAGAACCATGATCTGTATAAAATTTTTCAGGGACTCCATTGATAGCCCATTGCTTCTTCTCTTTAGGTTTTATGGCTTGATAAAGCGCCAATGCTGTCTGTATAGAAGATGGCGCTTTCAAAGAAAGGTAATACCCTGCGATAGATCGACTATAGTCATCCATAATAATGGTTAACCACGGACGTCCTTTTTTATTAGGGCCCATGGCTACTACAATATCTAATAGCGTGTGATCAGCTTGCCAAATTTCATTAGGATGAGAAGCTTCTCTCCTGTATACTATATCGTATTTATTTTGATAACTTTTCATACCATCATGGGCTAGTTTTTTTCAAACGGGGGGACAAATTTTTTACTAATAGCATACACCTGGTGATAACTAGGCGCAGCAAAATTATTCAGGCCACAAAAAGTACACATTTCTCGATGAATAGAAGCGATGCTTCTTTTTTTATGCTGCAGCAGTAGTTTTGTCGTTTGTTCCTTTACTTCACGAGCGACTCGTATGCTTCCTTTATCTTTTCTAGGTTCTCTTAGTAGTCCCTTTAAGCCATCCATTCGGTATTGACTAATCCAATACCAAATGGTGCGCTCAGATAGTCCCGTTTCTTCTATTATATGCTTGCATGTTTTTTCATGAAGTAAGTAGGGTTCAATCACTTTGTATCTATAGACTGCTAGTTCTCTTATTTGTTCTGGATAAGCGGTAAGTGGAATTTTGTATTTATTCACAACAACGCCTCCTAATAGCTCATACTTAAGAAAGTGATTCCGTATTGACGTATCTGTAAAGTGTAGCTCTACTAATCCCTGTCATTTCAACGATTTCTTTTACACTATATTCTTCTGATCGATATAAGTTAAGCGCTCTAGTGATTTCTTTAGAGGCGACTCGGGGCCTTCCTCCTTTCCTGCCACGTGCTCGAGCACTTTTTAAACCCTCTTTGGTTCTTTCCACAATTAGATCGCGTTCAAATTGGCTGAAGGCTTGAAAGACCGTCATCATTAGTTTTCCTTGTGGTGTTGTCGTATCGAAATTTTCTTTCACACTGATCAATTTGATGGTTCGTTCTTCGAAGTATGTAACCAATTCTATCAAATCTTTTGTACTTCTTCCTAATCTGGAAAAACTTTCAACAACCACAATATCCCCAGGGCGCAATTTATCCTTTAATCGATTTAACTCCGGTCTATCCGATTTTGTACCTGTTATTTTTTCTGTCAATATTTCATTACATTCATATTTTTCTAATAAATCAATTTGTCGATTCAATTCTTGCTGTTTTGTACTAACACGTGCGTAACCATAAATATAAGGATTCATAAAATAACCACCTTTTCATTAAAATTATACCATAAAGGGTGGTTAAAGAGCTATAGTTTTTGAGCAATATTTTGAGACGCTAAAACATGTACTTTTGCTAAAAATGATGGGAAGAAATAAACTATCTCATAAACATTCGTTTTTGAGATGTTTCTCTATTTTACTACGCTCGTGACTTTCATCTGATGGAGTTACCTATGATGGACAAGCAGAAAGTGCATGCTCTTTTCGAACATACACCCTCCCTCTCCATTTATTTTAATTTCTCTCTAATATACGTTCCTGGTTTCAAGCCATCATACCCCGTTACAAACTCCGCCGTAGAGCCGTATAAAGCCGCTTCATCTTGCGTGTTCTTCCATTTCCCTGTATAGGGTGTTACGTTCTTTTCCATTAGACCTGCACTACCTTTAAATTTAAATTTAGCACCTAACTTCAAGGTATCTAATGCTGTAGCATCGGAAAACATCCTAGACATATTGGTCACCTTGGAGGTATCCCACCTGCTTACATCTAGAGATTCCAAACTGCTTGCTCCAGAAAACATATCATACATAACGGTCACGTTTGAGGTATCCCAACTTCCCACATCCACGCTCGTCAGTCCGCTTGCACCGAAAAACATCCTAGACATATTGGTCACCTTGGAGGTATCCCACCTGCTTATTTCAAGGGTTTTCAGACTAGCTTTACTACCCCATATAAAAAACATCCCAAACATATTGGTCACCTCGGAGGTATCCCAGTCTCCTATCTCTAGCGATTTCAAACTTTTTGTATCCCCAAACATGTCAGCCATATCTTTTACGTTCGAGGTATCCCAGTTTCCTAGGTCTAGCGATGTCAAGAACGCTGCTCCGAAGAACATTTCACTCATATCGGTCACGCTCGATGTATTCCATTTTTCTATATTTAGCCAGCGCAAGCCGCCTATTTCGAGCCCAAAAAACATCCCAGACATATCAGTCACCTTCGAGGTATCCCACTGTCCTATGTCAAGTGACTCCAAGCACGTTGTCTGATAAAACATCTGAGACATGTCAGTCACCTTCGAGGTATCCCACCGTCCTATGTCAAGCGACTCCAAGAAACTTGACTCGAGGAACATCCGAGACATATCAGTCACACTTGATGTATCCCAGTTTCCTATATCTGGTCTTTTAATGTCTGCGTTACTAAACATCCCAGACATATCAATCACTTTCGAGGTATCCCAGTTTCCTATATCTAGTGGCCCCAAGCGATGTGAACTTGAAAACATATCAGACATATCGGTCACATTCGAAGTATCCCAACCTCCTAGATCTAGTAATCTCAATCCATCCAATCCACCAAACATCCCAGACATATTGGTCACGTTGGAGGTATCTAATAATACTAGTCCCTGAATTGTTTGAATCTCACTCAAACCAGAAAATAATTCCTGGGACTGTTGATTTCCCATGACTGGTTTTGTGAATTTTATGTTTTGAATCGTCATCCCCTTTAATCTTTTATCTTTTTGTATACTTAGAATATTAGTATCACTGTTTGAGGTGGGGAATGAGCCACTACCAAACGTTAATGTTCGGCTGGATACTTCCCATGTCCACGGCACAGTTCCATATATTCCTCTAATAAGTTCCTCTTTTACAATCGTTGTGGCAGATACAACATATTTCCCATTCACACGTAGCGCCACTTCAATGACATCATTCTGTTGAAGCTTCCCAATGGTATAGCTAAAATCCCCCGTTTCATCCGATGTAATGATGTCTTTCACGACTCCGTTCAGACTCACACGAATCAAATTATTAAATAGGGTGGTCTTCCCCTTGATAATTGTGTGGGTTTCTTCTATTTCTTGTAGTGTGATAGCAGGAACGATTCCATTATCTACCACGGTCACTTCTTTCGCGCCAGTGTATGCGCCATTTATTTTCATCTCCGCTTTCACCACGTCGCCCGCTACTAATGTACTATTATTATAGGTGAAATCGCCTTGCTCATCCGTCGTTAAGGTCGTTTTCGCCACCCCGTTTACACTCATACGATCG
>NZ_AODE01000055.1 GCF_000525855.1 Listeria cornellensis FSL F6-0969
AGGAGCGAAAGGTATCGGTGGGTTTTCTGACACAGCTATCCACAGAGCAACATACAGCGCGGACGTTTGAAATACCGGCATGTCGGGGCTTCTTTCTAGGCACGCGAACGGAGGAACACATCGAGATTTTCCGACCAGGTATAGACGCCGATTTCTTTAGCAACACGGAGGAATTAGTAGAAAAAGTTGAATTTTACACTCGAAATGAAGAGCTTCGAAGTCGTATTGCGCAAAAAGGCTATGAAAAAGTTATCAAATTAGACGCAACGTATGAGAATCGAGTGAAAGGGATTTTGGAGTTCGTTGTAGCTGTTCGAAGTGAGTCTGTAATCCATGCCTAGAATCTCTAAGCAATTGTCGCTCCGTTGAGGTTCGGAGGTTCCTTTAGAATTAGGAATTTAGACAAAATTGGGTGAAAAATGCATAAAAAACCACCGCGGAAAAGGGAGTAACCGCGGTGGCAAAAAAGGGAGTTTGGGATTTTATTCTCAGGGGAAAGAATAAAAAATTTAATTTGTTAGCTTATAACTATATAATAACGGTCGTTGAAGAGATTTAGCTGTGATCTAGATTAGAATTCAATGAAAAAATAAACTTGGTGCTCGTATTTTTGATTACGCGCGCCAAGTTTATTGGTTTTTATTTTGCTTTTGCTCCATTTTCAACGTAGCTTAAGTCGTTAACGTCGCCAATCGTGAATTTACCGTCTTTGTACTCGATTTTTGTGACGCTTGCATTTTTTAAGCCGCCATCTGGTAGTTTGTAGCCAGGTGAAATGCTGTCAAGTAGGGCGCCAATGCTCAATCCATGTGAGACAAGGAGTACATTGTGGTCGCCTTTTTTGCTTTCTTTTTTCGCGACTTCGTTAATACCTTCTTGTAGGCGCGCGGTAATGGTTGCGTAATCTTCAGCTGGCCAGTTGGTGTTGTCTTTCACGCGCTCTTTGTCCAGCGCCGCAACACTATTTGCGAAATTCTTCGGCGAGATGCCTTCGCTTTGCCATTGTTCTAACGTTTTGCCTTGGCTTTTCGCGATGTCAGTCCACATATTGTGATTTAAATCGCCTTCATATGTCCCAAAATTAAATTCACGAAAGCGCGGATCTGTCTGCAACTTTACGCCATCAGATTTTTTATTTTCGTTCAAAATAATATCAGCCGTCTGAATCGCTCGTCCGCTGTCACTGCTGTATGCTGAGCCAAATTTAACATCTTTCAATCCTTTACCAGCATCGGTGACAACTTCTTCACCAGCAGGCGTGAGTACCGCGTCAGACCAGCCTTGCACACGATCGGTTGTGTTAAGCATCGTTTTCCCATGTCTCACAACGTAAAAAGTAACAGTCCCATTTTTTACCGCCGGATCCTTATCCGTAGAGTCAGCACTCGTATTACCACAACCAACTACTAACAACAAACCACAAACCAACATTAAAATCTTTAACATCTGCTTTTTCATCATTTTGCTCCTTTTTTGTTAAAATTTTATCTCGACAGTTGAGGGAAACTGTTGAAAACTGGTCAAAAAAAGAAACCCAAACAGATTCAAGGACGCATCTAAAAAGAGACGACTTCAAATCGATTTAGGTTATGCCCGAATAAACGGTAACAATCCTTAAAAGAAATGTATTGTATACGGAATTTTACTAGGTCTAATATAACATGTTTTGTAAACGGTTTCAAGCTTTAGTTGAAAATTTTTTGCTACAAAAGCTAACGCGGGAAACATGGTCATTCAGAATCAGACAAAGTTTGGCGAAAAGAATACAACAAAAAACCACCGCGGAAAAGGGAGTAACCGCGGTGGTCAAAAAGGGAGTTTGGGATTTTCATTCTTAAGGGAAAGTATGAAAATTTATTTGCTTGTTGTTAGCTTATAAACATATAATAACGCACCGAGAAAAAAAATTTGCTGTGAGTTAGATTAGAATTTGATGAAAAATAACTTTTGGATTTAAAGGGATTGACGCGGGATTGTAGCTTCCTTGTAATGTGCATCTGGTATGATGGGTTGCAAATGGAGAAAAGGGAGTGCATGTTTTGACGTTGAAATCTAGCAAGAAATGTATGGCTATGTTACTTGTAATCATTCTGGCAGTAAGTGTCTTGATATTACCGAAGTCTGGGGAAGCGGCAACAACTTACAAAATGACGACAACTGTAGAGAGCAATATTCGAACTGGAGACAGTGTGAAGTATGCAATCATTGGATATTACAAAGCAGGAACAACTGTTACATTCAACGCTAAAACTAAAAATAACTGGTACCGTATTACATACAAAGGCAAGGTGGGATATGTATCGGGGAAATGCTTAGCACCATATAAAGCACAGTCATTTACGACACTGAATGTCGAAGCAAAAAAAACATTTAGGCAAGAAGTATAAATGGGGCGCAACTGGTCCAACTTCATTCGATTGCTCGGGTTATACAAGTTATGTTTTCAAAAAATCGATTAATAAAGCGATCCCACGTACAGCAAAACAACAGTACAATGCGTCTACTAAAATTAAAGCGAATCAACTAAAAGCAGGCGATTTGGTATTCTTCAATTACGGTAGTGGCATCGCGCATGTGGGCATTTACGTGGGTAGTGGAAAAATGATCAACGCACAAAATAATGGTGTGAAATACGATAATATTTCAAGTGGTTATTGGAAAAGATATATCGCAGGGTACGGTCGCGTAGTTAAGTTTTAAAAAAATAAGAGGTTTGGAGAAGTACTTCTC
>NZ_AODE01000056.1 GCF_000525855.1 Listeria cornellensis FSL F6-0969
TAAATGTAGCGATTTTGGCTTCGTGGGATCGTCTAGGGCGCCGCGATAGCTGTCGGCTTGTAGGAATCGACCGGTGTTGGTGTCGTAATTCCGTGCGCGTAAGTTTTGACTGTCGCTAGTGTCGTGCATTTGCGCGCGGTATCCGATTTGGTTGGCCATTGGTGCGGCTGCGATTGCTGTACCGTAATCGGTATAGTCGTAATCTGTGCTTTCCTCGCCGCTTGCATCGATCTTGCCCACGATGTCTGTCAAACCGTTCTCGTGATAGCTTTCGTCTTCGGTTCCGAGGATTTGGTCGTCTTCACCAAAGCGGTAATCGGTGCTGGTTTCCGTCGTTTCGCCGTTGTCTTCGGTGGTTTCATCAAGTTGCGCTACTTGGGTGTATTCTTGGGTGAGGTCGTTGATGTAGCGAATCGTTGTGATGGCTTGGTACCCGACGGATTTAGTTGTTTCTGTCGTGCGCTCAGTGCTTGTCGAGTTGCCGCCATCGCTTTCTTTTAGCTCGGTTTTGCCTTGAATGCCGTCTTTGGTTTTCGTTGTTGTGCCTTCTTCCGATGTCGTTGTTTTCGTGCTGTTATCTTTCGTCACGACATCTGTGCCTTCTCCTGCGATCGGAGAACACCCTTCAAAATCGCCAGACGCGCGTTTTTCGAGTTGTTTGGCTAGGCTCTCGGTTTTAGTCGTGGATTCTGGTTGCTTCGTTGTCGTGCCTTCTGTGGCTGTTTTGCCGGGTGTTACTTTTAAGTTGTCTTTGGCTTGTTTGTCGTAGGTGGTGATCCATTCGCTGAGTGTGCCTGTGACTTCTTTGGTTTTGTCGGTGATGGTTTCTTTGCCAATCCGGTTGCCGAATGCGTCGTAGCTGTAGGTCGTGACGTGGCCTTCGTTGTCAGCGGATTGGATGAGTTGGTTTTCACCGTTGTACGTGTATGTTTCTACTTTACCACTTCTTAACGCTTTTTTGGTAATGTTTCCGTTTTTGTCGTGGGTGTAGGTTGTGTCAGCGTCTCCATTGCTGTACCCTAATCGATATTTCTATGTAACCAAGAGAGTTGGCTTAAAACTCTCTTGGTTAATCAAACGCACTATATCAGTAATTTAGAAGCCTCTACTATCATTTAATCTGGTAGTTTATCCAAAACATCTCTAAATAATATATCTCCCTGCGTCACATCCGGCCCAAATAAAGTAACATCCTCTGAAAAATTAATTCCTTCGATTTTTCTCCAAGATTCAGCCCAAAACATTCGGCTATATTTTATGCCTTCATAGCTTTCTTTAATAAGTTCTTCTAAATCAAATTGCATAAAATTAAAAGCTGCCTCTGCATCCCCAACTAATACTGGCTCTATCTTTCTAGGGTCCTTATTCAGCACCTCAAAACTATGTTCCACTGCATATACATTAGCCAGCTTAGAAACGGTCACTATCGAAGTATACTCTACTTCAAAACTATTTTCTTTATATGCTCCCATAGTGAAATACCATTTATCTGAAGGATTGTCAAATTCCGTCATATAACTTATCTCAATATTGTTTAACTCACAAAATTTAACGACCTTTGTTGGTAGCATCAACCTATCAGATGATTTTGTTATATACAAACTTTCATTTTCCCCATTGTAGTACATATCAAGTACATCATTAACCTTACTATTTAACATTAATATCATGCCTCCCTGATTTATCTGCTGGCTTATTAGTAATTTTATTCAAATCCATATCAATTTCACCTTGGTGTTTGCCTCTTTTATTTTGCATTTCAAACCGCCCATGCTGAGTATCCAGCGAATAATAGTTTTTACCATCAGTGTATATTTTTCTGCCCACATTTTTTGATTTGATATCTTTATCTACCTCTTTCCATCCATTTTTCTTCGCTACTTTTGCAGCCATTTCCTTCACTGCTGCAACACGTTCACCTGCTGGTAATCTACTAATCCTATTCTCAAATCCTTTAGCAATATTCGAACTAGCAAAATGTTGAATGTCAAATTTAAGGAATTTCTTAGTTGCTTCTTTCTTTTTGGAGTTTGCTTAACAATGTCTCTATTTTAGAAGCTAATTTTGGTGTTACTTTTAAGACTGCCTTGCCTCCTGCTTTTGCTAAAAGACCCGCAAGTAGTATTTCATCTGGGCCCGGAATGACAGCCATCAGAGCTACGGTGCTCCAATCACCTAGCTTCTTGGATAGTTCCGCACTTTTCTTCTTGTCAATGTTCCCATTTGCATCAAATGCCCAGACTTCATCTGGTTTTGGATAGCCAGCTTTGGAGTTGTAGGTTGGATCTTGGTAGCCTGTGTTTTTACTGCTGACAAAGTTCTTGTCTTTACATAGCGCTTGATAGGCTTTCGCTTTTTTAGCTGCTGTTGCGGCGGCTTTTTTCTTCTTGGCTTGGGCGAGAGTTGCTTTTCTAGCCTTGAGTGTTGCTTGGATGGTTTTGCCGATGTTTTTGATTTTGCTGGATGCTTTAGCCAACATTTTTAAGCCTGCTCGTTTGATTGGTTGGACAAAACGCTTCACTTTTTCACTGATTTTCTTCGCTTGTTTCACGATCGTGTGTTTTGCTTTTTTGTATATTTTCTTGGTGATTTTTTTTGATTTGCTTCACTGATTTTTTGGCTGCTTTGTAAAATTTCGCCGTTGCTCGTTTGACTTTCGTCGCTACTTTTTTTCGCGGCTCGTTTGATTTTTTTTGTAGACTTTTTTTAGCGACACGCTTGATTTTTTTTGATGACGCGCTTCACTTTTTTTGACGGTTCGCTTGATTGCTTTTTTTGACTTTTTTTGACACCTTTTTTTGATGCTATTACCGAGTTTCTTCGCTGCTTTTTTTGGCTTTGTTTTTGACTTTCTTCGCTTTTTTCTTGAGCCAATTCATGAAGTGACCGCTCGGATCGCCATAGGAATTGGGATTGTTGCCGCCGTAAATGTAGCGATTTTGGCTTCGTGGGTCGTCTAGGGCGCCGCGATAGCTGTCGGCTTGTAGGAAGCGACCGGTGTTGGTGTCGTAATTCCGTGCGCGTAGGTTTTGTGTGTCGCTGGTGTCGTGCATTTGCGCGCGGTATCCGATTTGGTTGGCCATTGGAACGGCTGCGATGGCGGTACCGTAATCGGTGTAGTCGTAATCGGTGCTTTCTTCGCCGTCGGATGTCGTTGCGATGTCTGTCAAACCGTTTTCGTGATAGCTTTCGTCTTCGGTGCCGAGGATTTGGTCGTCTTCGCCAAAGCGGTAATCGGTGCTGGTTTCTGTGGTTTCGCCGTTGTCTTCGGTGGTTTCATCAAGTTGCGCTACTTGGGTGTATTCTTGGGTTAAGTCGTTGATGTAGCGAATTGTCGAAATAGCTTAACCGTATTATATATAGCTTAATTTACGCCTGATTTCCCGGATCAATCATCGACGTTACGTTACCAACTGCGTCATATTTCTATGTAACCAAGAGAAGTTGACTACTTCTCTTGGTATATTACAAACCTGTAACCTCATGTGTTTTATTGTATGTCTAATATTAAATACCAAAATGAATAAGTAATTGATTATCATTTTTAGCTGTGACGCATAATTCAAATAGCGAACCTAACTGCTCCATTACGGCTGATTTCTCAAATTCATTTTTTTCGTATTTATTAGAATCAATATCATAATTTCCACTTATAAAGAAGCTACTTGGTGCATTTTCAAAAAAGTTCTATCCAGCATGAAATTATTTTTATTAAACTCTCCAAATTTTCTCCTCTAAAAATTGTAATACCATAGTAGTTTAGACCCTTCTTGTCCTCTCCTAACTCGTTCCACTCCGATTCAGTCCATTCCAAAGAATCTAAGATATACATAATCAAATTATCATCTACCTTTACCATGTCACGATTCTTTTGATACTCAATTATCTCACTAATAACAAAATCATGAATCAAACTCAATATAACTTCACCTCTTTCTATTGCTTTCCGAATGACACTATGCTGCCATCTGGCGCTAAATCAATGTATTTACCATCCTTTTTATAGCGGATCACACCATCCACAGCACCCTTAACTGGACTTTTTGTAGAACGCTTTTTAGCAGTTTTAGCAAACTCTTCTGCTTTTCTCAAGTATTGGTCAGCATCTTTCGCACCAACCTCAGTGCCATGTTTTTTAAAGTGATTTTCTAAAGAATCCGTTGGCGATTTGAAACTCCCCTTATTCCAACTACTCGAACTAAGTTCTCCTGCTCCTGATTTTATATTAGAAATCAAATCACTCGCATCTTTAATGATGTTTTGTGTGCCGTTTTTTGCTACTACTCCGCTACTTGTCGCAATAGCTACACCCGCTATGTTTGCCGGGACACCTGCTATCGCTCCAACTCCTGTTACATCCAGAACCAGTCCGCCACCTACAAGTGCACTACCACCTGCCATTCCTAGTCCACCAACAGCAATACTGCCAATGTCACTTAGGATTTTTCCGATGTGATAGAGGTTGTTGTCGCCATAGGCTTGATCATTTTTATTGAGCGTACCAACCATGCCAAAGGTTCCATTGTTGGCGAGTCCATCTACAAAACCTGCTCCTAGAGCCGAAGTTCCACTACAGACGGATTTCCAATTTTTCTGTGCGCGTAGTTGATTCGCAATCTTCTTTTCTGCGTACTTTTTGCTTGCTTTGTTCAGTTTGGCTCTTAGGACGACTTTTGATTTGGCTCGTGCGATTTTGCTGACGATGGAAGCTACTTTTATTTTTGTTTTGGCTTTTGCTAGGAAGTTTAGCCCAGCTTTTTTGATGGTGGTTATTTTTTTTCTTCACACTGCGTTTGATTTTTTTGTATCTTTTTCTGTACGACTTTTTTTGGCTTTTTGATACACTTTTTTTCGCTGTTCTGTGAATCTGTTTGATGGATTTCGTGGCTGCTTTTTTGAATTTTTTTCACCGCGCGTTTGACTTTCGTTGCTACTTTTTTTCACGGCGCGTTTGATTTTTTTTGTAGACTTTTTTTTACTGCTTTTTTTGATTTTCTTGATGGCTCGCTTGACCTTTTTCACCGTTTTCTTGATGGCTTTCGTGACTTTCTTTACGCCTTTTTTGATGCTATTGCCGAGTTTCTTCGCTGCTTTTTTTGGCTTTGTTTTTGACTTTCTTCGCTTTTTTCTTGAGCCAATTCATAAAATGACCGCTCGGATCGGCATAGGAGTTCGGGTTGTTACCGCCATAAATGTAGCGGTTTTGACTCCTTGGGTCATCGAGGGCACCTCGGTACGTATCGGCTTGTAGGAAGCGACCGGTGTTGGTGTCGTAATTCCGTGCGCGTAGGTTTTGTGTGTCATTGGTGTCATGTATTTGAGCGCTGTAAACAATTTACTTTGTTCTTAGAACGGGTTGCGATGCGATAACTCAATATATCAACCTTGCCCTTTAACCCCTATCCATACTTTCTAATTGTACTGTTTTCTAACATATTTTTGTATGTATCTGAGAGAGAAAATCTCTCTCGATCTAGCGAATCATCTTAGTTATAGTTAAACTAAACTCTTCTACCTCACAAATAATACTCATCAAAATAAGTACTAATAATTTGGTCAATCTCTGTATTTTCTCCAACATGCACTGAAAAATAATCCAAAAAATATTGATATACATTTTCATTTTTATACTTGCTCAGTAAACATAAAAATTCTTCTGCCAACTCGATATCTTGACTTAACTTTTCCTCACTGAAATAGAGTATTAAAGTAGTTATATCCGATTCGACAATCTTTTCAGACACGGCTTCTAATACAAAACATTTTTCATCAGTTGAGTAAGTCTCATTACAAATAAATTTAACAAGCTCATCTTTTGAACAATCTGATTGATAAATTCTAACAGCTGTTTTTTTTAATCTAACTACGGCATCGGGTATGTCATTATAGTAGTCTTCATAGAAATTAACGTAATTAATGTCATTATGTGTAAACTCATTTATATTATTATACGCAACTATCTCATAGTTACTAAAGTCATTGTGAATGACAGTAAAATCTGTAGCCTCATACACCGATAGGTTGCCCATGTCATCAATAATTCTATACGATTCAAACACACTTTCACTATCTATAAGTTGATATTCTCCCGAAAAAATTGGATAGCATTTATCTAGAGTTATATATTTATTTTTTTTTATTACTAATACATTGGACTATCATTTTCTCACTCCTATCGGAATAAAGTTACTATCTAGCTCCACAATCCAAAAATCGTCGCCTACACCAGACCGTAAGTCTTTAGGTTTTGAAACTTTTATTTTTGCATCATAGGAACTCACCTCACCAGTTTTCAAATTTTTTATAATAATGTACTTTTCCTGTTCCAAAATTACTTGTATAAGAAAATTCGGATTCCATTTTAGCCCAATCAGACATTGAACTCCCATCCTTAGTAAGTTCGTTTATAAGCTTAGGATCTTTTAATTTATCACCTGAAATAATAGATTTAGAGTTTTCAACAATATCACCTTTTAATAACGATTCCTTATACTTTTGATAAGCAAAAATATCACTAGCTTGATTACTATTTTTAACAGGTTCTTTATTAACCGAATTTCCTATGCTCCCTTTATATACACCACTACCCCAAACACCTAGGTAACCTAAATTCAGCATACCGACAGCCCCAGCATATGCAAATTGCTTCTTCTCCCATTCTGTTAGCACTTTTCCTGTGAATGGATTGACACCTGTTTTGACCGCTAACATTTGTTTCATGTAGATGTCCATTAAGTCATTACTCACACCACCTGAACTTGTTGCCACGGTGCCATTTTTCACGGCCGCTGTATAGGCTTTCGTTGCTGCTGCATTTTGTTGTGGTGTATTGCCTGGTTTGGATAGCCAGTAGGTACCGTCATCTAGCGGGCTCTTCTGATAATCAGAGAAGTTATATGAGCTGATTGGCTGCGTATTCTTACACACTGCTTGATACGCTTTATTTCTTTCTAGCTTTCTTCTGCTTTTTGTTTTGCTTTTTTCTTGGCTGCTAGTTGTTTTTTTTCACCGTTGCTTTGATTGCTTTTCCTGTTGCTTTGACATAACTGAAAGCTTTTCGTATTTGTTTGATACCTGCTTTCTTAATGGTTTTTACAATATGTTTCACTTTTTTTGGCTACTTTTTGTACTTTTTTTCAGGATTACTTTTGCCTTTTTTATAAGCCTTTTTTCGCCACTTTTTTTGATTTGTTTGATGGATTTCTTCGCGGCTTTTTTTAAACTTGCTTACCGCGCGTTTGACTTTAGTAATGGCTTTTTTTTGCAGCACGTTTGATTTTTTTTATAGACTTTTTTTTACTGCTTTTTTTGATTTTCTTGATGGCTCGCTTGACCTTTTTCACGGTTTTCTTGATGGCTTTCTTGACTTTTTTTCACGGCTTTTTTAATGCTCTTGCCGAGTTTCTTCGCTGCTTTTTTTGGCTTTGTCTTTGAGTTTCTTCCCTTTTTTCTTCAGCCAATTCATGAAGTGACCGCTCGGATCGCCATAAGAATTGGGATTGTTGCCGCCGTAAATGTAGCGATTTTGGCTTCGTGGATCGTCTAGGGCGCCGCGATAGCTGTCGGCTTGTAGGAATCGACCGGTGTTGGTGTCGTAATTCCGTGCGCGTAAGTTTTTGACTTGTCGCTAGTGTTCGTGCATTTGCGCGCGGTATCCGATTTG
>NZ_AODE01000057.1 GCF_000525855.1 Listeria cornellensis FSL F6-0969
TTCGCTTGCTTCCAGACCGCTGTTAACGTCATATCTTGGTCGGATACTGTATCTTGATTAAAGTCCCACATAATTTCTTCTCCATCTACACTTCCCTGCCATCCTTGGAATAGATAGCCCGCCCTTTTTGGTACAGCTGGCTCAGTTACGTATTCTCCACGCGTAATACTTGGGCTACTGGTATCTCGGAATCTCCACCATTTAATTCAAATCGAATCGTATATTTGTTAGCTGCCCATTGCGCATAGAGTGTCACATCATTCGTTTCCGAGATAGATTGTCCAGTCGAATAGCTCTCTCCTGTTCCGTCTGCTTTCAAATTCCATCCAGTGAAATGATATCCCGTCTTAACGAGTGTCGCAGGCCCCGCTACTTGTAATGGTTCTTCTACTGTAAATACTTGGTCAACTGGTACAAGCGTGTGCTCATCTGCTCCATTTCCGTCGTATGTTAGCTGATACGTATTCGCGCTCCATTTTGGTTCTAACGCAACATCTTGATCTGGCATCGTGGTTGTCGCGAAATCCCACAATCGCTCTGTCCCATTATCATTCCAAATCCACCCCTCCAATGTATATCCTTTTTTTCGTTGGTTCTGCTGGTTCTGTTGCTTTGTCACCAAATAGAATGGCTTGAGAAGGTATCGATTCTTCGTCAGTTGTTTGATTAAATGTCAGCGCCTTTCTTGCGACGACTTCATATGGTACTGTGACAACTCCTGCATATTTAGTAGAGTTATCTCTAAAAAAATAATCGACACTTCCTTCTCCTTGAAGATTATCCCATGTCATCTGGTTCAAATCTGGATTAAATATCCCCTTATCAAACGCTTCTATATAAGAAATAATTCCACCTTCACGATCGACCATGATATTAGGAATAATCAAGGACTCTCCTATACCAATCTTTTGTATTGGTATATCAAACGTCTGTCCAGTCGCACCCCAATCGACAGCGTCAGACATCTCCTTCCATGGTGTGATGTTTGAAATATGATTACCATCGGCGTACAATTCCTTTAACGCCTTAAGATTTGTAACTGGCATCACTTCCATGAGCTCATTCCTCACTAAGTTCAGTTCTTGAAGTCCCGTCATTTCATTTATACCTTCCATTGTTTGAATCTTATTTCTCATGGCGATCAACTCTTGCAAGCCTGTTAATCCGCGTAAAGGCGCTAAAGTTTCTACCTGATTATCCGTGATGGATAGCGTTATTAACGCATCTAGTCCCTTTAATCCCTCGACAGACTTAATCTTATTCTGATTTAATGATAAATTATGCATCTGATCTGAGTTTTGTAATGTTGGTATTTCTTCTATTTGATTACCATCGAACCCAACAAAACCTAAGCTTGGCATTTGGTTTATAACGCTGATATCCTTTACTTGAGCCCTGTTCACTGCTAAGTGTGTCAGGCTTTTTAAGCTAGCTAAGGCAGAAATATCTGTTAGGGGGCTATCGTATATAACAAGGTTTTTTAATAGTGGCATCTCTTTAATAAAATCCAATTTCATACCGTTAAAATGACCTAGAGTCAGGCTGGTCAATTGATGCAAGTCGTTCAGCGGACTATAATCTTGTACTTCTCCACCAAAAAATGAAAGACGTGTTAAATTCTTAAAGTTTTCGAGCCCTTTCATAGATTTGATTTTAATTGGGTCATACTCATCCGATAGTATCAATGTTTTCCTATTCTCCAGCGTAGCTCGTGAGACATTCGCTGTTCTTGAAACACCCAAACTTTCTGCAATATATAACGCAAACCATGGGTCCTCGATCCATTCCAAAAGCGGTTTAGTTTCTGACGGATCTGCCTCTGCTCCTAATTTCGTCGACTTTGCACTTTCTTCTACCGTTGTTTCTGCCACTACCGGCATGCCAATCACGACGCTCGGCAAACATAATCCCACGATTGATAATACCGCGATGCTGCTTTTTAGTTTCTTCACTTTGTGTTCCTCCTAATTATATGTATTTTCAAAACGGTTATATTGTTAATTTTGTTACATTTTATAGTATTAAGTATAACACAGCTAACACGTTTCAATTGTGGCATTTTTGTGAATTTTATTATGCTTATTTTACTACAAAAATGGTACCTCTAAAAGCTTACAAACGTTGCTATAGCTGAATTATGTAATTTTATACTCCAATAAAATCATAGTATAATTTTTCACATTACGAAATTTTTTTTTGTATTATACATAAAAATGGTAGTTCAATCTCTTCTTCTAACGACCAAATGTGCCAAACCACTCATTATAAACAGGACCCCTAGCATTAGCGATGCTATACTCGATGTTTCTCCTGTCTTGGGTAATCTTTTCGAGTTGCTTGTGTTTGTTTTTGATTTTTTTTGCGGGTTGTTTACTTATTTTTTGTACTGTTTGATAGCCTTTATTTTCTACTGTATGCTGATGGTTTGGGAGTGCTGGCGTCACTGGGATACTTGGCGTCACCGGTGTAACCGGATTGACTGGATCGACCGGGATACTATTCGCTTGCTTCCAGACCGCTGTTAAC
>NZ_AODE01000058.1 GCF_000525855.1 Listeria cornellensis FSL F6-0969
TATCTTTTAATCGTTCCTGTCACATCACCATTATTGAATAGATCTTTCACGCTTGCTTCCGCTGCTTCTTGGCGTGCTTTTTCTGCCGCTGCTGCATTTCGAACGTTTAATTGTTTTTGCGCTTCATCTAGATTTTTTTTGTAGGGCTGCTTTTTTCGTTGCATCTGTCACGGCATCCACGGCTTTTTGCGCCTTATCAATCGCTGCTTGATCTGTTGTATCTTTAATCGTTCCTGTCACGTCACCATTATTGAATAGATCTTTCACGCTTGTTTCCGCTGCTTCTAACCCATCTTTCGCCATTTGATCGCCAGTTTTGACAAGAGTAATATTATTAAGAATCGCGCTTCGTACTGAGCGACTGCCTGGCGCCATAATTGAAATTCCAACCCTTGTTGAGGTATCTTTAGCTATAAATGTCAATTTCGCAAAACCAGATGCACCACCGAAGTCTGCTTGACCAATAAGAGAAATGCCTATCGTAGTTGCGGTTAATCTCAAGGGGCCATTCTGATAACCAACTTGTGAATAGTCTGCAGAAATAGAATATTCCTTGCCAATTTCTGTACTTATAATTTGATATGCGGAAAGGTTAGACTCACCAATTGGGTGAGACATACTTAAGTTTCCTTCTCCCGTAGTCTCCACCCTAGCACCACTATTCGAAGTTACTTTATTAGGGGTAGCACCGGAAAAGTTGAGTCCATTTGGGGTAAAACTCCAATATTTAAATGTGTTATTAATGTCTCTCTCAAGTGATGTATTAAATAAATTAGGGTTACTAATTCCAGCAGTCTCTGATGCAACATGCACCTCTTCCGCAGCGTAACCTTTTGTTGATAAAACATTCAACGGTGTTACAACGGTTGTTCCTAGAATGGAGGCAATCGCCAATGTGCTAATTACTTTTTTCATATTTTTTCTAACCATGTCTCTTAATTCCCACTTTCTTATCTCTAGTTTTCGTCTCGTTTGAATTAGTTTCTAACTTAGTGCCGTTATATAAAGATCACTCCTTTCATTTGAATTAAATAGGGAATATTCCAAAATTTATACTGTCTCTAAAGCTATATTTGATAGTTCTTGAATATCGAATATCTCAATGAGGCCATGTTTATATCTAATTAACTGTTCTTCCTCTAGATGATTCAATATTTTAATCGCGCTCTGCCTCGTACAACCGCAATAGGCAGCTATATAATAGCTGGTAATACCTCTTGGAAGTATATGCTTTTCTCCTTTTTTGATACCCATCCCTAGAGCTAGCTTTTTAAGTAGTAAAATAACTCTATCTTTTATTTGATACTGAAATTGTGCTGAAAATACATATTCGCGTTGGTTTAAATCATGTATAATTTCAAGCAATACATCTGTAAAAAATGGTGTTTTTTCTAAGATTTCTAAAACAATACTTGTATCAATCCGAACCAGCACAGTTCTTGTAATTGCAGAGAAATCAAATTTTTTCGTTTTGCGAAAACTTTTTATTTAAAAATAATATTATCTTCTGTTAAAAACGAAGTACAGATGATTTGCTTCCTAGCATCATTCCTACCAATTAGTTGTGCTAATATTCCTGATCCTAAGATGTAAATATACTGACTATCCTTTTGATTTATCCACTCGCCTTTTTCCAATACAAGTTTTTCTTTATTGTTATGAAATAACGGATCTGAGGCAAGGATAAATTGAAGGATATTACCTTCTTTCATCAGCAACTTATGTACATCTAGATAATTCACTGTTCTCATCCCCTTCCTAGATTTATTATAGCTTAAGCATTTTTAACAAAGAACAGCTTTTTTTTTAAGATTTATTACTTAAATTTTGTATTATCTTAACCCTCAAATATTCTAGAAATCAGAAGTCATCGTTATTGCTGATTAGAAAGTAATCGTATCAAGTAACTTCAACCCTTTATTAATCTGTAAAAAATATTACGAAATTGTGTCTTTGTTTACTTTGGTATGGAGGAATGATTGAAAGAAATTTTAATACGGAAATCCCCGTCATTCAAGTGAGTATTTTAAAAAATATGCGCTATGTTAAGTCATTTTTATTTTGTATTGAGCTCTATAATTCAATGATATAGGATTTCGATTTTATATAACGTAAAATTTTATACCTTTTTTCATTTTTTTGAAATTATTTTTTTATAAAAAAACCTTTAAAATCGGCACTTTATCGTGCTTATTCCTCTCTCCTTTACTTACTTATATTTCCTTAGACATATTTTAGACAAATTAAGCTTCTAATTATGAAGTAATTGGTTGGATTCGTCTAATTTCGAATAAAAAGTGACTTATGAAATTGGTTCATGTATATTTCTTTCATTTGACAGAAATATAAAATAGGAGGGAATCAAAATACATTGATTCCCTATAGCCCCATTAAAACTTATATCTCAAACTTTGCTGATAATTCGCTGTTCATGCGTTTATCACTATTCTTTGCTGTTGCCTGAACATTTGTCGTACCTGGTGCTACATAACTACGGAATGATAGGCTACCATCCGGATTTGTTGTCATTTGTGCTGCTGAAATCGTACGTTTTGCAACGCCGCCTTCATAAATAACCACTGTTTCTGTTCCTTTTACTGCTGTACCAATGATGTAGTTACCATCCATACGTTCTAGTGTCGGCGCATCTAGTTTCGCAACAGCTGATTCTGTAACTTTAACAGTAGCAACGCGCAATGCGTTGTATCCATTTGCGTCTTTGATTTCAATCTTCACTTCTGTTCCTAATGCTTGTTTACCAATAGATGATTGGAACGTTCCGTCTGCTGCTATGGTACCTGTTTTCACTGCTACTCCGCCAATGCTTACACGGAAAGAAGTGGCTGATCCTGCTGTTACATGGCCTTTTATGACATCATCGTCTACTGTTAATGGGTCAAGAACTGGTTTTTCATCGTTTATAATGTTGACCTTCACACGAGCTACTTCTACTTTTCCACTATATCCTACGACTTCTACCTTAGATCCTTCTTTGATAAGACCGTTTGTTGCAATGCTGTATGTCCCGTTGGTGATTTGGCCTACTTTTACAATGACACCACCAATAGATAGGCGAACACTATCAATGCCACTACCTACTGTTCCTGTGATTGTTGCTGTTGAAATACCTGCATCATTTGCTTTCAAAAGATTTGAAAGATCATCTTTCCCTGCTACTGTCGCTGTTGCTATTTTTCCTTCTTTACCTTTTGCATCTACAGGACGTACTTCGAAAGTGACACCGGTGTTTAAGCCTAAGCCATATGCGTCAAATTTGTAATTACCTAAAGCATCTGGTGTTGCACGTTTCACACGAACACCATTCACGTAAAGAGATACTGTTGCTGTTCCAGCGCTTACTTTACCTGTTACATAGCTATCTAAATACGTATATTTATCAATCGTTGGGGCATCTAACACTGCATTTCGATTGTCTAATTGTTTTTGCGCTTCATCTAGATTTTTTTTGTAGTTCTGCTTTTTTCGTTTGGATCTGTTACAGTATCAACGACTTTTTGCGCTTTATCAATCGCTGCTTGATTTGTTACATCTTTGATAGTTCCTGTCACGTCACCATTATTGAATAAGTCTTTCACACTTTTTTTCTGCGGCTTCTTGGCGTGCTTTCTCTTCCGCTGCTGCATTTCGATCGTTTAATTGTTTTTGCGCTTCATCTAGATTTTTTTTGTAGTTCTGCTTTTTTCGTTGGATCCTTGACAGCATCGACATCTTTTTGTGCTTTATCAATTGCTGCTTGATCTGTTGTATCTTTGATAGTTCCTGTCACGTCACCATTATTGAATAAATCTTTCACGCTTTTTTCTGCGGCTTCTTGAGTAACTGTTGTTGAAGCGTTTGATGTCTTACCATTTTTCGTAGCAGTTGCTGTTACAACTGTTTCTACTGCTTGTTTTGGAATCGTCAAGCTATAGTTACCGTCTGATCCTACTGTTCCTGTTGCAATTGTTGTCGAGCCTGCTTTCACCACGATTGCTGCATTTGGTTCTGCTTTCCCTGAAGCAGACACCGAATCTGTTGTAAGGGCGTTAATAGTTGTTTGTACAAGATCAGCTTGTGTTACTGTTACTGTGATTGTTTTTGTTGTTGTATTTTTATCTGAGTCTGTCACAGAGTACTCAACAGAATAAGTTCCTACTTTTGTTGTGTCTACTGTGTTTTTCACGACTTTGATGCTTGATGTTAAGTCGATATCTTCTTTGTCAGTTGCTGTTACGCCTGTTAATGGGTTGAACGTATCGCCCACGTTAATTGTTTTGTCTGTAGCTGTGATAACTGGTTTTTCGTTTGATGCAACTTTGACTACTGTTGGATCACTTGGTTTACCGTTTGGCCCTGTTTGTGTCACTTTAAGTTCTGTATCTGCTGTTAGAGCTGGTACAGTGATTTTGAAAGTACCATCCGCCTCTACTTTACCAGTTACTTTTGTGTTGTCTGGAAGTGTTACTGTAATCTCTGCGTTTGGTTCGCCTTTACCAGTTAACGTTGTATCGCCTGCTTTGGCTTTATCAACAGTTGGTGCAACTGGTACTTGAAGATCTTCAACGATTTTTGTTGTTGCTGTTAGGCTATCTGTAACACCATTTGTTTGATATACAGTAATCGATTTGTCTTTAACAAGTACCGTTCCTGCTGGTACTGCGATAGACCATTTACCATCTGTTCCTACTGTTGTTCTCACAATTTTGCCATCTGGTAATGTTAGGACGATTTCATTTCCTGGTACGCCTGTTCCTGTTACTGTTTTTGTTGTTGTATAAACTGCATCTAGAGTTGGACGTGCAATGGTATTCTCAGCTACGGTTGAAATTCGTGAGTAATCGAATAGGCTGAATCCTTCGATACCTGATGGTGTACCACTATAAAAGCCTACAACTTTTGAACCTACTACGTTTACCAATGGAATTCTACCTGCTGCAATGTTGTTAAACTCATTATTTGGAGTTGCTGACCAACTGACACCTTCTCCTAACCAAGTATATAGTTTCGGCACATTATTGATTTCAACACGAGATTGAACACTTTCAGCCGCATTTCCATAGCCTTTGACAATATGGCCATTTTTAAGATTTTGTTGACGGAAATCTATATACTTAGGACTATTTAATACTAGTTTCGAACTTGGCCCACCAGTGAGGTTGAATACAGAAGTCGATGTGTTTGATAGTGTCTCTGCGTAAACCATAGAATCTTTATTAAAAGTAATAACACCATGCGCGTTAATCGCAGCATAATTCCCACCGCCAGTTGCTGCTTGAATATTTACTTTTGTAGACGGATTAAACGTTGTCGAACCAGTTGTATTAATTCCATCCTGAGATGCATTTATTTTCACTGTAGATCCTGTACCAACGTTAAATGCCGCTGCTGCACCGCCATCTTGAAATAAACCATTTTGCGCTCTCAATGTTACTGAAGAATTAGGGCTAACTTTTACTACACTCCCTACTGTTGTACGGATTGCATTTCCTGATAACGAGGTAATATCTACTGTATTAGCTTCTCCAAAGTTAATATTTTGCTGCGTCAATATACCGTTATAATTTCCTGATGTATTTATTTTTAAGAGTACGTTATTTCCTGTAGACAATCCTTCACCATTAGCGTTATTATTATCAATACCAGCGTTAGCGGAATCAATACTTATATTTGCATTGTCGCCAATAATCGTCCCACCTGACCAAACACCTCGACCAACTGATGATAAAAGTTTGGCATCTGTGTATGCTCCAAAATTAACACGTGCTGCACCAACTCCATAAATAGCGCTATTAACAGATTTAATCATGACATCCGAGTCATCACCGAACACTACTGGACCGTATGAAAGTATACCGTATTCACTAGTTGCCTCAATATCAATTTTAACTTTATCCTCTTCAGTTTTTTGTTTATTCGAGATACTTCCAAATTGAACACCACCAGAACCACTAACATAAATACCAGTTAACGCTGTTCTTAATTTAAGGGAAGTTCTATCGCTGAATGTAACGTTACCGCCATTATAAATTCCATAACCACCATCACTTGCGATATCGATATTAGAATCCTTTCCAAACTGAACACCACCGGTTCCAATAGCATAGATAGCAGAGCTCTGTGTTTTTAATTTAAAAGAAGTATTATCGCTGAATTTAATTCCACCATTAGTCCAAATTCCAAAGCCACCAGTACTTGTGATATCAATATTAGAATCCTTTCCAAATTGAACACCACCACCACCCACAGCATAGATAGCAGATAACTTTGTTTTTAAATTGAAAGAAGTATTATCGCTGAATGCAATAGTGTTGTTACTATAAATCCCATAACCACTATCACTTGTAATATCAATGGCGGCATTTTTACCTATGTTAATGGTTGATCCAGTGCCAACAGAATAAACTGCAGTTCCTGCTCCAGTTGCTTTTAACTTAACATCATCTCCAATTGTAATGTTACCTGCAACGTAAATTCCATAACCTCTATCACCAGAAGCTAAATCAAGATCTGCGCCGTTCCCAACGACTAGAGTTGCTGCACGTAAAGTTCCAAATTTAGATTTTGACTTAATAACTGCATTCTTGCCTATTACTAAAGCACTTGATAAGGCATCAAATGCATACCCTGTATCAGACGACATGTCAATGTACGAGTTAGCGCCAATACTTGCAGCTCCTTTAGCACGAATATTAATAGCTGTATTTTTTGCTTGTAAGGTATCTATTCGTGCACCATCTTTAATTTCTAACTCATCTACCTCAATAGCCTCATTTGCTGGGCTAATAAAGCTGTTATTTGCACCATCTATAGACATTGCTAGTTTACCAGCACCACCCATTATAAAACCATTTACTTTAACATTATTAATGATATTTAAGGTTGGTGCTGCACCGCTAGCGGCTTGGAACATTGCAATAGCTGTACTAGTTAACTCTACATCTTGAATATCAATAATAGATGTAGATTTCATTATCATACGTTTTCCAGCAAGACTCAATTTATGACCCTGACCTTCAATACGCATATTACTATTTACTGTTACATCACTTGTAAACTGAAAATCACTACCTAATTCAATAACATTTACAGTACCTGATTCTGCGTATCTTTTAAACTCCTCAAATGTGTTAGCGACTTCTCTATTTTCCGTAGTGCCCTCATCAAGCGCTAAAGGTACTGATACTGGTGGAATCTCGCTTGCTACTGATTCTGCTGATGGCACGTTTGTTGTTTCTGTAACGCCACTCGCCTCTGCTGCAAAGATGTTCGTTGGTAATACTGTAAATACTTGACTCGCCACAACGGTAGCGACTAATAAAGCCTTAGCTGTTTGTTTCATCTTTTTTGTAGATAAAACATTTTGATAATTTGTCTGTTTTGATTTCATGTAAAATTTCTCCCACTTTCTTATCTCTAGTTTTCGTCTCGTTTGAATTAGTTCTAACTTAGTGCCGTTATATAAAGATCACTCCTTTCATTTGAATAAAATAGGGAATATTCCAATATTTATACTATTTCTAAAGATATATTTGAAAGTCCTTGAATATCGAATATCTCAATGGGGCAATGTTTATATCTAATTAACTGTTCTTCCTCTAAATGATTCAATATTTTAATCGCACTCTGTCTCGTGCAACCACAATAGGCAGCTATATAGTAACTAGTAATTCCTCTTGGTAGTACATACTTGGCTCCATTTTTGATACCCATATCCAGAGCTAACTTTTTGAGTAGTAAAATAACTCTGTCTTTTATTTGATACTGAAACTGTGAGGAAAATGTATATTCGCGTTGGTTTAAATCATGTATAATTTCAAGCAATACATCTGTAAAAAATGGTGTTTTCTCTAAAATTTCTAAAACAATACTCGTATCAATTCGAACCAACGCAGTTCTTGTAATTGCTGAGAAATCAAAATTTTTCATTTTGTGAAAACTTTTTATTTAAAATAATATTATCTGCTGTTAAAAATGAAGTACAGATAATTTGTCTTCTAACATCATTTCCACCAATTAGTTGTGCTAGTATTCCAGACTCTAAGATGTAAATATACTGACTATCTCTTTGATTTATCATCTCGCCTTTTTCCAATATAAGTTTTTCTTTATGGTTATGAAATAGCGGATCTGAAGCAAGGACAAATTGAAGGATATTCCCCTCTTTCATCAGCAACTCATGTACATCTAGATAATTCACTGTTCTCATCCCCTTCCTAGATTACTTAATTTATTATAGCCTAAGCATTTTTAACAAAGAACAGCTTTTTTTTTAAGATTTATTACTTAAAATTTGTATTATCTTAACCCTCAAATATTCTAGAAATCAGAAGTCATTGTTATTCATGATTAGAAAGTAATCGTATCAAGTAACTGGAACACTTTATTAATTTGTAAAAGATATTACGAAATTGTGTCTTTGTTTACTTTGTTGTAGAGGAATGAATGAATGAAATTTTAATGGGAAAATACCCCTCATTCAACTGATTCTTGCAAAAATATGCACTATATTAAGTTATTTTTACTTTTCGTACCGCTCTATAATTCAATAATATAGGATTTTAATTTTATAAAACGTAAAATTTTATACCTTTTTTGTGAAAAAAAGTTTTTTTATAAAAAAGCCTTTAAAATCAGTACTTTATCGTGATTATTCCGCTTCCTTTTACTTACTTATGTTCCCTTAGACATATTTTAGACAAATTAAGCTTCTATTTGGGATAGATAGTACATAGAAAAAGTCTGATCCTCACGCTAGCTTTCGCATGCACGGGGACCAAACTCTTTTCCTATACAACTTACGCTTTTCTACGTTGTCTTACAACTACTGCTCCTAGAATGAAGAGGATCGCTGCGCCAAGTAGAATCCAGATGTACTCTAATGCGTCACCTGTACTTGGTAGGAAGCTTGTAGATGCTGGTGTGTTGTCCTTGTCCTTATTCTCTGTCACTTTCAGTTCTGGTGTTTTTTCTGGTTGTTCTGGTGTCTTGCTGCCTTCTTTTGTTGGGTTTTCTTTGTTAACTGGCGTTTCTTTAGTTGGTGGTACTGGTGTTACTTTCGCTGGAGATTCTGGTGTTGCTGGTGTCGTTGGATTTTCTGGTGTTTCTTGAACTGGTACTGCTGGTGTTGGTGGGGTTACCGTTGGGATGTCTGACTGGATGCTGTCGCCTTCGTTGCCGAACGCTAGGTCTGCTTGGTTTGGAATCCCGCCTTCTTTGATAAATGGTGCCAACTGCTCGTCTGTTACGCCTTCTTTGATCGTTGTTGTAACAGTCATCGTGTAGGTGTGGCCTGCAAGATACGCAAAGCTATCATCTTTTTTGTTCATTGTGAAGGTAATTAAGTTATTTTCTTCCGTGATCGTGCCGTTTTCTGTCACATCATTGCCGTTTTCATCGGTGATTTGGATGTTTTGGATCGCTAGTAGGTTGTTGATTTGGTCTGTGATAATCGCTTGGTTCCAGCTTGCTGTTTGGTTACCAAATGCCGTGTGGACGTTCCAGTCAAAAGCATCGTTGCGGTTGGCTAAATCTACATGTTGTACACCCTCGATGTCTTTGTGGATTTCTGGATTGACTGGTGGTGGTGTTACGGTTGGGATTTCTGACTGGATCATGTCGCCTTCGTTACCGAACGCTAGGTCTGCTTGGTTTGGAATCCCACCGTCTTTGATAAATGGTGCCAACTGCTCATCTGTTACGCCTTCTTTGATGGTTGTTGTCACGGTCATTGT
>NZ_AODE01000059.1 GCF_000525855.1 Listeria cornellensis FSL F6-0969
CACCAGCATATAAAACATTAGTAATGCAAGATATGAACGTGTATCTTCCGTATTTATCACTAGACGGCAACTATCTAATCATTTCTATGACGAAAATAATAAAAAATTATGGAGTAAGTGTTACCCTTCCTAATGGACAAATTATTACGAAATTTAAAACCCTTGCTGTAAATATTCCAGAAGATTTCGTGATTTATGTTGGCGATATGGATCTTCGTAGCCAACCATATGGAGCTATTTTTGTTGATAAAATTTATCCAACTGGAAAAAGCTATGGTGATTTGAAGTATTCGTTCTGGGTAGATACTAAAGATTTCCCCAAATACGACACAAAATACGGTCAAGCGGTATATAACTTATATAAAGATGCGACCTTAACGACAATTGGCGCTGGTGTTACACAAGCGGATATTGATATCGCTACAAATGCAGCTAAAACAGTATCAGCTTCACCTGAAAAAACGAGATTGGCAAACCTAATTGAAGCAGCGCAAACACAAGTAACTAATATCAAGTTAGAAAAAGAGCAAGCAGCACGTGATGCAGTCAACGCGCTATTTACGAATAACGATCCAACATCAGGGGCAATTAAAGGCGCGACAGACCAAGATGCTATTAACAATGCTAAAACGCTTATAGATCAAGTAACAGATCCAGCTGTAAAAACAGCGCTAGAAGCAGATTTAGCTACAGCACAAGCATTGCTAGAAGCTCGTAACGCAGCAGAAGAATTAGCACGCCAAAATGCAGCAGAAAAAGCAGTCAATGAGTTATTTACTAGTGATAAACCGGCAACAGACACTATTAAAGCTGCAACGAATCAAGATGCTATTAATGCGGCACAAGCTTTAATCGACGTAGTAACTGAAAAAGCACCAAAAGACGCATTACAAAATAACTTAGACCGTGCACAAGAATTACTGAATGCGCGAACTGCAACAGAAAAAGCAAATAGCGAAGCGGCAGAAAAAGCAGTCAATGAATTATTTACAGATAATAAACCAGCAACAGATACTATTAAAGCTACAACTGACCAAGGTGCTATCAACGCGGCACAACAATTAGTTGATGTGGTAGTAGATCCAACTACGAAAGCACCACTTCAAAATAATCTAGACCGCGCCCAAGAACTATTAAATGCTAAACTTGCAGCTGAAAAGGCGAAAGATGAAGCAGCCGAAAAAGCAGTTAACGCTTTATTTAAAGATGATAAGCCAGCAACAGACGCAATCAAAGCAAGCACAGATCAACCAGCAATTAATGCAGCACAAAAAGCGATTGATGGCGTAACAGATCCTGCTTTGAAAACAGAGCTTCAAAAAAAATCTAGACCGTGCACAAGAACTTTTAAATGAGCGTACGGCAGTAGAAGAAGCTGATAAAGGACAACAGTTAATAGCTGGCTTCTTAGTGAATCAATTATACCAAGGTAACGATCCAAAAACAGACGCTATCAAAGATACAACAAACCAACTAGCTATCGATACAGCACAAGCACAAGTGGATCTTATTTTGGGCGGTACAGTGAAAGACGGATTGCAAAAAGCAGTTGATCGTGCACAAGAATTACTAGAGGAAAGAAATCAAGCAGCAGCAGAAAAAGCAGTCAACGAATTATTCACAAATAACCAACCAACAACAAACACAATCAAAGACACAACAGGTCAACCAGCAATTGACGCAGCACAAAAACTAGTAGACGCAGTAACAGATCCAGCTGCGAAACAAGCGCTACAAAACAACGTAGACAAAGCCCAAGATTTATTGGATGCTAAAACAGCAGCAACGCAAGCGGAACAAGCACGCCAAGCAGCAGCAGAAAAAGCAGTCAACGAATTATTCACAAATAACCAACCAACAACAAACACAATCAAAGACACAACAGGTCAACCAGCAATTGACGCGGCACAAAAACTAGTAGACGCAGTAACAGATCCAGCTGCGAAACAAGCACTACAAAACAACGTAGACAAAGCCCAAGATTTATTGGATGCTAAAACAGCAGCAACGCAAGCGGAACAAGCACGCCAAGCAGCAGCAGAAAAAGCAGTGAACGAGTTATTCACAAATAACCAACCAACAACAAACACGATTAAAGACACAACAGATCAACCAGCAATTGACGCAGCACAAAAACTAGTAGATAAAGTGACAGATCCGACAGCGAAAAAGGCATTACAAGACAATATTGATAAAGCACAAACTTTATTAGATGATCAAAGTGCGACAGATTCTCCTGAGTTCATCGCAGCACAACAAGCTATTCGAGATCTAATGACACCACTTGTTAATTTTGGTCAAAAAACAGATGCATATGGTGCAATCAAACTAGATGCAACACAAGAAAAAATCTATTTAGCGCAAGATAAATTAAATCTAGTACCAGATAAAGTAGTAGAGAAAGCGGAATTGAAAGCACAACTAGACAAAGCACAAGACCTACTAATCGCACGTAACAGCGAACAAATTGGAAATAAAGTGAACAATGGTAATTTTGACAGTGCACTAAATGGTTGGAAAACATGGACTGGTTCCGGTTCATCCGTACCAACAGTTGCAGCAACAGAAGGCCCAGCAACTAAAACAGTGAAATTAGCATCAAACTCAAGCGTGGAGCAAACAATCCAAGGCTTGAAACCAAATACCAATTATGTCATGACATTCTACGGAAAAGTAGATGATGCGACATTCTTATCTGCCGGTATTAAAAACCACGGTGGTACGCAACAAAGTATTCGTATTACAAGCGCAGATTACAGCAAAGGTCAAATCGCTTTCACAACTGGCGCTAGCGCTACATCGGCAACTTTCTACTTAATGAAGGGCGCTGGAACTGGCAATGGCTTCGGAGATTTTGTTATTGCAAAATCAGATAATGGCGAAGATCGTATCCCAGAAGTTATTGAAGCAACAAATGTAGTTGACAATTTGTTTACAAATATGTCTGTTATCGGTGTAGATGAAGCTAAGACTACACTTTACAAAAACGGTGCGTTAAAACTAAGCACGGACCAAGCAGATATTGATGCAGCGATGGTTATTGTAAATGCTATGAAAGATATTTATGAAACTAAGATTGACTTACTAGAAACACTAAAAACAGCACAAGAAATGTGGGACGCTCGTAAGGCTGAACAAGATGGTAACCTTATTAAAAATAGCGAATTCGACAGTGGTATCGCTAATTGGAAACCTTGGAACAGTGCTACATCAACAACACCAACAGTTGTTCAAGAAGATGGTAATAATGTCTTGAAACTTGCTGGAAACTCTAGTACAGAACAAGTTATCACTGGATTGCAACCAAATACGACATACACCCTTGAAATATACGGTAAAGCGGATAACAACGGATATGTCAGTGTCGGTGTGAAAAACTACGGTGGAGCACAAAAAACAGCACGTGTTAGTGGAACTGACTACTCAAAAGCAAGCGTAACAATTCGCACAGGGGCAACAGGTAAATCAGCAACTATCTTCTTGATGAAGGGTGCAGGAACTAGCACTGGTATGATCGATACTATCCTGTTCAAAGATTCAACTCCAGAAGGCGAACGCCCAGAAGTAATGGCAGCGACAGATGCACTGGCGGCGCTGTTCACAGCACAAACATCTGTAAGTACAACGCATTTAACACCAGTTACAAGCAACAATGGTGCGATTAAAATGACAACAACAGATGCAGACATCACTGCAGCGACAGAATTAGTTGCAGCAGTACCTGCTAACATGAAAGCAAAAGCAACGCTGGAAGCAGAGCTTGCACGTGCAACAACATTATTTGCAACACTTCAAGCTTCTCAAACAGATAATTTAACAAAAAATAGTGAGTTTGACAGTAATTTAACAAGCTGGAAAACATGGGCAGCAGCGACAGCAGTAACGCCTTCCATCGTTACTGAGAATGGAAATAAAGCAGTGAAATTAGATGGTAACTCTAGTGTAGAGCAAACAATTTCAGGACTGCTTCCAAACACAACGTATACAGTAACAGCATACGGTAAAGTAGAGAATGGTGCACGTTTATCGGTGGGTGTGAAAACATATGGCGGCACACAAGTTAACGCCTTTGTAACATCATCAGACTACGGTCAAGGAACTGCGACATTTACAACAGGAGCAACAAACACAAGTGCTGTTATCTTCTTAAGCCAAGGTGTTGTGGGCGGAATCGCTTACGCAGACATGGTTGTTACAAAATAATTTTTGAATAGAGGTGTAAGAGATATGCTAGTTTATCTAGCGTATCTCTACTTTCTAAATTTTTGTAATATCCGAGTTCACTGAAAGGACGGAAAAAATGGAGTATGAATTCAGATTAGATAAGATGGAATCGAAGAAGAAGTCTGCTATGTTTCATTTCTCTAAGCGATTGTTTGATATTATTTTTGCGATGATTTTGCTGACGGTGACATCACCTATTATCTTGGTGACTATCTGTGCTGTGAGATTTGAATCTTCTGGACAAATTATCTATAGACAACGTAGAGTTGGACTTTACGGCAATCATTTTACGATTTATAAAATACGTTCTATGGATGTTAATGCAGAAGCGAGTGGTGCTAAATGGGCGGAAAAAAATGATCCTCGGATTACAAAAGTCGGTTGTTTTATTCGTAAAACTAGAATCGATGAATTACCGCAACTTTGGAATGTTTTAAAAGGTGAGATGAGTATGATTGGCCCGCGACCAGAACGGCCTATGTTCACCAAAGAGTTTCAAGCTCTCTACCCCAATTTTACCCAGCGTCTTACTGTTAAGCCTGGTCTCACTGGATGGGCGCAGATTAATGGCGGCTACGATATTACCCCGAAAGAAAAATTAAAACTCGACTTGGAATATATTCATTCGATGTCGGTAAGAAAAGAAGCATTGATACTATGCAAGACGGTCAAAGTCATTTTGAATGGTAGCGGTGCAAGATAAGGAGCATGGAATGAAAAAAATAAGCCTATCAATAATTTTAATATTAACAATTTTTGTAATAGGGTGTTCAAATCAAGAGAAGAAAGTCGAGCCGATTACTTCTTGGAAAAATGAGGATAAGGAGGTAAGTGCACAAGAATTTAAAGAGCTAACGAAAAGCAATAATGCATTGGAATATAAGAACGGTAAATTTATCATTCACGATGAGGATGCTGTGGTTAAAAGTCAAGCGGGTGATGTGACGACTTATTTTGTTCAGAATGCCTATATCCCAATGACAGATGCAGAGACAATTATTAAAAAGGACAAGTGGACCAAGCGAGAATTTCTTACACAGTATATTGGTGCGGCGCAGAATATCACTGTGAATGAAAAGGATAAAACTGTGGAAGTATTCTTTATTACAGGTCCACGTGGTTATGGCGAATTACGAGTATTATTCGATGGTAATAAAGCTGGAACGGTGACAAATACATTTTAAGAATAGGTGAATGATAGATGAGAACAAAAGAAAGATTGAATGAAAATCTATTTTTTCAGGAGCAGATGGGGCATATTAGAACAACCATTGAGCTTTCTGAGCAGCGAGATATTCAAGCAATTAGTGTGACATCTTCTTTATCGAGTGAGGGCAAGAGTTCGATTGCAATCGGTATCGCAAGGAGTTTCACCGAGGCAGGAAAAAAAGTACTATTGATTGATAGTGATTTTAGACGACCATCTATCCATAAAAAATTAGGTTTATCCAATGCGCTTGGCTTTTGTGATGTCTTGAAGGGAGATATTGTTCTAACGGAGTGCTTGAGGGATATTGGATTGAAGGGATTAGATGTTCTGACTAGTGGTTTGGTAGAAGATCCTCCGAGTGCTTTGTTTGATACGACCACACTAAAGAAATTCATTTTTGAAGTGAAAAAAGACTATGATTTAGTGATTATTGATACGCCGCCTGTACTACTTGTGCCGGAGGTGAAGACGATTTTGAACCACAGTGATGCAACATTATTGGTTGTGAAGTATGATGAAGTCCGAAAAGAAGAAGTGGAACGAACATGTCGTGTATTGAACCAAGTATCAGCAACGTGCCTCGGAGTTGTGTTTAATTGTGTCAAGATGAAAGTGAAGGATCGTTACCGTTATTATTACTAAGGCGAGGGATAGGAGAACGAAGGAATGGATTATAAAAGTGATATAACATGTGATTATACTAACAATATTTCCCCGCGCCATTCTAAAAATCAAGTGTTTTTACTCACGCTGATGTTGCTTTTTCTTAGTATCGGTAGTCAGTTTAATGTGCAACTTGGTTTGGCAGTGAAGCCATACATGCTGTTACTTCTAATCTTAATGCTTTATTATGCGCCAAAAATGACGATTTCTAAACTTTTGTTTTTTGAAATAGCGTTTATCGGTTTCTATGTGTATTACGATTTGCGTGGTGTGATTACGGCTTATCCAGCTGCTGCGCTCCGAGCGATTGGTGCTACGTTTATCTTGATTATCTTTTACTTCTTTTGTCGGTATTGGTTGGATCGGATTCGGTGGAAGGACATCGAGTGGGCAATTATCATTTCGGGGTTTGTGTTCAATATTTTGAGTCTGGGCTATTACGTGATGGGGCTTGTGAACTTGGGTTTCAACATGCAGGGGAATGGGATTCGCGAGATGGGCGTGATGATTGACCGGAGTTTTGCGAGGTTGCTTGGTCTGAC
>NZ_AODE01000060.1 GCF_000525855.1 Listeria cornellensis FSL F6-0969
TTTTTTGTTCATCGTGAAGGTAATTAAGTTGTTTTCTTCTGTGATTGTGCCGTTTTCTGTCACATCGTTGCCGTTTTCATCGGTGATTTGGATCTTTTCAATGCTTAGTAACGTGTTGATTTGGTCTGTGATAATCGCTTGGTTCCAGCTTGCTGTTTGGTTACCAAATGCTGTGTGGACGTTCCAGTCAAAGGCATCGTTACGGTTCGCTAACTCTAGGTGCTCTTTGCCTTCAATGTCTTTGCTGATTTCTGGATTCACTGGTGGTGGTGTTACTTTTGGAATTTCGGATACGATTTTTCCGCTATTGCTGAAGGCTAATTCTGCTTGGTTTGGAATTCCGCCGTCTTGGATGAATGGTGCCAATTGCTCGTCTGTTACGCCGTCTTTGATTTTTGTTTGGATGTTCATCGTGTACGTTTGGCCCGATAGGAATGCGTAGCTGTTGTTTTTCTTGTTGATTGTGAACGTGATTAGGTTGTTTTCTTCTGTGAGTGTGCCGTTTCCTGTCACATCGTTGCCTTGTGCGTCTGTGATTTGAATACTTTCAATCTCTAAAAGGTCGTTGATTTGATCGGTTAATACGGCTTTTGTCCATGTCGCTGTGTTGTTGCCAAACGTCGTGTCTACATTCCATACGAACGAGTCGTTGCGGTTTGTTAGTTCTAGTGATTGACTAGCTGTCGATGGTGCGCCTTCTAATTGGGCCATGATATTCCAGTCAAATGCTTGGTGTGCTTCTACATTTTTGTGGATTTCTGGTACGTCAATTTTTGTATTTTTATGCGTCAGTGTGATCATTTGGCCTGCGTTGGCTGCTGTGATTTCGAAGGCGATTGGTGTCTTATCTACTAAATAGCCGCTTGGAGCTGTTACTTCAACCAGACTATATTTCCCAAGGGCAAGATCGTTTATTGTCAGCGTACCGTTGGCTGCTGTCGTTACCGTCTTCATTGGTGTTCCAGCGGCATTTCGTAAATCATACGTAGCACCGGCTAGTGTTTTGTTGGCATCTGTTGCGTCTACTTTGCGGAGTTGTACGCTACCTGTTGGGTCTGTTTCAGGTACTACTGGTGGTTCTTCTGGCTTTGGTTGGTTGTCAATTGTAATGATTTGCATCGTGGCATGGTTATCAGCTGTAATTTGGAACGTACGTGGTGTTGCATCTAAGATAAAGCCTTCTGGCGCTTTTGTTTCTACTAAGGTGTAAGTACCAAGGGGTAAATTAGCTATCTCCACTGTGCCTTCGCTGTTTGTTTCTAGCGACTGATTATGCCCCATGTTACTTGTCAGTTGGAACTGCGCACCAGCTAATTGATTACTGTGGTCTGTTGCATCACGCTTAATAATTTCAAAACTACCTTGTGGATCTGGTGTCTCGGTCGGTGGCTCTTCTGGCTTTGGCTGGTTATCCACCGTAATGACGATTGTCTTGGCATGATTGTCGGCTGTAATTTGGAACGTACTCGCTGCGGGATTTAAGATATAACCAGTTGGTGCTTTGGTTTCTACCAGTCGATACGTACCTAGTGCTAAATTATCTAATCGTGCGCTACCCGAACTATCCGTTACAAGTGTATGCTTCGTACCAAGCGTGCTTTCTAATAAGAACTCCGCACCCGCTAGTAGGTTACTATGATTAGTCCCATCACGCTTAATGACTTCCATACTACCTTTTAGGTCTGGTGTCTCTGTTGGAGGTGTTTCGCCTGTTCCTGATCCGTCACCACCATAATATTTAACTTCTGAGCTCTTACTTTCACTTACGTCTGTTCCTGTCAATTTCGCTTCGTTTTTATAGGCTTGGCCTGTCACCGGATTCGTTACTTTTGTTTGGTACGTCACCGATACCGTGTCGTTGATATTCCCTAAGGCTAACTGGAAACCTTGTGCATTTTGGCTTTTTAACATATTCGCTGTGACAGCGTCGGCTAATTTGTTAGCGGCAATCGGATTTCCAAGGCCGTCTGTATCGCCTTTGTAGACCGCTAAAGAGTCACCTACAAACGTGTGACCAGCACCAATCGTGTCTGTATACACAGCATTTGGAATCGCTAACTTGTCGCTGTTGATGAGTACTGTCCAGTTGATGAGCGTTGGG
>NZ_AODE01000061.1 GCF_000525855.1 Listeria cornellensis FSL F6-0969
TCATGCGTAGAGGAAACTTAACTGCCTATACCAACAAACCTTTGAAAGTCCATAAACAAATCACTATCAACGGGACACTATGGTATTACCTTATCAACAACTCTGAACTCGTTACTTGGGTTCGTGCATCCAGCGTTACAGCTACCGCATACGATCAAATTCAATATAATAAAGCAATGAGTACTACAACCTATGCGGGTGTTAAAACAGCGACAGGAAATAATGTTTGGACTGTTCCAAACGGTACACTAGGCGCTAAAGTAGTAAATCCGCTTTCCAGTTACACAGGTAAAAATTTAAAGCTTATCCGCGAAATGAAAACTAGCAAAGGTGTCTGGTATCAATTTAGCATTGACGGGAAGACTATTGGTTGGGTGGAGAATAAAGCTGTAACTATTCTTTACACACCTAGTATGGAAAAACCAGCGAATTTAACGCGCTATGTCAATGTCCCTAACGAATCTGTTTACTATTTTCCAGTTGCTGATTCCTCCATGCGTAGAGGAAACTTAACTGCCTATACCAACAAACCTTTGAAAGTCCATAAACAAATCACAATCAACGGGACACTATGGTATTACCTTATCAACAACTCCGAACTCGTTACTTGGGTTCGTGCATCCAGTGTTAGTGCAACTAAGCCTGACCAAACAGTCTATGACAAAACATTGACCGCTTACGGTAAGACAAAAACAACAGCGAATCAATACATCTGGAAACTAGTCCCAAACACGTACGGTATAAATTCTAAGATCGCACCACTTTCCAATTACAGTGGTAAAAAGCTCCGCATCTTGCGTGAAGCCAAAACAACTGGCGGTTTATACTACCAAATCAGTTCAAACGGTCAACTTCTTGGCTGGGTCAATGCAAGTGCCCTGACGAAATTTTATGATGGCGCGATTGCTGAAAGACCAGTGAACCTAACGAAAAAAGTAGCCAATACAGCTGGCGTACTCTACTCATTCCCTGTCGATGATCCTCCGATTAAAGTTGGAACGCTTGCTAAATTTGCCGGTAAAACATTAACTGCAGATCGTCAAGCAAACATCGAAGGAAAAGTATGGTACCGCCTCAAAAATGGTAATGTCGTTATCGGTTGGACTTTAATGGCAAACCTTAAATAACATGAAAAAGCAGTAAATCCACGAAATGATATGCTCCCTATAGAGTAGACAATGGAAAAAACAAAAATTCCAAATCTACTTTATAAGGGAAGTTTTTTGTATGTCAAAACGCACACGTTTTTTCCGTCGAAGAAAAACATACCGCAGTAAAAAAAATAGCCTCCAAGGACGAAATATACCATT
>NZ_AODE01000062.1 GCF_000525855.1 Listeria cornellensis FSL F6-0969
CCTAAATAAAAGTGGTACCCATGTCAAGGACGACTTGTAAAAAAAGAATTAAGCACTTGCTAGAAGATGGTTTCTGTATTGTACAGGAGCCATTTTTTGTTTGCCCAGCATGGGCAAACTCTAACGGGTGAAAGTCCCGAGTGCGACCGAGTAGTGGTAAGCACCTAGCCAACAGCAAGGGTGTCCATGGCGACGTGGAATCTGAAGGAAGTTCAAGGCAAATCTCTGGTCCGACGAACAGAAATCACATAGAAGGCGCCATGCAAGGATTAGGATATTCGTGATTGGAAAATAGAAAAAGACCACTGGCAGAATGCAGAAAAGTGGATACTAATTTCACGAGAAGAGGAAGGAATAACAAACATGTATGAACAAACATTAATGGTCGATAAATAGACCATTTGTCGCTTACCGTCTTTTATAATTATTTATGATATAATTGTACCATAATATTTAATTATTCCATAATATTTAAAAAAGGAGATAAATCATATGCGTCTTTCATTAATTGTACATATATTCGGAAGCATAATATTTTTTCTATTCTTAAGCTATATGACAATCACAAAAGCAGATAAAAGCCTTATACTCTTATCATTAGGAGCCATGATATATTTCATATTGATGACACTAATTACCTACCGAAATTACAAAAAAAAATAAAAAAAAGCAAGTAACACTAACAAACAAAAAGCGCCCTTATACACCCTAAATAAAGTGGTACCCATGTCAAGGACGCTTGTAAAAAAAGAATTAAGCACTTGCTAGAAGATGGTTTCTGTATTGTACAGGAGCCATTTTTTGTTTGCCCAGCATGGGCAAACTCTAACGGGTGAAAGTCCCGAGTGCGACCGAGTAGTGGTAAGACCTAGCCAACAGCAAGGGTGTCCATGCGACGTGGAATC
>NZ_AODE01000063.1 GCF_000525855.1 Listeria cornellensis FSL F6-0969
TGGAACGGTGGGTGAAGATGGCGGAAGTGGCCGGTTCGATATTTGGACGGATGGGCTCGCGTATTTTATAGATAAACCGCTGTTTGGGATTGGTTCTTTCAATTTTCAAGCCTATCATTCTTTTTCAGCTGGAAAAGCGATTTTCATGCATAATTCCTTTTTAGAAATATTAGTGGAAACAGGCATTCTTGGGATGATGCTTTATGTGGTTGCGATTATTGCAATTATGTGGACACTAGTGAAAGCGGCTTTGGTGGATAGAGAACAATGGTGGCTACTAATTGCTTTAATAGGTTATTTATCGATGATGACGTCATTGTCGCTAGTTTTGAATGAAATATTTTTCTTCTTCTTTGCACTCGTTGCGAGGAGTTTGAAGGAAACGGAAGCAAATATGGATCGATGTAAAGGATGGAGAAAATGAAACAAGAGTTATCCCTAATAAGTATATTTAGCATTATACGTAAAAAAGTAATACTATCTCTTATTGTTGCAACTGTTGTAATGTGCTTTGTTGGTGTTGTTAGTCATCAATTTATGGCGCCCAAATATGATGCGTCTGTACAACTTTTAATTAATCCAAAAAGCGTAGCTAAGGAAACGGACAGTTATCAAAGTACGGATTCTAACACGCAATTGGTGAATACGTATAACGTTATTTTACAGAGTAAAGTGATTTTGTCCGATGTGATTAAGCGGCTTAATCTTTCAATCAGTGTTCCTGAATTGCGAAAAGCGATTAGTGTACAGAATGAGAAAGAGTCTAAAGTTATTTCTATTCATGTCGAACAAGAAAATCCTAAAAATGCAAAGAAAATTTCGGAAACCTTGGCATTATCGATGGAAAAAGAGGTACCGAAATTGATGAATATTGACAATGTGAATACTTTATCAGATGCAGAACTCAGCGAGAACTTAACAACATCTAAAATTCGAATTTATATGATTTTATCTTTTGTGATGGCTTTGTTTGTCAGTCTGGCCGTTTTTGTAGTAAGAGAATCTCTGAAAAGTACTTTTAAGAAAGTGAAGGATTTTGAAGATGTAACGAGTTTGCCAGTTATTGTGACGATTCCAGAAATATAAGAGGGGGGATCAGGAAATATGGCGACACAAAAATATGAGGAGCAGTTGTTATTACTCAATAGCTTGTTTTTATCAACGCAGGAAGCCATTGATTATTTGGGTGTATCGAAACAATGCTTTCATTCGCTTGTAGCACGCGGGAAGATTCAGAAGATACGCAAAGGTTCGGCGGTGTTGTATTATGCGGATGAAATCAGTGAGCGTAAACGACAACAGCCATGGTTGCGCCAAAAATATGGGCCAATTCAAGAAGGATAGGTGTTTTATGAGGCAAGGATATCAAGCGGATATAGTGAGCATTATTATGCCAACCTACAATAGTAGTGCGGTTTTGGAGGAAAGTATTGCGAGCATTCAACAACAGGGCTATCAGGATTGGGAGCTGTTGGTGGTGGATGATTGTTCGACGGACGAAACGCGGGACATGTTGCGGGAAATAGCGGAACGGGATGCGCGGATTCAACTGGTTTTATTGACGGAGAATCGTGGTTCTGGCTTTGCGCGGAATGAGGGATTGAGTCGGGCGCGGGGGCGGTTTGTGGCGTTTTTGGATAGTGATGATGTGTGGCATCCAAAGAAGTTGGAGAAGCAACTGGCGTTTATGAGGGCGAACGATTATGGCTTTACGTTTACGGCGTATCATGTGTTTGAGGAGCAACCGACAGCGGTTAAACGGACGGTGCCTGTGCCGGAGAAAATGAACTATCGACAACTGCTGAAAAATACGATTATTGGGTGTTTGACGGTGGTGATTGATCGGGAAAAAGTTGGTGATTTCCGCATGCCATTGTTGCGGGCGCGACAGGATACGGCGACGTGGTTGGCCATTTTGAAGGAACAGGAATTTGCGTATGGAATGGCGGAACCGCTCGCGTATTATCGGGTGAGCGCGGCGTCGTTATCGAGTAATAAATGGAGAATGCTTCAAAAAAAACTGGCAGATGTACCGGAAACATGAAGGCTTATCACTCGTCTATGCGAGTTACGTTTTCAGTTGTTACGTGGGCCATGCCTTATGGAAGAGGAGAGGACGAATAGGATGAAAATAGCAGTTGCAGGTGTCGGGTATGTTGGTTTGGTTTCTGCGGTAGGCTTCGCGCATCACGGGCATACGGTTACAGCGGTGGATGTAGACGCAATGAAAATGGCAGGGCTGACGGCAGGGATTTCGCCGATTTTTGAACCTAGTTTAGAAGCGTTGTTACAGGAACAGTTGGCGGCAGGGCGGATACAGTTTACGACGGATGGGGCTCGTGCTTACGCGGATGCCGAGGCGATTGTGATTGGCGTGGGAACGCCGGAAAACGAAGATGGCTCAGCGAATTTGGCGGCGGTATATCAGGTTGCACAAGAAATTGGTTC
>NZ_AODE01000064.1 GCF_000525855.1 Listeria cornellensis FSL F6-0969
ATCAAATTAGACGCAACGTATGAGAATCGAGTGAAAGGGATTTTGGAGTTCGTTGTAGCTGTTCGAAGTGAGTCTGTAATCCATGCCTAGAATCTCTAAGCAATTGTCGCTCCGTTGAGGTTCGGAGGTTCCTTTAGAATTAGGAATTGGACCAAGTTGGGTGAAAAGAATGTTTTTATAATAAATGTTGAGGCGGGAAGTGATGTGCGGGTTTCAGGTCTAGATAAAGACAACATCATTCAAAAAAGTGTCATCGTCACCGTTCGTGACTATCGTTTGTCGGTGGAATCATATCAAGTAGGGCAAAGAGAGCTGGTTGGGACATGTGGACAGGATATTGTTAGTGTGGATTTCCAAACGCGTGAGGGCATCTGGTTAAGCGCTATCATCGACGCAAACCTAGGTCGTTTCCATTTTTCGGATATGACAGCGTATGATCTGAAGGAAGAAATCCTTTTGGAGGCGCGGAACAGCGACGGGGATATCTGCCAAACGATGACCATTCATGTGAAGGATTATACATTGATAGTACCGGCTTACGAAATGGGAAAAGTGCGGTTGGATGGCGTTGTCGGAAAAGACATTGTGAAGGTGCAGCTTGTCAATGGAAGTGGCGCTCCGAAAACGGTGGATGTCTGGAATCAGTCGTTCCAATTTACAAGGATGCTCCTGCAAGATATTCAACCAACGAGTGACGTGATGATTCAAGGGCTCGATTCGCTTGGCAAGGTACAAAATCAGCAAACACTAACTATTCTTGATTACACAGTGACGGCGCCATTTTTGGAAGTGGGTCAAGATACGTACAGCGGAACGTATGGAAAAGATGTATATAAAGTGCGCATCCTGATCAATGGTACGGCTGTACAAGCGACCACAGCAGGCGGC
>NZ_AODE01000065.1 GCF_000525855.1 Listeria cornellensis FSL F6-0969
GGGCTTCCTAATATATAGGTCGCTGTCGCAAGTCTCAGGTGGTAATCCACAATCGGCACCACGCGGCGTGCTAGCTCCACATAATTACTATTCACGCCCACGATTTCCAGCAACACCCGGTCGTTCTTAATCACATCTGGCACCAGACCTGAAAATGTAAACGTCCCCTGTGATGTTTGCGCTTGTTGCTTCACGCCGCCATCCACCCACAAACGTACCTTCGAAATAGCTCCACCAAACGTTCCCTGATATGTATCTTCACCTAAAACATAGTCTGATACCAGTAGTCGTTCGTCTTTGATGCTTAACGGATATGTTTTACGTACCACGCCTTGCGCGTCAATCCCTACAATTTCAACCATATCCTCGTTGTTTTTTATCCATGCCGTCATATTTGTAAAGGTATACATGCCGTTGCCTTTTGTCGCCGTGGCTTTTTGTACCTTATTTACCACCAGTGCGATTGTATGAATATGCTCGCCGTAACTTCCAGCGTAAACCGCCTGATCCAACACATACGTCGATCCCGATAGGGAGAAATCATACACCAAAACGGGCACCCGATAACGCTCGATATGCTTCTCTTGTTGGACCGCAATGACATCGACGGTATCCTTCGTTTGAATCCTATATTTTTTTCAACCCTGTAAAAGTATACACGCCGCCTGCTGTGGTCGCTTGTACAGCCGTACCATTGATCAGGATGCGCACTTTA
>NZ_AODE01000066.1 GCF_000525855.1 Listeria cornellensis FSL F6-0969
GGTATCCCAGCTTCCTACATCCACACTCGTCAGTCCACTTGCTCCATAAAACATACTATTCATAGTGGTCACGTTTGAGGTATCCCAGCTTCCTACATCCACACTCGTCAGTCCACTTGCTTCAGAAAACATATAAGACATATAGGTCACCTTCGAGGTATCCCAACTTCTTACATCCACACTCGTCAGTCCACTTGCTCCAGAAAACATATTATTCATAGCGGTCACGTTTGAGGTATCCCAACTTCCTACATCCACGCTCTTCAGTCCACTTGCTCGAGAAAACATACTAGTCATATAGGTCACCTTCGAGGTATCCCAGCTTCCTACATCCACACTCGTCAGTCCACTTGCTCCAGAAAACATTAAAGCCATAGTGGTCACGTTTGAGGTATCCCAGCTTCCTACATCCACACTTGTCAGTCCACTTGCTCCAGAAAACATCCAATCCATATCGGTCACCTTCGAGGTATCCCAACTTCTTACATCCACACTCGTCAGTCCACTTGCTCCAGAAAACATATCAGACATATCGGTCACCTTTGAGGTATCCCAACTTCCTACATCCACGCTCTTCAGTCCACTTGCATTGAAAAACACATTAGACATACCAGTCACGTTCGAGGTATCCCAACTTCCTACATCCACGCTCTTCAGTCCACTGGCTACATAAAACATATTATTCATAGTGGTCACCTTCGAGGTATCCCAGCTTCCTACATCCACACTTGTCAGTCCTCTTGCTCCAGAAAACATCCAATCCATATCGGTCACCTTCGAGGTATCCCAACTTCCTACATCCACGCTCTTCAGTCCACTTGCTCCAGAAAACATACTAGTCATAGTGGCCACCTTTGAAGTATCCCAACTTCCTACCTCTAGCGATGCCAAACTGCTTGCTCTTGAAAACATATGACTCATATTGGTCACTTTTGAGGTATCTAATAGTCCTAATCCCTGGATGGTTTCAAGCCCTTTCAAATCTTGAAATAATCCATATGACTGCGGATTTCCTACGACAGACTTTGTAAACTTTATAGTTTGAATCGTTGCTCCTTCTAGCCTTTCATCTTTTTGTACACTTAGAATATTTGCAGGATAAGGATTGGTTGAAACGGGGAAAGCCCCACCACCAAACGTTAATGTTCGGCTGGATGCTTCCCATGTCCATGGCACCGTTCCGTACATTCCAGTAATTGATTCCTCTTTCACAGTCTGTGTCGCAGATACAACGTACTTCCCATTCACACGTAATGCCACTTCAATGACATCGTTCTGTTGAAGCTTCCCAATGGTATAACTAAAATCCCCCGTTTCATCCGATGTAATGGTGGCTTTCACGATTCCATTCAAACTCACACGAATCAAATTATTAAATAGGGTGGTCTTCCCCTTTATTACCGTATGGGTCTCCTCTATTTCCTGTAGCGTGATAGCTGGAACAACTCCATTATCTATCACAGTCACTTCTTTCGCGCCAGTGTATGTGCCATTTATTTTCATCTCCGCTTTCACCACGTCGTCCGCTACTAATGTACTATTATTATAGGTGAAATCGCCTTGCTCATCCGTCGTTAAGGTCGTTTTCGCCACCCCGTTTACACTCATACGTATCGGTGTTTTCGGTAATGTTGTCCTTCCAACCACTTTCTTCTCTTTTACGGTTACGGGTTGAAGTGTGAGTTCATTTTTGGCTGGTGCCACAACAATGACTTCCTTCGCTCCGGTATATAATCCATCTACTTTTATTTCGACTCGAACAATATCCCCTTCGATTAATCGACTATTTTTATACGTGAATACGCCTTCCTCGTCCGTTACGATAATCGTCTTGAGCACACGATTTACTTGCACACGAATACTTGTATTCGGTTGTAGCGTAGCCCCTGTTACTTTTCCATCCCCGACTTGAACAGGATGAAGAGATAAGCTATTCGCCGCCTTGGACGTCGTTACTTTCGTTGGTATCGCCGATACGTTAGTAGTCTCTATATTCGCATCCTGTGTCGTTTTGATCTTATCTGCGGTTTCTGTCGTTGCCGCGGATACAAAATCGACGCTATTTCCTATCGGCGAGATAATGCTTCCCACTATAAACCCTGCGACCACCAATTGTCTGATCCATTTTTTCGTCTTCATCTCATCTTCTCCCTTTTCTAATAATATGTAATAATCAGAAAAAATACTCTAATTACCCTATTATATATTATCATGTTTTGCTCAACATTTCACCTAATATCCGAAAACATTTCCTTTTATTTAGGTATATGTTAAGAAAATAGCTAGATTATGTGAATAGTACTACAAAAACGGATCTCCCACCATGTCTTGCAAGAGATCGTTTTTG
>NZ_AODE01000067.1 GCF_000525855.1 Listeria cornellensis FSL F6-0969
GAGCAGCTTCAATCCACTAACAGGAGTAAGCGCAAGTGATGTGGAAGATGGTGACATGACGAGCAAAATCACGATTACAGCGAACGATGTTAACACGGCGAAAGTAGGAACGTATCACGTAACCTACAGCGTGACGGATTCCGATGGCAATACAACAACGAAAACGATCACAGTAACGGTGACAAGTAACGATGCACCTGTGATTTCTGCGACCGATAAAACAATGAAAAAAGGCGGGACATTCAACCCATTAACAGGCGTTAGCGCAACGGATACCGAAGATGGCAACCTAACAAGCAGTGTGAAAGTCACCGCGAATAACGTCGATACAAGCAAAGTCGGCACGTATCACGTGACGTATTCTGTCACTGATTCCGATGGCAACACGACAACCAAAACGATCACCGTTACGGTAACAAGCAACGACGCACCAGTCATCACAGCGAAAGACCAATCCGTGAAAAAAGGCAAAACATTTAGCCCACTATCTGGTGTAACAGCAAGTGATACCGAAGATGGCAACCTAACAAGCAGTGTGAAAGTCACCGCGAACAATGTCGACACAAGCAAAGTCGGCACATATCATGTCACATATGCAGTCACTGATTCCGATGGCAACACGACAACCAAAACGATCACTGTAACAGTAACAAGTAACGACGCACCAGTCATCGAAGCATCTGACATCGTGCAACGCATCCACACCACCTACGACGTGAAGAAAGCAGTCACCGCTTCTGACACAGAAGACGGCGATATCACCAACAAAATTACGGTAACAGCCAACGATGTGAACACAGAAAAAAGCAGGTGTCTATCACGTGACATACAGCGTGACA
>NZ_AODE01000068.1 GCF_000525855.1 Listeria cornellensis FSL F6-0969
TTGTATCTGCGACACAGACTGTGAAAGAGGAATCAATTACTGGAATGTACGGAACGGTGCCATGGACATGGGAAGCATCCAGCCGAACATTAACGTTTGGTGGTGGGGCTTTCCCCGTTTCAACCAATCCTTATCCTGCAAATATTCTAAGTGTACAAAAAGATGAAAGGCTAGAAGGAGCAACGATTCAAACTATAAAGTTTACAAAGCCTGTCGTAGGAAATCCGCAGTCATATGGTTTATTTCAAGATTTGAAAGGGCTTGAAACCATCCAGGGATTAGTACTATTAGATACCTCAAACGTGACCAATATGTTTAGTATGTTTTCCAATGCAAGTGGACTGACGAGTGTGGATGTAGGAAGCTGGGATACCTCGAAGGTGACTAATATGTCTAGTATGTTTTCCAATGCAAGAGGACTGACGAGTGTGGATGTGAGAAGTTGGGATACCTCAAACGTGACCGATATGGGTTATATGTTTTCCTATGCAAGAGGACTGACGAGTGTGGATGTAAGAAGTTGGGATACCTCGAAGGTGACCAGAATGTATAATATGTTTTCCGATGCAAGTCAACTGAAGAGCGTGGATGTAGGAAGTTGGGATACCTCAAAAGTGACCGATATGCGTTATATGTTTTACGCTTCAAGAGGACTAACGAGTGTGGATGTAGGAAGTTGGGATACCTCAAAAGTGACCGATATGCGTTATATGTTTTCCTATGCAATAGGACTGACGAGTGTGGATGTAGGAAGTTGGGATACCTCGAAGGTGACCAGAATGTATAATATGTTTTCCGATGCAAGTCAACTGACGAGTGTGGATGTAGGAAGCTGGGATACCTCGAAGGTGACCGATATGTCTAGTATGTTTTATGGAGCAAGTGGACTGACAAGCGTGGATGTAGGAAGCTGGGATACCTCAAACGTGACCGATATGACTAGGATGTTT
>NZ_AODE01000069.1 GCF_000525855.1 Listeria cornellensis FSL F6-0969
AGAAGTACTTCTCCAAACCTCTTATTTGGTGCGCCCAGCATGCGCAAATGCTACGTGGTGAAAGTCCACAACAGGCTTGGCAGTAGGAACTGTTAGCCCAAGGCAAGGGTGTCCATCGCGAGGTGGAATCTGAAGGAAGCCGGCGGCAAAATCCCGAGCTGACGAACAGAAACTGCATAAAAGGCTGAATAAAGATGGATGAGATTGCCAAACAAATCAAAGTCCAATACTGCCCGAATCTTTTACAGTAGATGCAGCAGCTACATGGGAGGAAAGTATTTGCGCTTACCTGGGGAGGTCTTGTGAGGGCTTCCGTCAAGAAGGATGGCATGTCCTACAGAAGCAAACCAGCCAGTGATGGTTGGTTGAATCACAAGAAGTCAGCAGACGCCATAGTAGTATCATTTATTTTGATACGAAGGGCTGAACAATAGTCAATCTTGAAAAACAATG
>NZ_AODE01000070.1 GCF_000525855.1 Listeria cornellensis FSL F6-0969
TGTAGAATAGTTCTACAAAAACGGATCTCCCACCATGTCTTGCAAGAGATCCGTTTTTGTATTTTATATTGTTATGAAATTCAGCCACACGAATGATTCATTTCTGATTGGGTGCAAATTATCTTTTAAAAGGATGCAAAACAAAATTAAAAATGACATATTGGGCGCGTAAGAGAGAAAATGATATTTATCCTTTCTTTTTTCTTTCGGCTTTTTGAATAGCACATAACATATTCTATAGTAGTATTAAGTGATATTCGATAAGAGATGATATTTTTCCTTATGAATGCATGTGCACCAAAACTACGAGCAACCCTGCCCGTAGTTTTAATTTACGAAAAAACTAAATGAAACCGCTTTACAAACGAACTCAAAAAAGGTATGATATCTGTATAGTTAGTTCGATGCACAAACTAATTAAAATCAGCGTGTTAATTTTATGAGGAGGCTATATATT
>NZ_AODE01000071.1:0-2500 GCF_000525855.1 Listeria cornellensis FSL F6-0969
TGCAAGTCGAACGAACCGACGAAAGAGCTTGCTCTTTCTGACGTTAGTGGCGGACGGGTGAGTAACACGTGGGCAACCTGCCTGTAAGTTGGGGATAACTCCGGGAAACCGGGGCTAATACCGAATAATAACAAGCGTCGCATGACGCCTGTTTGAAAGATGGTTTCGGCTATCACTTACAGATGGGCCCGCGGTGCATTAGCTAGTTGGTAGGGTAATGGCCTACCAAGGCAACGATGCATAGCCGACCTGAGAGGGTGATCGGCCACACTGGGACTGAGACACGGCCCAGACTCCTACGGGAGGCAGCAGTAGGGAATCTTCCGCAATGGACGAAAGTCTGACGGAGCAACGCCGCGTGTGTGAAGAAGGTTTTCGGATCGTAAAGCACTGTTGTTAGAGAAGAACAAGGATAAGAGTAACTGCTTGTCCCTTGACGGTATCTAACCAGAAAGCCACGGCTAACTACGTGCCAGCAGCCGCGGTAATACGTAGGTGGCAAGCGTTGTCCGGATTTATTGGGCGTAAAGCGAGCGCAGGCGGTTTCTTAAGTCTGATGTGAAAGCCCCCGGCTTAACCGGGGAGGGTCATTGGAAACTGAGAGACTTGAATGCAGGAGAGGTAAGTGGAATTCCACGTGTAGCGGTGAAATGCGTAGATATGTGGAGGAACACCAGTGGCGAAGGCGGCTTACTGGCCTGTAATTGACGCTGAGGCTCGAAAGCGTGGGGAGCAAACAGGATTAGATACCCTGGTAGTCCACGCCGTAAACGATGAGTGCTAAGTGTTAGGGGGTTTCCGCCCCTTAGTGCTGCAGCTAACGCATTAAGCACTCCGCCTGGGGAGTACGACCGCAAGGTTGAAACTCAAAGGAATTGACGGGGGCCCGCACAAGTGGTGGAGCATGTGGTTTAATTCGAAGCAACGCGAAGAACCTTACCAGGTCTTGACATCCTTTGACCATTCTGGAGACAGAACTTTCCCTTCGGGGACAAAGTGACAGGTGGTGCATGGTTGTCGTCAGCTCGTGTCGTGAGATGTTGGGTTAAGTCCCGCAACGAGCGCAACCCTTGATTTTAGTTGCCAGCATTTAGTTGGGCACTCTAAAGTGACTGCCGGTGCAAGCCGGAGGAAGGTGGGGATGACGTCAAATCATCATGCCCCTTATGACCTGGGCTACACACGTGCTACAATGGATAATACAAAGGGTTGCCAAACCGCGAGGTCGAGCTAATCCCATAAAATTATTCTCAGTTCGGATTGTAGGCTGCAACTCGCCTACATGAAGCCGGAATCACTAGTAATCGTGGATCAGCATGCCACGGTGAATACGTTCCCGGGCCTTGTACACACCGCCCGTCACACCACGAGAGTTTGTAACACCCGAAGTCGGTAGGGTAACCATTTATGGAGCCAGCCGCCGAAGGTGGGACAGATAATTGGGGTGAAGTCGTAACAAGGTAGCCGTATCGGAAGGTGCGGCTGGATCACCTCCTTTCTAAGGAAAAGGAAACCTGCTTTTGTTTTATCTTTTGTTTTGTTCAGTTTTGAGAGGTCAATTCTCTCTCAAGAAGAAAGTTGTTCTTTGAAAACTAGATAAGAAAGTTAGTAAAGTGCGGTATAAGTCGTTGACTTGTACCAACCAAGTAAGAACTGAGAATCAACTGAAAGTAACCTTTCACCTAACGGATACGGCCATCGCTGGCTCGTAGAGGTTAGGAACATACCCGTGGTGCGTGCGTAAGCACAATAACCACATGGTTAAGTTAGAAAGGGCGCACGGTGGATGCCTTGGCACTAGGAGCCGAAGAAGGACGGGACTAACACCGATATGCTTTGGGGAGCTGTACGTAAGCGTTGATCCAGAGATTTCCGAATGGGGGAACCCACTATCTTTTATCGGATAGTATCCTTACGTGAATACATAGCGTAAGGAAGGCAGACCCAGGGAACTGAAACATCTAAGTACCTGGAGGAAGAGAAAGAAAAATCGATTTCCTGAGTAGCGGCGAGCGAAACGGAAAGAGCCCAAACCAAGAAGCTTGCTTCTTGGGGTTGTAGGACACTCTATACGGAGTTACAAAAGAAAGTGGTAAACGAAGTGGTCTGGAAAGGCCCGCCAAAGAAGGTAACAGCCCTGTAATTGAAATCATTTTCCCTCCAGAGTGGATCCTGAGTACGGCGGAACACGTGAAATTCCGTCGGAATCCGGGAGGACCATCTCCCAAGGCTAAATACTCCCTAGTGACCGATAGTGAACCAGTACCGTGAGGGAAAGGTGAAAAGCACCCCGGAAGGGGAGTGAAACAGTTCCTGAAACCGTGTGCCTACAAGTAGTTAGAGCCCGTTAATGGGTGATAGCGTGCCTTTTGTAGAATGAACCGGCGAGTTACGATTTGTTGCAAGGTTAAGCGGAAAAAGCGGAGCCGTAGCGAAAGCGAGTCTGAATAGGGCGCATGAGTAACAGGTCGTAGACCCGAAACCAGGTGATCTACCCATG
>NZ_AODE01000072.1 GCF_000525855.1 Listeria cornellensis FSL F6-0969
CTACAATCAAGTGTACAGTTGGGTACAGAAATATCAAGCATCTGGAGAAGGTGCGTTACAGGACCGACGCGGTCGTTCCAAGCACAAAGAAGAACTAACGGAAACAGACCTTTTAACGCTACGCATCAAAGAATTAGAGGCACAGAATGAGCGTTTAGAAATCGAGAATGCCATCGCAAAAAAGTTGCAGGAGATCGAGCAAAAGTACCAAGACTTTCATTAGTCCGACAAGAGGAACTCTACTGTGCTATCACTGTACTAAAAGAAACGTATCCGATTGTAACATTATGCGAAGTCGCAGGAATCGCTCGGTCTTCCTACTATAAGTGGCTACACCGTGAAGTATCTGCCAGTGAGTTACTAAATCAGCAACTTGAGAAAAAAAATTATCGAAATTGCGCAGCTCGTGAATCATATTTATGGTTACCGTCGGATGACCTTAGCGGTCAATCGTGCGTTAAATACGAACTATAACTGGAAAAGAATCCGTCGAATTATGCGGATAAATCAATTGTATTCCGTCATTCGTCGCAAGAAACCACAATGGTTTCGATCTACCGCAGAGCATACCGCTAAAAAATATGCTTAACCGCAATTTCCAGGCAGCGCACCCTAATGAAAAATGGTGTACAGATGTCACGGAATTCAAAGT
>NZ_AODE01000073.1 GCF_000525855.1 Listeria cornellensis FSL F6-0969
GGGCGAGTTTTATATTACATCGGTCACTAACAGATAAATACCTCGTATCGATTGGATATAGAGATATCTCCAAAAGATACGAGGCACTACACTCAAGCTATTGAACCGCCGTATACCGAACGGTACGTACGGTGGTGTGAGAGGTCGGAGCCTAACGGCTCCTCCTACTCGATATTATGTTATTTTTTTCTGCGCAAGAATAGGGCGCCAAGTGCTGCTAGTAAGCCACCGAAAAGGAGCGTGGATGTTTTAGAATCATCGCCTGTTTTTGGTAGAGCTGTTGTTGGTGTCACACTTGTTGGTTGTATTTCTTTTGTTGGTGCTACTACATGTGCGACTGGTTGTACTGGTGTCGCTGGTTTTGCAGGGCTCACTGGTGTGATTGGATCTACGGGTACGATTGGTTGCGCGCCAACGATGACAGTGATCGTGAATTGTGTTTCATTGCCGTCGCTGTCTGTTACGCTGTACGTCACGTGGTAGATGCCTGCTACATTTGGATTCACGTCGTTGCTGATGACTTGGATTTGGCTCGTGATATCGCCATCTTCTAAGTCTTCTGCGCTCACGCCTGCCATTGGATCGAAGGCTTGGCCAAATGCTAGGGCTAAGTCGCTTGCGTGAATCACTGGTTTTTCGTTGGTAAGGACAGTGACCGTATAGGTTTGTTCGGTTGTGTTGCCGTCCGAATCTGTGATGCTGTACGTGATGTGGTACACACCGGCTACGTCTGCGTTGACATCATTGCTAATGATCTCGATGTTGCTTGTGATGTCGCCATCTTCCGTATCACTCGCTGTGATGCCTGCCATTGGATCGAACGCGCGGCCTGCTTTGAAGCTGCTGTCTTGTCCTGTGATGACGGGTTTATCATTGCTTAGAACAGTGATCGTGATTGTTTTTTCTGTCGTGTTGCCGTCCGAATCTAGAATGCTGTACGTGATGTGATACGCGCCTGGTACGTCTATGTTGACGTCGTTTGCGATGATTTTGATGTTGTCGCTGATGTCGCCGTCTTCCAAGTCACTTGCGGAAACGCCTGTCATTGGGTCAAACGCAAGGTGTGCTTTAACGGTACGATCGGCTGCTGTGATCACTGGTTTTTCGTTGGTTAAAACGGTCACCGTGATGGTTTTCGTTGTGGTGTTGTTATCGGAATCGGTGACGCTGTATGTGATCGCGTATGTGCCTGCTACATCTGGATTCACGTTGTTGCTCGTGATTTTGACTGCTTTTGTTACATCGCCATCTTCTAAATCACTCGCGGAAACAATCGTCATTGGATCGAATGCGTAACCGGCTTTGAAGGTTTGGTCAGATACGTGAATTTCTGGTTTGTCGTTGGTGCGCACGTATACGTGACGTGTTACGGTTGTCGTATTGCCGTCGGAATCTGTCACGGAATACACGACCGCGTATAGCCCTTCGGATTTCATGTTTACAGTCGTAGATACGATTTTGATGCTTGCTGTTAGATCGCCATCTTCGAGGTCACTCGCTGTGATGCCGTCAAGTGGGTTAAACGTGTCGCCTGC
>NZ_AODE01000074.1 GCF_000525855.1 Listeria cornellensis FSL F6-0969
GATTGGCGCGTTAACAACCGATTCCACAAGCGTTTCTGGAACAGGCGAAGCGAACAGCGCTATCGTGATCAAAAACGGTACGACTACCATCGCGTCTGGTAAAACAGACAGCGCCGGTGACTATATCTTCAACATCGCCAAACAAGCCGGCGGTTCAACCATTACAGCAACAGTCACCAAAGCATCCAACGGTAAAACATCCACAGCCAGCACTAAAATCGCGGATGACGCGATCGTGCAAACAACGATTGGCGCCCTAACAACCAGCTCTACTGCTGTTTCCGGTAAAGGGGAACCTAACAGCGCCATCGTGATCAAAAACGGCACGACAACGATTGCATCTGGTCAAACAGACAGCGCTGGTAACTACAGCTTTATTATCGCCAAACAAGCCGGCGGCTCTACGATTACAGCGACGGTAACGAAAGCATCAACTGGTAAAACATCGGCTGCAAGCACCACTATCCCAGACGTGAAAGATTACGCCCTGACAGCCAACAGCTATAAAATTGGTACGGCGAATCTAACAGGAACATACGGCAAAGATATCGCGAAAGTACGTCTTTTCGTGAATGATCAACTGATCGTCCAAGCCACCACCAGCAATGGTACCTTCACGTTCGCGAACATCGCTAGCTTTATCACCAAACCAACCGACAAAGTGGAAGTCGTAGGTGTTGATAGTGCTTACGTCGAACGCGCACGCAAAACCGTTACGGTGACAGGTACTGCTGTCTATGATTACAGCCTTACAGCCAATGATTACACGATAGGCGATCCTACTTTGACTGGTCTATACGGCAAAGACGTATCCAAAGTCCGCCTTTGGGTGAACGGTGTTGCGGTATCCCAAGCAACGACTCACGCAGACGGCACGTATACGTTTGATAAAGTGGCAAGCTTCGTCAAATTAGCGACCGATAAAGTCGAAGTCGTGGCTGTCAATGCCGCTTACAATGAAGTGGCCCGTAAAACAGTCGTAACCAAAGGATCATCCATCTTAGACACGAGTCTAACACCAGACCCGTACGCGAAAGATAGTGCGACCCTGACCGGTAAATACGGCAAAGACATTGCGAAAGTCCGTCTTTGGGTCAACGATGTCGCGGTAGCACAAGCAACAACCAGCAATGGCGACTTCACCTTCACAAACGTTGC
>NZ_AODE01000075.1 GCF_000525855.1 Listeria cornellensis FSL F6-0969
TGGGGAGGTCTTGTGAGGGCTTCCGTCAAGAAGGATGGCATGTCCTACAGAAGCAAACCAGCCAGTGATGGTTGGTTGAATCACAAGAAGTCAGCAGACGCCATAGTAGTATCATTTATTTTGATACGAAGGGCTGAACAATAGTCAATCTTGAAAACAATGGAGGTGGAGAGGATGCATTCAATGCAGAAAACCGAGAAATCGGGCTATCATCAAAAGGATAGGCTGGAAGCTGAAAGCTATGACGAAGCGCATAGTATTCTTTCTGGCGAAATTAGCAGACAAGATGGTGTAGAAAATCTGATAGACAAGCTTACTCATCGAGATAATCTCAATCTAGCTTACCAAAAAGTAGTACGTAACAAAGGTGCCGCAGGGATAGATGGCGTGACTGTCGAAGAACTACTTCCCTATCTCCGAGAGCATAGAGAATCACTTCTGGAACAACTTCGTACTGGTAAGTATCAACCGAAACCTGTCAAACGTGTTACCATCCCCAAACCGGATGGTGGAAAACGACAACTAGGCATTCCATGCGTCGTAGACCGACTCGTACAACAAGCCATCGCTCAAATCCTAGAGCCTATCTTTGACCCACACTTCTCAGATAACAGCTATGGTTTTCGTCCCAATCGTAGCGCTCACCAAGCCATTCTAAAAGCAAAAAGCTTCTATGAAGCTGGCTATAAGTATGTCGTAGATATCGATATGAAACAGTATTTTGATACCGTGCATCATGATAAATTAATGGGCTTCCTTGAAAAGCGGATCCAAGATAAACTGATTTTATGCCTTATCCGTCGATTTCTGCAAAGCGGTGTGATGATTGGGACAGAAAAACAAGAAACGAAGAGAGGGACTCCACAAGGAGGCAATCTATCTCCGCTTCTCAGCAATATCTATCTACACGCGTTTGATGAAGAATTACATCAGAGAGGGCATCTATTTGTGCGTTATGCGGATGACTGTAACATTTATGTCCGCAGTAAGCGTGCTGGCGAGCGAGTCATGGCGA
>NZ_AODE01000076.1 GCF_000525855.1 Listeria cornellensis FSL F6-0969
TACTATTCACATAATCTAGCTATTTTTCTTAACATATACCTAAATAAAAAGGAAATGTTTTCGGATATTAGGTGAAATGTTGAGCAAAACATGATAATATATAATAGGGTAATTAGAGTATTTTTTCTGATTATTACATATTATAAGAAAAGGGAGAAGATGAGAATGAAAAACGAAAAAAATGGATCAGACAATTGGTGGTCGCAGGGTTTATAGTGGGAAGCATTATCTCACCGATAGGAAATAGCGTGGATTTTGTATCCGCGGCAACGACAGAAACCGCAGATAAGATCAAAACGACACAGGATGCGAATATAGAGAATACTAACGTATCGGCGATACCAACGAAAGTAACGACGTCCAAGGCGGCGAATAGCTTATCTCTTCATCCTGTTCAAGTAGGGGATGGAAAAGTAACAGGGACTACGCTACAACCGAATACAAGTATTCGTGTGCAAGTAAATCGTGTGCTCAAGACGATTATCGTAACGGACGAGGAAGGCGGATTCACGTATAAAAATAGTCGATTAATCGAAGGGGATATTGTTCGAGTCGAAATAAAAGTAGATGGATTATATACCGGAGCGAAGGAAGTCGTTGTTGTGGCACCAGCCAAAAATGAACTCACACTTCAACCCGTAACCGTAAAGGAGAAGAAAGTGGTTGGAAGGACAACATTACCGAAAACACCGATACGTATGAGTGTAAACGGGGTGGCGAAAACGACCTTAACGACGGATGAGCAAGGCGATTTCACCTATAATAATAGTACATTAGTAGCGGGCGACGTGGTGAAAGCGGAGATGAAAATAAATGGCGCATACACTGGCGCGAAAGAAGTGACCGTGGTAGATAATGGAATCGTTCCTGCTATCACACTACAAGAAATAGAGGAAACCCATACGGTAATAAAGGGGAAGACTACCCTATTTAATAATTTGATTCGTGTGAGTTTGAATGGAATCGTGAAAGCCACCATTACATCGGATGAAACGGGGGGATTTTAGA
>NZ_AODE01000077.1 GCF_000525855.1 Listeria cornellensis FSL F6-0969
AACTGCCAACACCTTGTTTAATGCCATCACGCCAACAACGATTGGCGCGTTGACAACCGACTCCACAAGCGTTTCCGGAAAAGGCGAACCTAACAGCGACATCGTCATCAAAAACGGTAGCACAATCCTCGCATCTGGTAAAACAAACAGCGCCGGTGACTATAGCTTCAACATCACCAAACAAGCGGGCGGTTCTACCGTTACGGCGACAGTAACAAAAGCTTCAAACGGTAAAACATCGACTGCTAACACAACCATCGTAGATAACACGATCGCCCAAACAACGATTGGCGCGTTAACAACGGAATCCACAAGCGTTTCCGGAAAAGGCGAACCTAATAGCGACATCGTGATCAAAAACGGCACGACAACCATCGTATCTGGTAAAACAGACAGCAGCGGTAGCTACACGTTCAACATCACCAAACAAGCCGGCGGTTCTACCATTTCGGCGACAGTAACTAAAGCATCGAACGGTAAAACATCCACGGCCAGCACAACCATCGTAGATGATGCGATTACGCAAACAACGATTGGCACGTTGACAACCGATTCCACAAGTGTTTCTGGAAAAGGCCAAGCCAACAGCGCTATCGTGATCAAAAACGGTACGACAACCATCGCGTCTGGTCAAACAGACAGCGCCGGTAACTACAGCTTTATTATCGCCAAACAAGCCGGCGGTTCAACCATTACAGCGACAGTGACCAAAGCATCGAACGGTAAAACATCGACGGCCAGCACCACGATTGCCGATGACGATATCGTCCAAACAACGATTGGCGCGTTGACAACCGATTCCACGAGCGTTTCTGGAAAAGGCGAAGCCAACAGCAACATCGTGATCAAAAACGGCACGACTACCATCGCCTCTGGTAAAACAGACAGCGCCGGTAACTACAGCTTTATCATCGCCAAACAAGCGGGTGGCTCTACGATTTCTGCAACAGTAACGAAAGCATCGAACGGTAAAATATCGACGGCCAGCACCACGATCGCCGATGACACCATCGCCCAAACAACGATTGGCGCGCTGACAACCGATTCCACAAGCGTTTCTGGAACAGGCGAAGCGAACAGCGCTATCGTGATCAAAAACGGTACGACAACCATCGCCT
>NZ_AODE01000078.1 GCF_000525855.1 Listeria cornellensis FSL F6-0969
ACGTTTTCAGTTGTTACGTGGGCCATGCCTTATGGAAGAGGAGAGGACGAATAGGATGAAAATAGCAGTTGCAGGTGTCGGGTATGTTGGTTTGGTTTCTGCGGTAGGCTTCGCGCATCACGGGCATACGGTTACAGCGGTGGATGTAGACGCAATGAAAATGGCAGGGCTCGCGGCAGGGATTTCGCCGATTTTTGAACCTGGTTTAGAAGCGTTGTTACAGGAACAGTTGGCGGCAGGGCGGATACAGTTTACGACGGATGGGGCTCGTGCTTACGCGGATGCCGAGGCGATTGTGATTGGCGTGGGAACGCCGGAAAACGAAGATGGCTCAGCGAATTTGGCGGCGGTATATCAGGTTGCACAAGAAATTGGTTCGAGTATACAACAGGATTGTCTCGTGATTGTAAAATCGACGGTGCCAGTGGGGACGAATGACAAAATTGAAGCAATTGTGCGCGGCGCCTTGCAAAGTGCGGCGGACGTGGATATCGTGTCGAATCCGGAGTTTTTAGCGCAAGGAAGCGCGGTGTATGATACGCTACATGGTTCACGAATCGTAGTGGGGGCGGAGTCGCCAACTGCGGATGCCAAAATGCGGGAAATCTACGCGGATTACGGGCAACCCATCGTTTCGGTATCACGCAAAAGTGCAGAACTCATCAAATACGCCAGCAATGATTTCCTCGCTCTCAAAATCTCCTTCGTGAATGAAATTGCGAATTTGTGTGACATTTTGGGTGCAGATATCGAGGAAGTCACAGAAGGAATGGGTTACGACCCGCGGATTGGTAATAGTTTTTTACGTGCCGGGATTGGTTATGGCGGATCGTGTTTTCCGAAAGACACG
>NZ_AODE01000079.1 GCF_000525855.1 Listeria cornellensis FSL F6-0969
TCTCGGATTAACTCCTTTTCGGATACAAAGGAATGAAGATAATAATATTCTGCTTTCAGTATGCCCCAAAAAACTTTCTATCGGTTGGTTGTCTAAACATTTGGCAACACGTGACATGCTTACCTTAAACCCAAATTTATTTTTGAGGTCTCTATAGGCATGGCTCGTGTATTGAAAACCTCGATCACTATGAATCATGGGCTTTACTTTGGGATTTCGCTTCATGGCTAATTTAATGGTATCCATAACTAACTTATTATCGTTTTTACTACTTAAAATATAGGCTACAATCGAGCGATCATATAAATCGATAATGGCGCTGAGGTATTTTTTTCGTCCCGTTACTAACTTTGAATTCCGTGACATCTGTACACCATTTTTCATTAGGTGCGCTGCCTGGAAATTGCGGTTAAGCATATTTTTAGCGGTATGCTCTGCGG
>NZ_AODE01000080.1 GCF_000525855.1 Listeria cornellensis FSL F6-0969
TTCTTTTTTCGGGCTGGTCATGAGTACGTTACTAGCAGCATGTGTTTTTTTTAGTGCAACATGGGGCACAATTGACAACTTATTTTACAGGCAAAACGGATTCAACTAGTCAAAGAGCTTTTATGTATGAAACGATTTTCCAACTATGCAAGGAACATTATTTTTTAGGAGTCGGTATTGGCGTCACGCCAAAATTTGTTTTTACGGCATTATATGGCACATCAAATATCCCGGACAGCATGCAACGAACGATGAGTGCGCATAATCTATGGCTTTCTAATTTATCTGATGTGGGGCTTATTGGATTTTTTCCATTCGTTTTGTTGGTTATCTGGTTTATTGTTCACGCAATGAAGTTATACGTTCAGAACAAGCAGTTGCTTGCGGCAATTCCAATTTGTATTTTGATTGCTTTTGTAGCGATATCATTTGGCAGTAGTAGCGTATTCGAAATGCGGATTGTATGGCTCGGTCTTGGTCTTGCTCTGACAATTATTAGCTTAGCAGAGCAGAAGCGCAATCTACAAATAACTTAAATTTAGAACAGGAGTGACAATATGGGGAAACAGATCAAAGTCTTAGCAGTTGGAGCGGGTTGGCGAGGATCTAATAGCAAATCACTTTTCAATGGTTTTGTTAAACGTGGGTGTGACGTTCGAATTATTGAAACAGATAGTTATTTCTACAATTATTCCATACCAG
>NZ_AODE01000081.1 GCF_000525855.1 Listeria cornellensis FSL F6-0969
TTTTCCGATGCAAGTCAACTGACGAGTGTGGATGTAGGAAGCTGGGATACCTCGAAGGTGACCGATATGTCGTAGTTATGTTTTATGGAGCAAGTGGACTGACAAGCGTGGATGTAGGAAGCTGGGATACCTCAAACGTGACCGATATGACTAGGATGTTTTCCGATGCAAGAGGACTGACGAGTGTGGATGTAGGAAGTTGGGATACCTCGAAGGTTACCAGTATGACTTATATGTTTGCCAATGCTACATCATTAGATACATTGAAGTTAGGTGCTAAATTTAGATTTAAAGGTAGTACAGGTCTAATGGAAAAGAACGCAACACCCTATACAGGGAAATGGAAGAACACGCAAGATGAAGCGGCTTTATACGGCTCTACGGCGGAGTTTGTAACGGGGTATGATGGCTTGAAACCAGGAACGTATATTAGAGAGAAATTAAAATAAATGGAGAGGGAGGGTGTATGTTCGAAAAGAGCATGCACCTTTTTCTGGTCCATTTTAGGTAACTCGATCCGATGAAAGTCACGAGCGTAGTAAAATAGAGAAACATCTCAAAAACGAATGTTTATGCGATAGTTTATTTCTCCCCTTAATTTTCAGCAAAAGTGTGTGTGCTAGTGATTCAACATATTACTCAAAAACGATAGCTCTTTAATCACCATTTAGGATATCAGATAGAAGAGACGTATCTCATGTTAAATAAGTATGTTTTGTTTTACATACAGCTAAAAAATGAGTATCACATAATGGCATTGTGTGATACTGGCGGAAATCGCCCGAAACATTGGGCGCGTAAGAGTGTCATTTTTAATTTTGTTTTGCATCCTTTTAAAAGATAATTTGCACCCAATCAGAAATGAATCATTCGTGTGGCTGAATTTCATAACAATATAAAATACAAAAAACGGATCTCTTGCAAGACATGGTGGGAGATCCGTTTTTTGTAGTACTATTCTACATAATCTAGCTATTTTCTTAACATATACCTAAAT
>NZ_AODE01000082.1 GCF_000525855.1 Listeria cornellensis FSL F6-0969
CAAAAAACAATCAACATTACCGTTACCGCTGAAAAACCTGCCCTTCAAGCTAGTAATCTAGACATTCTCGCAGGAACAAAATCAGGCGATATCGCGTGGTTCCAAGGCATTTCGGCAACCGATAAAGCAGACGGCGATATTAGCAAAGACGTAAAAGTGGATTACAGCCAAGTCAATTTTAGCAAAGAAGGCAGTTATCCCGTTGTTTACAGCGTAACAAACAGTAACAACAAAACAACAAGCAAAACAGTCAACATGAACATTACCGCGGAGAACCCAGTCCTTCAAGCGACAAACCTAGCGACAATCGCCGGAACGAAACCCGATGAAATCCCATGGTTCCAAGATGTTTCCGCAACCGATCGCGCAGATGGTGATATTAGCGCCAACATCAAGGTAGATTACAGCGCAGTAAACTTCAAAAAAGAAGGCAGCTACCCCGTCGTTTACACAATCACAAACAGTAACAACAAAACGACAACAAAAACAATCAACATTACCGTTACCGCTGAAAAACCTGCCCTTCAAGCTAGTAATCTAGACATTCTCGCAGGAACAAAATCAGCGATATCGCGTGGTTCCAAGGCATTTCGGCAACCGATAAAGCAGACGGCGATATTAGCAAAGACGTAAAAGTGG
>NZ_AODE01000083.1 GCF_000525855.1 Listeria cornellensis FSL F6-0969
TGTTTTTTTGTAGAATAGGCATAATAATAGTACCGGTATATAGAAAGCTAGGTAGGAGCTGTAATCGTTCGTGTTAACGAGTAGCCCAGTCGGCCGCATGTCGCCATATGTTAAAATATTTCCCGCGGAGTATTTTAAATGATCTCCTGTCAGGCTTTCCCATAAACCAATCGAAATCGTCAGGATATAGATAAGTACAATCCACTTTAAGACTTGCTTTAGTTTTGGCAAGCTATCAATGTAATAAACGAAAGCAAGTATGAGGTAAAAGGACTCTATTTGATAGTATATCGCTGGGATACTAAGCGCTGGAGATGAAGTCCACAATAAACTAAAAAATAGAATACAAAATCCAGATTATGAATAGGATTAACGGTATTTTAACTCTATCTAATTTCTTAAAATCCTTTTTTTCGAATAAAAATAGGACCATGTGCAGGATGATTAAAACCCGGAAAAGGAAGAAGCTCGGAAATTCCGGTAATGCTAGGTATGGGCCCAGAAAACCGCTTATTACAACGCCTAGAAAAAGATAATAATTTAGTATTTTAAGTGGGATATCTTTGATTATATAGAGAAGAATTGCGATAACGAGAAGCGCCAATATAGCTGGTACCAATGGAACAACCATGCTTAAAAATATGAATATGAGTATAACGTTTGTTCTTTTACTATTCCATGTTTCATTCCATCTGTTCATGATAGTGTCCTCTCAAATCTGTAGATACGAGCGAGGTCGTTGTCTGCTATATTTTTATTTTTT
>NZ_AODE01000084.1 GCF_000525855.1 Listeria cornellensis FSL F6-0969
TCCTGTACCAGTGCTAGTTGTTTGAGCAATGGGGTGACACAGAAGGATAGGGAATCGCACGGATGGATATGTGCGTCCAAGCAGTGAGTGTGAGAAGTAGGCAAATCCGCTTCTCGCGAAGCATGAGCTGTGATGGGGAAGGAAATTAAGTACGGAAGTTCCTGATTTCACGCTGTCAAGAAAAGCCTCTAGTTAGACGAGTACTGCCCGTACCGCAATCCGACACAGGTAGATGAGGAGAGAATCCTAAGGTGAGCGAGAGAACTCTCGTTAAGGAACTCGGCCAAAATGACCCCGGTAACTTCGGGGAGAAGGGGTGCTCTATTAGGGTGCAAGCCGAGAGAGCCGCAGTGAATAGCCCAGGCGACTGTTT
>NZ_AODE01000085.1 GCF_000525855.1 Listeria cornellensis FSL F6-0969
GACAATATGGGGAAACAGATCAAAGTCTTAGCAGTTGGAGCGGGTTGGCGAGGATCTAATAGCAAATCACTTTTCAATGGTTTTGTTAAACGTGGGTGTGACGTTCGAATTATTGAAACAGATAGTTATTTCTACAATTATTCCATACCAGAACGGCTGTATATGAGGGTTCGGAAGGTTCCGCTTAAAGTTAAATTTCAAAAATTCAATAAAACAATAGAGCGAATGATTGATTCCTATCAGCCAGATATTCTTTTTGTAGTGAAGGGGCTTTGGGTGACTGAAGAGATGATTCAGTATGCGAAAATAAAAGGTATTACAACGATACATTTCCATCCTGATTTTCTTTTTGACGATCGCTATCATACTTCTGTGATTTTAGATAAGGCAATTCTTTCGTACGATATTGTGGTGACTGCGAAAACAACAGAAGTCGAGAAATATAAACAATACGGTTGTCGCAATGTGCATTTTATGAAGTACGCTTATGATCCAGAAATTCACCATCCAGTAAAGTGGACTGAAGCGGAGCAAAAGGTTTTCCAAACGGATGTTGCTTTTGTTGGCAGGATGGAGCCGTCGAGGGCGGATGCATTGAATACGATTGCGCAACAGAATTACGACTTAAAAGTATGGGGAACAAAGTGGGACAAGATTCCAAAAAACTACGAATTAAACAAGTATTGCGAAGGACGTCCCATTTTTTGCGAAGAGATGGCGAAAGTTTTCCAAGGAGCGAAGGTATCGGTGGGTTTTCTGACACAGCTATCCACAGAGCAACATACAGCGCGGACGTTTGAAATACCGGCATGTCGGGGCTTCTTTCTAGGCACGCGAACGGAGGAACACATCGAGATTTTCCGACCAGGTATAGACGCCGATTTCTTTAGCAACACGGAGGAATTAAGTAGAAAAAGTTGAAATTTTACACTCGAAA
>NZ_AODE01000086.1 GCF_000525855.1 Listeria cornellensis FSL F6-0969
GAAAGATAGTGCGACCCTGACCGGTAAATACGGCAAAGACATTGCGAAAGTCCGTCTTTGGGTCAACGATGTCGCGGTAGCACAAGCAACAACCAGCAATGGCGACTTCACCTTCACAAACGTTGCGAGCTTCATCAAAAACAAAACCGATAAAGTCGAAGTGGTGGGCGTAGACGCGCAATACAACGAGTTGAATCGCAAACCAGTGACCCTTACTGGTTTCGACACCCTAGACAATGCCTTAACAGCACCAGCCAATTTCACATTGGATCAAGATACAACGATTAACGGCACGATGGGTACCAACGTAGCCAAAGTTCGCCTATCCGTGAATGGCGTTATCGTGAAACAAGCGACAACATCAGCGGGCACATACACCATCGCAGGCGCTAACACGTACATCAAGAGCACCACCGATGTCGTGAAAATCATCGCTGTAGACGCCCAATACAAAGAAGTCAACACGAAAACAGTCACAGTGATTCCGAACGGCTCCATCTATGATTACAAACTAGACGTTAATGCGTATACCTTTGGCGATGCGACCATCACAGGAACATACGGAAAAGACGTTACCGCTGTTCGCCTATGGGTCAATGGA
>NZ_AODE01000087.1 GCF_000525855.1 Listeria cornellensis FSL F6-0969
CGAGAGTTTGTAACACCCGAAGTCGGTAGGGTAACCATTTATGGAGCCAGCCGCCGAAGGTGGGACAGATAATTGGGGTGAAGTCGTAACAAGGTAGCCGTATCGGAAGGTGCGGCTGGATCACCTCCTTTCTAAGGAAAAGGAAACCTGCTTTTGTTTTATCTTTTGTTTTGTTCAGTTTTGAGAGATTAATCTCTAGTTAGTGGTAAGCACTTTTTTCTTACTAAAGAAAGAGGCGCTTTTTATTGACGGGCCTATAGCTCAGCTGGTTAGAGCGCACGCCTGATAAGCGTGAGGTCGATGGTTCGAGTCCATTTAGGCCCACTTTCTCTTCGAAAGAAAGAGTCCACTAATGTTAAAAATCCCATTCATGGGGCCTTAGCTCAGCTGGGAGAGCGCCTGCTTTGCACGCAGGAGGTCAGCGGTTCGATCCCGCTAGGCTCCACCAAAGAAAGTTGTTCTTTGAAAACTAGATAAGAAAGTTAGTAAAGTGCGGTATAAGTCGTTGACTTGTACCAACCAAGTAAGAACTGAGAATCAACTGAAAGTAACCTTTCACCTAACGGATACGGCCATCGCTGGCTCGTAGAGGTTAG
>NZ_AODE01000088.1 GCF_000525855.1 Listeria cornellensis FSL F6-0969
TGTTACAGGACCGACGCGGTCGTTCCAAGCACAAAGAAGAACTAACGGAAACAGACCTTTTAACGCTACGCATCAAAGAATTAGAGGCACAGAATGAGCGTTTAGAAATCGAGAATGCCATCGCAAAAAAAGTTGCAGGAGATCGAACAAAAAGTACCAAGACTTTCATTAGTCCGACAAGAGGAACTCTACTGTGCTATCACTGTACTAAAAGAAACGTATCCGATTGTAACATTATGCGAAGTCGCAGGAATCGCTCGGTCTTCCTACTATAAGTGGCTACACCGTGAAGTATCTGCCAGTGAGTTACTAAATCAGCAACTTGAGAAAAAAATTATCGAAATTGCGCAGCGCGTGAATCATATTTATGGTTACCGTCGGATGACCTTAGCGGTCAATCGTGCGTTAAATACGAACTATAACTGGAAAAGAATCCGTCGAATTATGCGGATAAATCAATTGTATTCCGTCATTCGTCGCAAGAAACCACAATGGTTTCGATCTACCGCAGAGCATACCGCTAAAAATATGCTTAACCGCAATTTCCAGGCAGCGCACCCTAATGAAA
>NZ_AODE01000089.1 GCF_000525855.1 Listeria cornellensis FSL F6-0969
TTTGATGTTGTCGCTGATGTCGCCGTCTTCCAAGTCACTTGCGGAAACGCCTGTCATTGGGTCAAACGCAAGGTGTGCTTTAACGGTACGATCGGCTGCTGTGATCACTGGTTTTTCGTTGGTTAAAACGGTCACCGTGATGGTTTTCGTTGTGGTGTTGTTATCGGAATCGGTCACGCTGTATGTGATCGCGTATGTGCCCGCAACATCTGGATTCACGTTGTTGCTCGTGATTTTGACTGCTTTTGTTACATCGCCATCTTCTAAATCACTCGCGGAAACAATCGTCATTGGATCGAATGCGAAACCGGCTTTGAAGGTTTGGTCAGATACGTGAATTTCTGGTTTGTCGTTGGTGCGCACGTATACGTGACGTGTTACGGTTGTCGTATTGCCGTCGGAATCTGTCACGGAATACACGACCGCGTATAGCCCTTCGGATTTCATGTTTACATTGCTGGATACGACTTGGATGCTGGACGTTAGATCGCCATCTTCGAGGTCACTTGCTGTGATGCCGTCAAGTGGGTTAAACGTGTCGCCTGCTTTCAGGTAAACGTCGCTTGTTGTGATTACAGGGGCATCGTTGGTTAAAATGGTGACTTGGATGGTCTTCGTTGTGGTATTGCCATCGGAATCTGTCACGCTGTATGTCACGTGATAGACACCTGCTTTTTCTGTGTTCAC
>NZ_AODE01000090.1 GCF_000525855.1 Listeria cornellensis FSL F6-0969
TGACACCATCGCCCAAACAACGATTGGCGCGCTGACAACCGATTCCACAAGCGTTTCTGGAACAGGCGAAGCGAACAGCGCTATCGTGATCAAAAACGGTACGACAACCATCGCCTCTGGTAAAACAGACAGCGCCGGTGACTATATCTTCAACATCACCAAACAAGCCGGCGGTTCTACGATTACAGCGACAGTCACCAAAGCATCGAACGGTAAAACATCCACGGCGAGCACTAAAATCGCCGATGACGCGATCGTGCAAACAACGATTGGCGCCCTAACAACCAGCTCTACTGCTGTTTCCGGTAAAGGGGAACCTAACAGCGCGATCGTGATCAAAAACGGCACGACAACGATTGCGTCTGGTCAAACAGACAGCGCTGGTAACTACAGCTTTATCATCGCCAAACAAGCCGGCGGCTCTACGATTACAGCGACGGTAACGAAAGCATCAACTGGTAAAACATCGGCTGCAAGCACCACTATCCCAGACGTGAAAGATTACGCCCTGACAGCCAACAGCTATAAAATTGGTACGGCGAATCTAACAGGAACATACGGCAAAAGATA
>NZ_AODE01000091.1 GCF_000525855.1 Listeria cornellensis FSL F6-0969
GTCGCTTGTTTCACGATAACGCCATTCACGGATAGGCGAACTTTGGCTACGTTGGTACCCATCGTGCCGTTAATCGTTGTATCTTGATCCAATGTGAAATTGGCTGGTGCTGTTAAGGCATTGTCTAGGGTGTCGAAACCAGTAAGGGTTACCGGTTTGCGATTCAACTCGTTGTATTGCGCGTCTACGCCCACCACTTCGACTTTATCGGTTTTGTTTTTGATGAAGCTCGCAATGTTTGTGAAGGTGAAGTCGCCATTGCTGGTTGTTGCTTGTGCTACCGCGACATCGTTGACCCAAAGACGGACTTTCGCAATGTCTTTGCCGTATTTACCGGTCAGGGTCGCACTATCTTTCGCATACGGGTCTGGTGTTAGACTCGTGTCTAAGATGGATGATCCTTTGGTTACGACTGTTTTACGGGCCACTTCATTGTAAGCGGCATTGACAGCCACGACTTCGACTTTATCGGTCGCTAATTTGACGAAGCTTGCCACTTTTATCAAACGTATACGTGCCGTCTGCGTGAGTCGTTGCTTGGGATACCGCAACACCGTTCACCCAAAGGCG